>JAJTIC010000023.1 GCA_021300175.1 Pseudomonadota bacterium
GAGTCTTGTTCTTGAACGGTCAAAACTTTCACTTGCTCTTCTTGTTTTGATTTCATCATTTGTCCTTGTTGATTCTCTATCTACTTCTCAAATTCAAAATTCTGTTTGTTTAGAGCTTGGACAGTTGAATTCTTTCTTTTTGCAACTTCGCCAACAGAGAAAGTTTTTCTGGCGAGTTCTGCACTTTCAGTTCGAGAGTCAGTTGCTTGATCTGGTTTTGAAGAAATAGATCTCGAACTTTCCGGATGCAATCTTTTAGAATTAAACTGTCCTCCTCGTTCGCTACTTCGATCTCAATGTCTGTCTTCCCTAAAGGAAGGCCTGCCATCAACAGCGCAGGATTATCGACACAGGTCGTGAGTAGACTGATCAACTTATCAAACTTTTCAGGGGATTGTCTATAAACGGTTGCTGCCCTTTCGAGCACTTCTCTGGATCCAGAATGTTGAAGTGCTGGAATCACATCCGCTTTGAGAAAAATTTCAAAATTGGCACGACTCTTGAGCGCCATCGCCATTAAAAGCTGCTCTGCTTGGGGAATTCCCTTCAAAAAGATCTTTGTCTCTGGCACTTCGTTTGCTACTGACTTCATTAAAGGCGCGGAGTTTTGCATCTCAGCTGGTTTATTTTGATTTGAAAGATTTTCCTGTGGCTTTTGAGCCATCGAAGAATTCTGACTCAAGAGAGCTGTTTTCAGCCATTTTTCATCCACGCCCATCTTCTGGGCGACTTCGATGACATACAGTTGCTTCAGGCGAGGATCTTGCATACTGGAGAAGACTGGCCTGAGTTTATCTGCTAGCTGAACCTTTTGTGACGCTTCACCCCTATAACCTTGCATCCACTGAGACAAAACCACGGTTAAAAGATCTGTGGCCTGTTGAATTCTTTCCTGCAGAGCCAGGACTCCATGTTCCGCAATGTACTCATCGGGGTCTAACTCATCAGGAAGAATCAAACCTTTCGGGTGTAAATCTGCTTCAAGCAAAACGGGCAATGATCTTTCAGCAGCTGCAATCCCGGCGCTATCACCATCAAATAAAACCACAACATTCTTGGTGGACCTTCGAAGAATTTTTGCCTGATCGAAAGTCAGAGCTGTTCCCATGGGAGCAACCACGTTGCGAATACCATTCTTGTACAAAGCAATGAGATCCATGTAGCCTTCAACGACCAACACAGAATCTTCACTGCGAATATACTTTGCCGAATGATACAGGCCATAGAGAACGCGGCCTTTATGAAAAGCGAGGGTTTCAGGGCTGTTCAAATATTTTGGCTCGCCCTTTTCAATGATTCGACCACCGAAGGCCAATACTTCGCCCATGGTGGAAAGGATGGGGAACATAAGTCGCTCGCGAAAAAGATCGAAGTGCCCTGACTTACCCTGTGATCTCGCTTTCACAAGTTTTGCTTCTTCAGCCACTGCCGCCAGAACCCCTTGGCTTTCGAGATACTTCAGTAGACCGTCCCATTCATCGGAACTGTAGCCGATCAGAAATTCATTTTGAGTGTCGACATCAAGGCCGCGTTTCTCGGCATATACTTTTGCTGGATGCCCCTCCGGTAAGCGTTTGAAAGTTTCGCGAAAGTAATGCGCAGCCAGCTTATTTGCTTCGATGACTTTTCTTTTTTTCTGTGTGGCCAGATCTTGCTTATCGCTTTCTTTCTTATCTTCCACCGGCAAAGCGATGTGGGCCCGGTGAGCCAGGAACTCCACAGCTTCACGGAAAGACATTCCATTATACTGCTGCAAGAAAGAGAAAATGTTGCCTGACTTTTTACAGCCGAAACAATGGTACACCTGTTTAGTTTCAGAGACAGAGAAACTGGCTGTTTTTTCAGGATGATCCGGAAATGGACAACGGCCCATCAAGCCACCGCCTGAGGGTTTTAACTGCGTGTAGGGTGAGATCACGTCGACGATGTTATTCGCTTCAGCGACTCGCTCGATAAACTCAGGAGTAAACTTCATTCCGTCTCGAGTCTAAAAACTAAGTGAGTTTTGATTTAATAATTTCGCTGACCATTTTGTTGTCTGCTTGTCCCGCGGTCTTTGCGATGACCGCTTTCATCACAGGGCCCATGTCTTTGACAGATGATGCTTTCAGCTCTGCAATCGTCGCAGTGACAATAGCTTCCACCTGCTCTTTGGCCATTTGAGCTGGCAAGTAGGTTTCTAAAATTTTGAGCTCAGCCATTTCTTTATCGACAAGATCTTGTCGATTGGCTGCTTGATACTGCTCTGCGGATTCTTTTCTTTGCTTGATCATGCGTTTGATAACACCCATGACTTCTTCTTCTGTGATAGGATCAGGACGCATATCAATTTCTTTATTTTTGATGGCCGCCTGAAGAAAGCGAATCGCTTCCAGCTTCATCTGGTCTTTGTTCTTCATAGCTTCTTTCATATCATTCAGTAGTCGATTACGAATTTCCATGCCCATTCCTCCACAGAAAAAAAAGGGAGTTGGTTGGCCCAAGCTCCCTTTGAAAATCTTAATTGGTCACTTGACCTAAGGTGAACTAGTCGCCCCAAGATCTTTTTGTTTTTTTGGTTGCTCTTTTACGAGCTGCCAAAGATTTTTTCTTCAAGCGTACGCTTGGTTTTTCGAAGTGTTCGCGTTTTTTGACTTCAGAAAGAATACCTGCCTTTTCGCAAGACTTTTTGAAACGACGGAAAGCTGATTCAAAGCTTTCGCTGTCACGAATCTTTACCATTGCCACAGAAATCACCTGCCCTTCGAATGTGCAATCAGAGGGTTTGGTATAACAGAAATTGACGTGATTTCAAATATTTCCTAAGACTGGAGGAGGGACTCTGGCGAAGAAATTTCAGAGAGGAGTGCGCCATGCATCAAAATGACGAAAAATTCATGAAAATCGCACTCTTAGAGGCCAAAAAAGCCGCTGCCAAGGCTGAGGTCCCGGTAGGCGCTGTTGTGGTGGTTGGTGAGAACGTCGTAGCGAAAGCCCATAACCGGAAAGAAGAAATTCCTTCACCCTTAGGTCATGCCGAGCTTTTAGCTTTGCACAAAGCTGCTCTAAAACTCGGTCGCTGGAGGCTTTCAGAAGCGACTCTTTATGTGACTTTGGAGCCGTGTGTAATGTGTGCTGCGGCACTTTGGCAGGCCAGAATTGGTCGTGTCGTTTTTGGTGCCTTTGATTCCAAAGCTGGCGGTGTCGTATCTTTATATCAAATTGGCGAAGATCAGCGATTGAATCATCGCTACCCCTCGAAAGGGGGCGTGCTCGAAGCTGAATGCCAAATCGAACTCAAAAACTTTTTTAAAACTTTGAGGAGCCGACGTCATGAATGAAAAAACTTTGAAAGAATTTGAAAAACATTTGGATGAATGGACTTCGACCCCCATGGGGCGAAGAGCTTTCCTCGCTTCACTGGGATTTTTGATGGCTGCTTGTGCGACGACGAAAAAATCCCGCTTTCGGGAAGGCGATAACTCGGGACAAAAGACGAGTCTGTCTGTCGCAGATGAAAAGAAGATGACTCAAGAAGTGATGCCTCAAATGCGCAAAGACTATCCTTTAGCGCAAAATACTGAATTTCAAAACTACATCAGTCAAGTCGGCCGCCGAATTGTGGCAGCTAATCAACTCGAAGGAAACCCCTACAACTACAATTTTTCAGTGGTGGATGTGAATTATGTAAATGCTTTTGCCCTGCCTGCTGGCACGATCATGGTCACGGTTCCTCTTTTAGCCATGGCCGAATCAGAGGCTGAGCTCGCTGGTGTCATTGGTCATGAAATTGGCCATGTCAAAGCTCGTCACACCGCCGAGCGAATGGACAAAGCGAAACGTGAGCAGTCGAAATCATGGAAATACGCATTGGGCGGAGGAGTCTTGGGCGGAGTCCTCGGATACGGAATCGGTCGACTCGCATGTCCTCCGGCAGATAAAGACTGCTTGAGCAAAGCCACAGAACTTGGCGCCACAGCGGGCGTCGGTGGCGGCTTGCTCGTGCAAAAGTATGCATTTATGGCGAATTCACGAGAAGACGAAATGGAAGCTGATCGTATCGGCTTTCGCACATCGCTCGCTGCAGGTTATGATAAAGACCATGTCGGTCGGTTCTATAGTAAGCTGCTAGAAATGGAGAAAAAGAGTGGCGGAAATAAGGGGGCGCTTACGTCTTTGTCAGATGCCCTCAGCACTCACCCGCCGTCACAAGAGCGAGTGAATCAGATGAATCAAATGTCTTTGTCGGCCAGAAATGAAGCTCGACCTGTGGTTTCAACCAAAGAGTTTGATCGCATTCGCTCTCTGGCTGAAAACTCAAAGAAGTCTTAGTATCGAAAAGAAGTATTTTCACCAATGACAGAAGGCAGATCTCTTTCATCATTTAACCTTTGCTTTAATACAATCAAGAAGATCTTTGCCTTCATGATTTTGTTTTTTACATTCATCTTTGGCTTCTTGAACAGTGAGCTTTATCGAAGGAGCCAAAGTTGTTGTCGTCGTGTCGGTCTGTGACCAAGCGAGACCACCCAAGATTGAAAAGACAACGAAGAATCCCAGTGTTTTCATTCCTACATTCCCTTGTACTTGTATGACTTCTTATCAAAAATAGATTTGATCTGAATTCGTTTGTCACCTTGAATCTCAATCAGTCCGTATTGTCCAGCCATCGAGTAGGTGCCGCCAGTGCCGCATTTGGCTTTAAGCTCCTTGCAAAGATCTTTCAAAAAAAGTTCGTTTTTGGGAAGTTGATCAATCACAGTGACTGTTTTTCCACCCCGACCACCTTTTTCGATACGAAAAACAGCGACCCAGTTATTGCTTTTCACATGCACAATAGGTTCACAATCACAGTTCTTCATGAACTCGCCACATTTTTCGCATTTCTTGTCGCGCGGGTCATCAGACCAAACCAGCTTTGAATTTGACATGTCTCAAAGGTACTTGGATCCTGCATGTCAGACAAAGTTTTTTTGGAGGAAGCATGGATTTATCCCAAACTCGGGGTCTCGTCATTCAGCAAGTGCGTGAGCTTTGGGAGCTGGTCGGATTTGAGACCAGAAACAAGTACCGAATCTCTGATGAAAATGGCCAAGTGGTCGCTTATGCAGCCGAACAGCAGAAAGGCTTTTTTGCCTTTCTTGCTCGGCAATTCTTAGGGCACTGGCGATCCTATGAAATTCATTTCTTCAATGAGCAAAGACAAATTCTCTTCACGGTTCATCATCCCTTTCGATTCTTTTTTCAAAAATTCACAGTCAAAGATCCCCAAGGGCGCATCCTTGGCGAAATGGAACAAAATTTCGCCCTCATTTCGAAGAAATTTTCGTTGCGCTCACAAAATACTTTTCGAAACTACTTGATGAAAAGCCCCCTTTGGAAAATTTGGACTTTCCCAATCACCGAGAACGGCCGACCTGTGGCCCTCATCGAAAAAAAATGGAGTGGTCTCCTGAAAGAAGTCTTCACCGATGCAGATCAATTCCGATTGGGATTTCACGAATCCAGCCTTTCCAATGATGATCGCAAAATCATCTTGGCCGCGGCTGTCTTTGTTGATCTTCAATATTTTGAAGCCAAGGCGGACTAAGGAGTTTTCTTTTCTTCTTCCGGTTTTTCAGGGGCCACTGAAGCCACCGCAGAATCTTTAACGACCTGGATCTTCTCGCCATCATAGCGGTACATATGACCTTCGCCGTCCATAATGGTCGCTAAATTTACAGGGCGCCCCCAAACTCCGAAAACATTCTTAATTGTTTCCTGGAGGTAATCAGGCTGCATATCAATACCTTCCCAGAGATGACCTAAGAGGAGCTCTCCCCGGTTCTCGAAGTTGCCATCAAGGACTTTGATAATCGGTTGACCAAAATTCGTCATTTGAAACAGGAGCTTGGCTTTGATCGCTTTAAAATCTTTCGTATCGATTTCAAACTGCTGCGTTCGCTTATTGAACTTATAAACAAACATTTTGTTCCGAACACAAAAATCTTCGGTGAGAAATTCATCGATGAAAGTCACATCATTATATATTTTTCTCACTTCAAAAATTTTTTCCCTTCCAAGCATGGTTTTTTTGTCCCAGTGCTTTTTCTCACGAACGTCATCGCAATCTTCCCATTCCCGGCCAAAACGTCCTTTGTCCCAACGCTCTTCAATCTCTTTGAGGAGCTCAAGCCCCACTTTATAGGGATTATAGCCCTGAGGATGCATGGCCACTGTTCCCGAGTGGTGGTCAGCGTAATCAATAATCTCTGAGTCATTCAGAATTTTTCGAGTCATCAAGTGAGTGTGCCAATACGAAGCCCACCCTTCGTTCATTGTCTTTGTCATCCCCTGTGGCGCAAAGTAGTAAGCCTCATCTCGAATGATTCCGAGCACATCTTGCTGCCAGTCTTCTAAGGGACCATAGGCTAACAAAAACTTGAGCACATCGCGCTCTGGTTGCGAGGGGAAACGATTTTGTTTTGAAGCCTCTTCTTGAGCCTTTTTCTTCTGGGCCTCAATATAGTCCGGGGGATTGATGTAGTTTCTCATATAATCCCGCTCATAGCGCAGCAAAGTTGGCGCTTCTTGTGCTGGCGTCTGCGACTTTGTAATTGAGGTCGTCGTATAAACGGAATGGCGATCAATCAAATTCTCTATGGACAAGCAGCGATCGATAAAGTTTTCAACAACATCCTGTCCGTAGCGATCCATGTACCGACGAATACGAGTCGCGTTGTTCGCCATGGCATCCATCATTTTGCGATTAGTTTTAGAGAACCAAATATTGTTCTTGAAAAAGTCGCAGTGGCCATAAACATGCGCCATCACCAATTTTTGGTCCATCATGCTGTTGCCTTCCATCAAGTAGGCATAGCAAGGGTCCGTGTTGATCACCATTTCATAGATTTTCGAAAGACCGTACTCATAGGACTTTGAAAGGTGCTCATACTCCATTCCGAATTTCCAATGAGGATAGCGCACGGGGAAGCCTCCATACGCCGCGAATTGGCAAATCTGATCATAGGTAATCAATTCAAAAATAGTTTCGAAAAAATCGAGACCGACTTCTTTAGCATGTCCGCAGATTTTTTTTCTTTCTGCTTCGAGTTCGGGTGTTAGGTTAGCCATACCTACTTCCCCTTTCCTAAAAAGTCCTTGATGGAATCCATGATCTTATCTTTGTTCTCGATCTGGCTGGTGATCACGCGATCATCATTGCCAAATTCTTTTTGTAAGTCTTTCAAAAACTGCCCACTTCCGTATTTGCTCTCAACCTGTCCGTAAAAAAAGGCATTGCACTTTGATAGGAAAAATTCATGCAAAAGCCTAATGCACAAACGTGTGTCCTCACCACTCCAGTTATCTCCATCACTAAAGTGAAATGGATAGATATTCCACTCATTGGGTGGATAATCTTTCTCGATCATTTCCTGGCAAAGCTTATATGCCGAACTGATCAGGGTGCCTCCAGACTCGCTGGTTTTAAAGAAAGTGCTCTCATCCACTTCTTTAGCTGCTGCATCGTGGATAATGAATCGAGTTTCAAGGCCCTTATAGTGCTTTTGCAACCAAGCATTGATCCAAAAGCTTTCAATGCGAACAATTTCTTTTTGCTCGTCGCCCATAGATCCAGAAACGTCCATCATGTAGATGACAACTGCTTTGGTCATTGGCTTCGTCACTGTCTTGAAGGACTTAAACTTCATATCCTCGCGACGAGGAATCACCATAGGATCACCTGGATTGTAGGTTCCCGAAGAAATTTGCCGAGCGAGAGCCCGTTTATAACTGTGCTTAAAGTGTCGAAGTCCTTGAGGGCCCACAGGAGCCAAGCCAGAGTATTTCGTCTTAGTCGTCTCAACGTTCTTTTGCCCTTTGGGTTTAATGTTTGGAAGAGCAAGTTTTTCTCCCAGAATTTGAGCGAGTTCCCCAACAGTGAATTCAACTTCTAACATATGCTCACCAGGGGTATTCCCAGCTTGGCCTTGGCCTGGCTGAGCTTCACCCACAGAATCACCTGGCTTACCCTCACCCTGCCCGACCCCGCCTTGATTTTTGGGCCCATAACGAAAGGTGGGAATCTCAATTTGAGGAAGTGGGATTTTCACGTACTCATTTTCTCTTTTGCCAATCATCTCGCCCTGACTCACAAACCTTCGGAAGTCCTCTTTGATCTTTCCTCGAATGATATCGCGAAAGCGATTCAGGTCTTCTTTGATCGACATAAGTCCTCAACTCTGCCTAGAAAATATCTAGGCTTTGTTTTTAATATCTCCCCGAGCAAAAATACTCGCCACATAGTGCAGAACATCTGTTGCCGATATCTCGTCGTAGCCGAAATCTTTGATCAATCGAGTCTTCACAATATCAATCTTTTCTTGAGTGTCTTTATCCACGACTGAAGAGACTAATGAGGTGAGCTTAATCGTGTCTTTTTGATCTTCGAATAGTTTGAGCTCTAATGCTTTATGAAGACGATCATTCATCTTGTAGTTGAACTTCTTTCCATCCAAAGCTAAAGCTCCGATGTAGTTCATAATTTCTCGGCGGAAATCATCTTTTCGAGATTCGGGAATTTCGATTTTTTCTTCGATCGAACGCATGAGTCTTTCATCGGGCTCTTCATCCACACCCGTAAAAGGGTTCCGCACTCGCTCCTTTTGAGTAAAGGCTTTCACGTTGTCGATGTAATTTGCACACAGCCTCTGAAGGGCGCTTTCATCAGCACTTATTGCTCGTTGAACTTCACCTTTAATTATCTCCTCGTATTCTTGGCGAACAACGCCCAAGAGCTCTCGATAGTCTGCTTTTTTCTCTTCATCACTTAATAAAGAGTGATGCTTTAGGCCACTATCAAGCTCATTCAAAATCAAGAATGGATTCACAGATCCTTTGTTATTCTGTTGTGCTGCTACGATAGCATTCGAAAGTTTATCTTGGATATATCGAGGAGAGATTCCTTCGAGACCTTCGCGAATCGTTTCTTTACGAAGCTCACGAACATTGTCTTCAGTGTAGTTTGGAAGAGTTTTTCCATTATAAAGCTTCAGCTTCTGGATTCGGTTTAAGTTTGCTTTCTTAGGCTTTTCAAGTCTGGTCAGGATAGCCCACATCGCTGCCATTTCAATGGTATGTGGAGCAATCGAAATTCCACGCAATTTTTGGGCATTGAAATCTTTTTTGTAAATATTGATCTCTTCTTTCCATCGAGTGATGTAAGGAATGTCGATTTTTACAGTACGATCACGGAGAGCTTCCATAAATTCATTGTCCTGCAACCGTCGATACTCAGGCTCGTTGGTGTGCCCGATGATCACTTCATCAATGTGAGTTTGCGCGAATTTTTTAGGTTTAATTCTGTGTTCTTGCGAAGCTCCTAATAGATCATATAAGAAAGCTACATCGAGTTTCAGCACTTCAACGAACTCGATCATTCCACGGTTGGCAACACAGAATTCTCCGTCAAAATTGAAAGCGCGCGGATCAGAGTCTGATCCATACTCTGCAATTTTTCGGTAGTTAATATCTCCTGTCAGCTCTGTTGAGTCTTGGTTTTTTTCGTCTTTCGGCTGAAAGGTTCCAATTCCGACTCGATCCGCTTCAGAAAGAATCAAACGCTTCACTCGTACATGTTTAAAAACTTTTAAAAGATCGCCTTGATAGCGGTCCATCAAAGCTTTGAAAATAAAGCGAGAAGGGGGACTCAGCTCGCCATCAATAGTCACTCGGAAAGTGCCGTCCTGACCACGATTGATCTCTTCGATCACTTGCGCTCTCAAATCTTCAGGAACGAGCAAAAGTGGCTCTTCGTTCATTGGCGACTGATATGCTTTCGCCTCTTTTCCAAGCAGCCCATCCAGCTGATTATCTGGATCAATCCATTCGAAAGTATACATTGCGCCGCTATCCGTTTTTGAATAAGCTTCGAGACCTTTTTTCAACATGCGACAAATTGTCGACTTCGCAGAACCCACAGGTCCGTGCAGCAGAATCACTCTTTTTTCGGTTCCGTAGCCGAGTGCCGCCGCTTTTAAGACATTAACTAGTTTCATGAGCTGAACATCAAGCCCAAACACAGCATCTTTGCCGTTGTTCTTGGTATCATCAAAAAATTTGTACCTGACCACAGGCTTTTTGAAGTCCACATATTCTTCAGTTCCTGCCTCGAGAATCATGTCGTACATGCGCTGATAAGCATTTCTCGTTACTTTCGGATTTGATTTCACCAGATCCAAGTAGTCTTGAAAGCTCCCCGACCATCCATGCTGGTATACACCATGATGAGTCTGCCAGTTTCTGACGATAGATGAGAGGTCGACATTCTTGGCCATAAAGTCGCTCCTTGAATGGCCCATGAGGGCGGTTTTGAGGGCGGAATCTGCCCCTACGCCTATTATACCCAGATGTCAGGGAAATCAGTTAAAGCAAAGTCATAAAACGAGACGTTTTTATTTAAACTTTAGCGCAGCTAAGGGCTCACCTTATACTGCTTATAACTGGAAGGAATATTGAGCTTAAAAACCCGGTCTCGGTTCAGGACTTTAGGCTGGAAATCTTTGACAAAAATTTGAGCTTCAAATTGATCTGACTCTAGCGTAATTTTCTTCTTTTCCTCTTCTCGATCTGCCCAAGTGATCTTGAATTTATCCTTTAAACGACGGCACTCTTCAATTTTGCCGCTCGGATCTTGGCGACAATTCCAGCTTTTATCTCTGATGGGTTCATCAAAAAAGGCACTCAGTAAAGCTTCAGGAGGCAATTCATATCCAATCACCGAACGGATCGACTGTGCAGAGTTTTCGCCCGTAATGGACTGCTTTTTTAAATGAAGTAGCCCATGAATTTTAAACTCGTCAATCAAAAGACTGGCTATAGAAACACCCAATGTTCCCGTCACTTCCATTCGCAGAGGCCAAGATCTGTCTGCAAAAACGACTGCAGAAACAGTCTGAGATTTATTCTTCAGTTTATCGTTAAAAAATATTTCTGTTTTCCAAGTTCCTTCCTTTTTGCCAGATTCATATTTATAAACTGTTGCGCAACCCCCGTTGATCAATGCCAACACCACAAGACAAATCTGAAAGAGCTTAATTGTTTGTTTCATATTGGAAATAGTTCCACAGAGCTTGATGTCCATGCAACAAATCAGATCGGATGATTTATGATTTTGAGATTGCAGTCCTACATTTCTTGGGAACATCTCTCAACGACCGAAGCTGGCAAATAGTGGCCCAGATGGGTGTTTTTCTGAAATATCAGCCTTGACTTATTTTGCGGGCTCAATTGAGGCTGGCTGGCGCTGCTGCGCAGAGCCCAGTTTCAATTCTTGATTATCAATTGCCGTGATCTTTGCACGAATTTCTTTAATTTTTGATTCATCCACTTCAACTTCTACAGCACGAATGTACATTTCTCGAGCTTTGCTGACTAAAGCGTGGCGATAGTAGGCATCTCCCAAGTGCTCAGCAATGATGGACTCGTCGGGAACAGCTTGATGGGCGGCTTCAAGAACTTTAATACTCTCTTTCAGACGACCTTGTTTGTACAAGATCCAGCCCAGAGTATCCATGATATAGCCATCATTGGGCTCAAGCTCGAGAGCTCGTCTTACCAATGATTCAGCTTTCTCTAAGCGAAGTCCCTTTTCAGCCAGCGTGAAAGCCAAATAATTCAAGCCCTGAACATGATTGGGATCCAGCTCGACTACTTTTTCCATACTCTCCAGAACTTTTTCTTTATTTCCTAGCTTGTCATGAATCATACCGAGGAAGAATTTAATTTGAACGTTTTCAGGAAACATTTCATCAGCGACCTGAAGCTTGCTGAGGGTTTGAGGATAATCTTTAGGATCTTCAATCAAAGAAGCATAGATCGGGTAGAATTGAGGAATGTCTTTACGCTTCTCAAGCGCTGTTCGCACCAAATCAAGAGCATCATCCGTCAGACCTAGCTGCTTCATCAAGTAGCTCGCATGTAAAATAGACTCAGCATAGAATGGGCTTTCTGAAGGAATCCTCTTAAAGTGCTTAATTGCGTTCTTGTTATCTTTCATTTCTTCATAAACGGCTGCCAGATAAAATCTGATTTTGTCAGATTCGGGGACAGCGCGAAGAACCTCTTGTAGCTTTTCTACGGCTGAAGGAAAGTCTTTCTTCTCGATCAGCACCAAAGCCATTCTCACTTTGATGTTGAGTGAGTCTTCGGACTCTTTCTCAAGAATGACTAACTGATCGTACGCAGCATCCAAATTTTCCGCCTCGAGATACTTATCCACGAGAATTTCAGCTAATCGAGAATCGGGTCCATGATCCCGCTGAAACAATCGGTAAAGCTCTAGTTCTGACTTGGAGTCTCCCCGACGAGCGTGCATCTCGCCCAAAGCCAACAGAGACTCCAGGTGATCAGGCTTTAATTCCAGCGCTTTTTTGAACGCATTTTCTGCCGCTCTTTGATACTTTTCACCTTTTTGTTCAGCTCGGATGCGACCCAAGTAAAATTGAATCAGGTGCGGGTGGGGGTAAGAGTCCCTCCGAGCCATTGACTCAAACATTTGAGCCGCTTTATCGAATTTTTTCTGTTCTGCGTAGACTCCACCGATATAAAGCGGAGCTTCAATGTTATCTGGATTTAACTTCAAGACCTCTTGATACTCAGTCAGCGCCTTATCGTAAGCCTTCAGAGTTGAATAAAGGCCGCCGAGAAGAATGCGCGCATCGATTAACTTCGGATTTTTCTTCTTGGCAATTTCAGCATATTCCAACGCCTCAGAAAGCATGCCTAATTTCACGTACTCGGCGGCTAGCCGAAGAGGCAATTGAGCGGATTCTTGGTCATAAATCAGTACCATTTTCAGCGACTCGACGGCTTTGTGGTGATTTCCTTCAAAGCTATGGGCTTCAGCAATGGCAAAATGGTAATCCGCTTGAGTTCTCATGTAGACAGGATCCAGAGGGTGCTGACCCTCGCCCGCATTGGCTGGTGGAGTCATTGAAGCAGGAGCTCGGTTGTAATCTTGATAAGAAGCTTCAAAGTAAGGCCTTTGGAAAGTCTTCGTACTGGTTGAGCAAGCTTGAAGAAAACAATGACTGAGAATCAGAGCTAGAGCCGAACCTATTTTTCTTGAAAGCCTTGCTTGCATGAAGGCCCCCTCTCCACTGACTTTTCGGCCATCACAGAGGCGAGCTTGATTGAACTTTCAGGGATTTAGACGATAGTCGGGGACAATAATTTTTATGTCTCAAATTACTTCGCCTGAATCCAAACCCCGACATCATCGCCTCCAAAGCTCATTTGCTTATTCATCACAAAAGCTTGGTCGACGATGGTTTCCACTCTTTTGTTTTTGCCCAGAGAATAGACAAGGACACTGCCGTCGGAAGAAATGCTATACCGAAAGGGCTGACCCCAAAGATCGGTCCCAAGGCTGCCCTCGCTACTAACTTCTGCAGCAGAGGCGGGAGCTCTAGATGACTTTGACGCCCTGTGTATTTGAAGTAACTGGTAGCCGAGACTTTGTGCCTTGATTTGAGTCTTTTCAATCTCGAGATGAGACTGTGTTGAAAAAACAGGCGCCAGGAGCCAGCAGCAGAGAGTCAGTATGGAAAACAGACCCATAATTCCACCTGTCTTAACCATTTGATTTTCCTTGGAATTTATATTACTCATAGGCCTCGACCTCTGTCTAGTAAGAGCTTTTCGGACAGCTAGTAGAAAACTTGAGTGCTCAGCTATTTTTTGCCTAACCTTTAAGCAAAGTGTCTGAGTCTGAGATTAAGTAAAATAGTGCGTGGTGTCGAAATGCCTTTCGGCCCCTCGCTTGACAAGATGTGGCGGCAGGGCTAGGTTGCGCCCATCTAAAGCCCAAAGGTTTTAACAACTTAACTCTGGGGGAGGCCACTTTGATTAACCAGATGGAAACTGTGACAGGCATGAAAGCTTCAAACAGCGGCAAAATCAAAATCATCAAGAGATATCAGAACCGTAAGCTCTACGACACTCAGCAGAGCTGCTACGTCACTCTGGATGATATTGCAAAAATGATTCGTGGAAACGAAGAGGTGATGGTTATCGACAACAAGTCTAAGAATGACATCACTGCTGCCACTTTGACTCAGATCATTTTCGAGTCTGAAAAGAAAGCTTCTCAGTATGCTCCTCTTTTCACGCTTCGCGAAATTATTCAAAATGGCAACGGAAGCATCTCTAGCTACTTAGCCAAATTAGGTGCATTTCCTCAAGACTATATGATGAAGCAAGCTGCAGCTGCTGCATTGCAAGCTGAAAGAGCTTCTTCAGACGACGTGAAACAGAACTTGGAAGCAAGAGTCGCTTCTGCTGCCGCACGCGTCGCTGCTGATAACACCAGTAAAAATGCTGCTGAAAAAGCAACAATTCTTCCTGGGTTATCAGATGACGATACACCTAACTTACCTACTGGCAATACATAGTCGGTATTTGAAAGTGTGAATTTAGAAAGCCCGGGTGAAAGCTCGGGTTTTTTATTTGAGCGCGCGCCAAGTAACGAATGTTCTCTGGCCAGATTTGATATTGACCAGGACATCTTCAATGGATTCGCCTGTTGGGTTCCCCTCTGCTGAAATTCCGTGAATTTTCATCTTATACTTTCCTGGTGGCAGCTGCAGACGAGCCATCTGAATGGTCTCAGGCAAAGTGGACCATTGGCGAACATCTGCACGATCTGCAACATTCATTGCAATCCAAGCAAGATCTCCGGCAAGCTGATTTTTCTGACGAATTTGATCAGCCACCACCGCTTTAGCAACGACGCCTCCCACCCTGCGGGCCACAAGAGCGCCGTAATCTTTGTTCATGGTTTCGATAGCCACTTTTTCGATATTATAGACAACTTGAGTTGTCTTTACCGGCTGCCCATCCACTGAGACTTGGGCATAAGCTGTTTCAGAACTTTGTGGAAAAAGTTGCGGGAAGGTGTAATCGCCAGACCGAGAGCCTTTCACCGGCCCCCAACCTTGCTGCACTAACACAACGAGCTCTCCTCGCTGGCGACTCAACCACAAGTCAGACTCTTCAACTTCACTGAATTTCTGCTTCCAGTCTTGAGCAACCTCAGAACGCCGAGCTTTGATAGCCCCACGGATAAGATCTTCCTTAACAAATGGAATCGATGGGTCCAATTGATAGGTCTGCTCGAATGAAATATAAGCATCATCAAATTTCCCTTGAGACTCCCAAACAAGTCCAGACAAGTACTTAGCAAAAGGACTCAGCTCATAAGGTTCTCGGCCATCCATTTTCATTTTAGAAATTTTCTCATTAATGCGACGAGCTTCAACGAGTGCAGAATCTTGGTTGTTCACTGACAGAAAATTTATCGCGAGCATCGTGTTGATCAAAAACTTTTCGAAGGATTCGCCTTTATACTGAATAGACTCTTCACCGCCTAGAGTCGCACCTAAAATATTTGTGACTGAATGATAATCTTGAAGATCAGAAAAACGGTCCGCTTTCAAAAAAAATTGAGTGCTCTGATTGTAATCTCCCGCCACTTGAAGAGCTGTGGCATAATCTAACAGATAAATGAGTTGATCTTTTGATTCCTCATTAGCCAAAAGTTCTAACTTAGCAACAGCTTCTGTGGTTCGCCCCTGCTTCAGCAGGGATCTCGATTCGCTGACTTTGCTCTGATAAGAAGCACAGCCTGCAATAAACAGCAAGGCTGTGATTAAAGCGAATCTCATGGGGATTAGAGCCCAATCGTTTTCTTCTTAAATGCTTTTCGGATCTGTTTTTGGTCTGTCCAAGTGATGACAGACGTCTTCAGGTTCGTCATATTGAGAGTGATTTTGTAGTAAACAGTTTTCTCTTTACCAACCTCTTGAACAATCGAATCGAGACGGCCGTTCACGATAAAATCAGCTCCGAGTTGATTGCCCGGGCCTGTTCTTGTTTCATTGCTCACCAATCCGGAGTCCTGATAGTTGTACTCATCAGAAATATCTTTGCGAGCTTCTTTGTCAATAAACGCCACTTTTCCTGACTGAGTGAGTTCCACTCGCACCATATCCATCACCGACTGAGTATCAATGTGCTCGCTCGTTTTGTTCTGAAGATTTGTGACCATCAAAATTGGCATTTTAGCTGCGCTCGCAATCGCGGGGTGCTTCACCATACTTGCCACCATAGTTTTGACGATGTTCTGCATGTCTGTTTCTGACCACTGATCATTGAGCAGATTTGTTCTCTCAACATCATCGTACTGACCTTTGACGAAAGCCTTTGGTCCGCAAGAGGTCAACAATAGTGCCGACATTAAAATTAATGAGAATGCTAATAGTTTTTTCATAACAGCTCCTTACATAGCTAGCTCTATTCTGTAAAACATCCCCTCTGCAAGCAACTATTGATTCACTGTCCGGACGCCCGCCGGCATCTGTCTTCAATAAAAGGTCATTTTCTATTGAATCTGAGCATGCGGATTGCTGGACCGCAAGATATGAATCTTACAAATGGCAAGTCCGTTGCCGATTTTCTCCGACCCAGAATGTCAGTGACCCAGGAAGAGGTCTGGGTCCTTTGTCTCTCATCGAACTGCAAGTTAATTCACTCCGAAATGTTATTCAGAGGAACTCTTAGTCACACTGTCATCCATCCCCGAGAGATTCTCCGGACCCTCGTCAATCATAAAACGTACACGTTCGTTCTCGTGCATAACCATCCCAGCGAAGTAGCTCTTCCTTCAGAAGAAGATATTTTGTTCACCACAAAAATCAAAAAATTAGGAAAACTTCTCGAAATTCCCTTGGCTGATCACGTGATCGTTACCACAGAATCCTATTTTTCATTTCGAGAGAGTCGTCTATTTCGCTGAGTTTCCTGAGCCTTGAAATAAATTCGGCATAACTTGACTGGGTTGACGTAGTTTTTTCACTGAGACCACATTAAGGTTATCATCAAGTCTCACATCATAGCCGCCAGCTCTGGCATTTTCGATAAACTGCTGAGCGATTGATTTTTTAAACTTCAATTCTTGTTCTCTTTTTATTTGCTCTTCGATAACGAGGTTCTGAATTTGCGAGTCCGGAGACATGTAGTTATCGAGTTTCCTGGGGGAGTTATCAAGATCCTGGATGACCTGGGTCTCGAAAGTATCTTGAGAATGATCGATTCCCAAAGGTAAAAAGTCCTGCGGCTGCGGCGCTACCGAATTACCTCGAATATCAGGGGCTTTAAATGTATTTTGTTGCTTCATTTTTATCGCCTCCATCTGCAGCTTTTGATCCATCAGAAAGAGGTGATGATTAACTGTCCTATCCCCTGAGTTTTCGACCTCGTCAATTTGAGAGCTGAGATCGTAGTCATGAATTTGAGTCTCTGAAAAACCCAAAAAATAAAGGAAAGCGGCGCAGACAAGCAATCCGAGAGCGAGCACCGGGCTATCTTTTTGGCTTCGCGAACCCATGCTTGATCTATCGGTTTTTTACGAGACTTTTGTAGTGCCAGGGATAAAGTTCTCAACCTGAGACAGCCTAAGAGCCAGTGGTGGGCTTTAAAGGTAATCTAATGACAAATTCGGTGCCGATTCCGGGTTGCGACTTCACCTGGATTTCACCACCATGAGATTGGATAATTCCATAACTAATACTTAATCCGAGGCCAGTGCCCTGACCGACCCCTTTCGTAGAAAAGAAGGGATCAAATATTTTTTCTAAAACTTCAGGGGTCATGCCCTTGCCTGAATCTTGGAACGAGACAGAAACTGCTTCTTTATCCAGCAAATGAGACAATTTTGTAGAGATCCAAATGTTACCTGAACCTTCAATCGCTTGAGCAGCATTGGTTAAGATGTTCATGAAGACTTGGTTGATCTGACTTGCATAACAGAGAACCAATGGAAGGGACGAATAATCCTTGTGAATTTGAATTCGATTCTTTGTCTCTCCCGACAGGAGATTCAGTGTATTATCAATAGCTTCATGAATATCTACTTCTTTGAGCTTAGCTTCTTCAAGTCGAGAAAAATTTCTAAGTCCCAAGACGATATCTCGCGTCCTTCGCGCACCATCTTCGCAAGAAGAAATGAGCTTCGGTAAGTCCTCACGAATGTAATCCAAATCACTTTCAGCAATCGACTGACTCAACTTCTCAGGTGTTCTTTGAGCGATATCGATCAATCCAAGAAGCTTGTTACTGTAATCCCGCAAGTGAGACATATTAGAATAGATGAACCCGATGGGATTGTTCAGTTCGTGAGCCACACCAGCGACAAGCTGACCTAGGCTTACCATTTTGGAAGAATGTACTAGGCGCGATTGAGTTTCTTTGAGTTCTTGGTTGGCTCCCTCAAGCTCATTGATTTTTCTTTTTAAATCAGCACGGGCTTGAGAAACGTTTCGTGACATTTGATTAAAGGACTCGGTCAACAAACCGATTTCAGTTTCACTTTTGATTGGAATTTCAACAACTCTGTCAGAGTTCTGCATATCAGCAATGGCTTCGACGAGCTCAGAGATCGGTCGAATGATGGTCTTTGAAACAAAGATAATCATGATCGTCAGCAAAAGAATCACCGTGCCTACGACAGAAAAAAAAGCCAAATTCACATTCTTCAGAACTGTGGTAGCTTCCAGTTTGGATGCACCCAAAGCTAAAAAGAAGTTCGTCTGACCCCAACTCAGAGGGTACATGATAAATCCATAGGGGTTGTTACGAATGTTTAACTCAAAAAATGGATTTGAATCTGGTAAAACATAGGTAGCAAAGAAGTCCTTCTTGTAAAGATAAAAATCGTTATGAGTGGCAACAAGAGGTTGACCGTTTGAGCGAAGGAGAATGAGTTCCAGCTTCATTCTCCTTTTGAGGCGGTCAAGAAAATTTTTCTCAAGGTCTATCAGCTGTTCGATATAGCCAACATGTCGACCTGAATTATTCATGACCTTAGTGAAAACAATTAACGACATTTTTTGCGAGTTACCGAACTCAACAAAAGAAAATTGATCAACATCTTTCATCTTTTGGATATTTTGATCAGACAAATACAGTGCGCTGTTATTCACCCCGATAAATTCACGCACTTCATTGCGGTCATCCTTGAACATGGAGACTAGCATTTTCCCATCTCGGTTAAAGAACGTAAGACTTGTAGCAATCTCAGATCGAAGCCAATTTTGCGCTTGTGATCTCAGCGACTGGGAGTCCGAAGTCGACAAATGGTAAATGAGCGAATTACTTTTGATATATTTATCTCTTCGCTCATTTAGTCCTGATTGAAAATCCGAGATAATCACACTGACTTCGCGAGCGTTGCCGAGCAATCTCTGGGAAAGTTCATTATCAATGGCCTTCTCGTACTTAACAACTGAATAACCCGTGACAAAAGCGAGTGGCACTACAGAAAACAAGAAAAACCAAACAATCAAAATCGTACGAAGGCTTCGTTTTGGCTTTCTAAAGGATGGATTCATTTTCACGACCCGCCCCTCGACTTGTCTTCAACAGAAATAATCAATCTGATGATTCCTTCTGGCATGATGCGTTCGTGCTTTTCTCGATTGAGTTTCAAGTTTCCAAATTCAGAAAACGCAGCTCGAACTTCTTCATACTTGGATTCTGGAATTGTGAAGTGGTAGTAGTAAATTCCCTGTTCACGCCTCCAACCCATCTCGACTTCACCAGCTTTACGCCCCCCTGCTGCTCTTAATTTTTCAGTAATTTTGAGAGTCGCCGCTGAAGCATTTACTGTTTGAATACTTCCGCGATAAAGAAACCCTGTCGTTGCCCCCTTGGGTAATGTGGACGTCGATGATTTTACCAGTTGGGCCAAAGTAGTTGATGGACTGGCTTGAGGAACTGTCGGCTGAACTGCCAACACTTGAGTGGGTTTTGGCTCTTCGGGTTTTTGATGCTTGATGTTTTCGTCTTGAAAAGCAGGTTTTGTCTCATTGTCGGATTCAGAATCGCCAGCTTCTCGGGAGTTATCAGCAATTTCAAACTGTCGATCGATTTCAGCAAGAACTACAGATTGATCTCCGGACCATCGAATAGCCGTGACTTTATGCCAAGGGATGAAAATAGAAAGACTAGCAATAATGATCGAAATCAAAAGGGTCTCTAAGGCCATTCGAAGTCCCACGGGCCAGTCCTGAAAGCGTATTTGCTTGAGAGCTGCATCAGTGGTAGTTTCGGGCTCCATAATTTCTTTGATGAGTTCCTGCGACAGAGTGACTTTAGAAAGTTGATCTGCATAGCTGAGTCCCGATTTTATTTTTTCGATTTCTGTTTGAATTTCAGGGTGATCCAACTTGTAGAGAGCTAGGGATTTCTTGCGGTCATCATCTAAAACATTTATGAGATCATCATAGATGAGTTCGGTTGCTTGGAAGCTAGTGAATTGACGCTTGCCTTTTTTTGAAAGCGAAAAACTGATTTTCATAAGCTCGGCAAGCTCCTCAGACCTTGCCTCGGCCCTTGCGAATAGCCCCCCAAAAGTCGAAGTCCCCGACCTGCACGGTAACGAACTGTACCTAGCGTAATTTGGAGGGCCTGTGAAATGACTTCTTCTTTCAACTGAAGGATATGATTCAAGACAACAATGATGAGTTCAGCTTCAAGTGCATTTTTTTGAAACTCTTTCCAGGCCCCCAAGTCAAGTTCTGGGGGAATCTTCCAACCGGATTCCGTGGAATAGCTCGGCTTGCCTCTCTGCAAAGTTTTTTTCCTCGATTGAAATTCAGCCCATATCTCAGTGACCATTTCAGTCTCACTGATTTCAGGTTTGGATTTATTAATGAGTTTTCTGAGACGGGAAACCGTTCTGGCAGAGCAATCGACAGCTTTCTTCCCATCAAGAAAGACTAAAAAGAAAAAGAGAGCGACAGATCGAACCTGTTGTTCTGACATGGCTCCCCTTCCTCAGTCTATTCAATCGTCAGCTGTCTCAACAGATCAAGATTCTCGAGAACCTTCCCTGACCCTAAAACCACACATGTGAGTGGATCTTCGGCAATCGAAACGGGCAAACCTGTCCGTTCACGGAGAAGAACATCAAGATTGGCTAACATAGCTCCGCCACCAGTGAGAACGATTCCATTATCAACGATATCCGAAGCTAATTCTGGTGGTGTTTTTTCAAGAGCAGTCCTGACCGCATCAACCACTTCTGATAAAGGATCCATCAAAGCATCGTTCACTTGCGAGCTTGTGATCTCAATTGTTTTTGGAGCTCCAGCCACCAAGTCTCGACCTTTGATTTCCATGGTCTTTTCTTCTTCGAATGGATAAGCATTTCCAATTTGCACTTTGATATTTTCTGCCGTTCTTTCACCGATCAAAAGGTTAAATTGGCGCCGGACATAGTTCACGATGGCTTCATCAAATTTATCGCCAGCAACCTTGATCGATTTACAATAAACGATACCACCCAAAGAAATGACAGCCACACCCGTAGTACCACCACCCATATCGACAACCATGTTTCCACTCGGCTCAGTGATGGGAAGACCTGCGCCGATCGCAGCCGCCATGGGCTCTTCGATCAAATAAACTTCGCGAGCCCCTGCTGATTGGGCTGATTCTTTCACCGCTCGTTTTTCAACTTGAGTGATCCCATAAGGAACACAGATGATGATCCGTGGTCGAATGAGACTCTTCTTAGATCCCATTGTTTTTTGAATGAAATATTTGAGCATCGCTTGGGTGACTTCGAAGTCAGCAATAACACCATCTTTGATGGGCCGAATAGCAACGATACTTCCCGGAGTTCTACCCAACATATCCTTGGCTTCTTTACCGACAGCAAGAACTCGGTTCTGAGTGCCGCGATAGTTTTTCTGGACTGCCACCACAGATGGCTCATCCAGAACAATTCCTTGGCCGCGCACATACACGAGAGTGTTCGCAGTTCCCAAGTCTATAGCAATGTCGTTAGAAAAATAGTCTGATACTTTGTCGAACATTCCCATGCATTAAACTCCGATCCTAAAGAGTCTAAGCACTTAAAAAAATGGAGTCAATGCACAGAGATACACACAACAAGTGGAATCCAGCTCGACGCGTTAGAGCTGTCTTGACTGCCACTTCATCTCGGACTCGATGGCTTTCTGAATTCTGGATTTTTCCTCGGATTCCGACTTGAAGATCTGGGGCAAGTTCTCGGCAAAGACTCGACAAACTTCATTGAACTGGCTCAAACCATGATCTTTAGTTGCTAGGAAAAGTGGCACTCGTCTTCGATAGAAGTCCTCGACATGAAGACACATGGTGCTGTGGATCGCGTGAGCCGCTTCAAATTCCCAGTAACTCAGGTCGTGGCCATACTCCTTCACCAGGTGGTGGGCCTCGAGCCCATGGCGATCCACCAAAAGTCGAGCTTCAGCAGCACTTAGCCGAGTTTGAGAACAAAGATCCTCTACTAAATGAGTGGAGTCAGCAAAAGTCTCCACCGTCACCAAGGGATTCAAGGGGCTTGCTGTGGCAGCTCTTTGCCACTGAGCTCGCTCTTCAATTGAAAAGAACTGCAGGGCCTTTTCAACCACTTGCTGAGCCATGAGACGATAAGTTGTGTACTTTCCACCAGCAACAAAAGTGATTCCTTCAGGCTCACTGAAAATCACGTGTTCGCGAGAGGTTTTTCCTTCATTGTCAGAGCCGTCATGAACGAGCGGCCGAACCCCAGAATAGGAAGCAAGAATATCTTCTTTTTTAATCGCTGCCTTTGGAAAGTACCGCTTTAGAACTCCTAATAGATAGGTCACATCCTCCTCTGTGGTATTGACAGTGGACGGATCCCCTTGGAAATCAGTATCGGTGGTGCCCACGATGACCATTTCATGGCGTGGAATTCCAAAAACAATGCGGCTTTCAGCAGCCATCACTACCGCTGAACTGAGAGGCAGTCGCTCTTGATGAAATGTGAGATGAACACCTTTGGTGGGTCTTAAGATCTTTTTCCATCTGTGAAGAAGATCAGCACCTAAAAGATCCGTCCAGGGTCCCACCGAAGAAATCACGTGGCGCGCATGAATAGAGAAACGCTGATGATTCAGTTGGTCCTCGACTTGAACCGATTGAATTTTTCCATCTTTGCCAAACTGAGCCCCTGTCGCTTTCACAAAATTGACTTGGACAGCTCCAAAATTATTGGCGGAACGGAGAGTTTCAAAAACTAACCGATCATCATCCATATAAGCATCCGAGTAGACATAGGACCCCAAGAGATTTTCACTTTGGAGTAAAGGCTGTCGCTTTATCGATTCTTTCGGATTCAGTCGCTCATGAAGCTCTGGTGCTTGAAAGAGAGAAAGGGCATCGTAAAGCCACATTCCGAGTCCCATGAGCCCCATTCCAACTCGACCGCCTTTAAACAAAGGAATCATGAAGCGCAAAGGATGAACTAGATGAGGAGCCATCTCAAAAAGTTTTGTTCGCTCGCTCAGAGCCTCAAAGACCAACTTGAATTCATAATTCTCAAGGTACCGAATGCCTCCGTGGACAAGTTTCGAAGAGCGACTGCTCGTGCCCGAAGCGAAATCATCTGCCTCAATTAGAGCTACCTTCATACCCCTCATTGCAGCATCTCGAGCCGCACCAGCTCCAGTAATCCCACCACCAATAATCAAGAGATCAAATGTTTCTGATTTCAATTTTTCAAGATAGGATTTTCGATCCAGAACTGAGAATCTTTTCATGTCTATTTTGCCTTTGTGGTTTTCAGAAAAATGGCTGTTGGATCCCAAGGTTCTGGCTTCCATGCTTGGACTGAATCTCTCAGATCCTGATGATCAGGTAAGTAAACTCTCTGAAAGTGCTTTTCTCGGCTCAGGCGATAGGCGAGCTCACACAGCTCTGATTTCGCTTTCTGATTCAAGTAGGATAAATGCTCAACCCATAAAGACTGAGTTTGCCCGTCAAAGAAGAGCAAGGGTTGTGCGATAAAATAGCCAACGAGCTCCCCTTCATCACTCCACTGAGACTTTTTTTGACGATCTCTCGCAAGAAATGACCATCCCATGGGCAAGTAGTGGTTCAATGACTCAGCTCTCCATCGGGATGTCCAAGCAAACAGTTCCTGCTCCATGGGATCCATCGAAGACTGCGCGAGTTGACTCTTTTCAAAAGCTTGAATTTCGTCGAGATCAGAAGCTTGAATGATTCTTAAGTAAAGGTCTGACAATTGGTTCTCCGTTGCCATTTGAGATCATTCAATTCTAAGCTCAACTGATATGAAGTACAAAACTTTTTCCCCTGAGCTTTGGCAACTGATCGACAGGACTTTGGACGAAGTTCTTAAAGCTAATCCTTCGCCGGTTGCTTCATTTGATGCTGATGGCACTCTTTGGGATACAGATCTCGGAGAAAATTTTTTTCGATGGCAGATTCGGAATCAAGTTCTGACAAACTTACCCCAAGACCCATGGCACTACTATCGAAGCTGGAAAGAATCTGGGGACCCTCGGCCAGCTTATCTTTGGCTGGCACAGATTAACCAAGGTCAAACTCTTTCACAAGTGCAGGAGTGGGCCAACCAAGCTGTTCAAGAACTTAATCCTCCCGTTTTTGATGATCAAAGAAAGCTCATAGAAAAATTTCTCAACAGTGGTGTTCAAGTGTATGTTGTGACGGCATCTGTAAAATGGGCCGTCGAGCCCGGCGCACGTCTTTTGGGCTTGAAAAATGAGCATGTCTTGGGAGTGGAGACGAAAGTCACTCAAGGCAGAGTCACAGCTGAGGCCTCAGGTTACATGACTTATCGAGAAGGCAAGGCGGAAGCAATTTTGAAGCACACTCAGCAAAAGCCATTTTTTGCTTCAGGCAACACCATGGGAGATTTTGAACTTCTGAAATCGGCCACCCATCTGAGTCTTGCCGTTGGCGCAGCTATTCCCAGCCATGAGCTCTGGAAAACAGAGTCTCAACTCCGTGACGAAGCTCAAAAGAACCACTGGCAGATCCATCGATTCACGACGGACCAATCCCAATAACTTTCTCGAGGTCAGAAATTTCTTTCGGTGCAGCCACTGTGAGATTTTCGTGCCCTGGAGCTGTCACACGAATATTGTCCTCAATACGAACACCAATTCCACGGTATTTAGGTGCAGCCACTTGGTCATTCGCTGGGATATATAATCCAGGCTCAATCGTGAAGACCATATTCTCTTCAATGCGAATAGGTTCACCCTTGAGGTCTTTGTAATAACCCAAATCATGAACATCCATTCCCAAGAAATGACCTATTCCGTGAGGGTAATATTTTTTGTGCTCAAGAGCTTTCATGGCATCTTCTTTACGTCCTGCCAGAAGGCCAAGTCGAAACATGAGGTCTGTCAATAAGTCTGCACCCAGTTCGTGGAACTCTTGAAATGGAATTCCTGGCTTCACATGTTCGATCAGCTGTTTTTGAACTTTGAGAACACCTTCATAGACTTCAGCTTGCTCGTCAGTGAACCTCCCCCCAATGGGAAAAGTTCGAGTAATGTCTCCTGTGTAATAGTTGTACTCAGCCCCACAGTCGATCAGCAAAAGATCTCCTGCTTTCAATTTCTGATCATTGAATACATAGTGCAAAGTGCATGCGTTCGGACCGCCGGCCACAATGCCATTATAGCCTTCACGAGCAGCGCCCCTCTTGAGAGCTTGATAAATAAAGTAGCCGTGCACTTCTCGCTCGGTCATCCCCGGGCGGGTATATTTCATCACTTCAAAATGGGACTGAGCAGAGATCTCTCCCGCTTCGCGCAGATTTCGGATCTCAGCTTCGGTTTTTCTCACTCTTAACTGAGCCATTAATGGCTTGGTGTCTTTAATCTCTGGATAACCATGGCCTGCGCGGTAGCGCAAAGACTGGACTTGCTTGAGGACAGCTTCAAATTTTTTGTCCATGGCTGGATTTTGATAAAGACGGTAGTAGATCGTTTCAATGCCTTTCAAAAGCTCAGGTGCTACTTTATCAAACTCATCAATGGGATAGACCTTATCAATTTTAAATTCACTTTCGGTAGCCTCTGGTCCAAATCGGAATCCGTCCCATGTTTCCATTTCAGGGTTTTTCTTTCTGACGAAAAGGACGGTCTGCGGAGTTTCGTGAGCTCGGAAAATTAAAACTGTTTCTGGCTCTTCAAATCCAGTGAAATAGTACAAATTAGAATCTTGGCGAAAGGGGAAATGAACACTTCCATTGCGCACTTGTTCCTGTGGAGCAGCCATGATGAGAGCTGCTCCAGGAATTAATTCAGCTAATCTTTTTCTGCGTTCTTGAAATATTTGAGGACTCTCAAGGGGCTTTCTCATACAACCTCACAAATCAAATTTTTTAATCAGCTGCTGCGCCCATTGGGTGCCAAATTGCTGCCCACGTTTTATCATATCTCGGCGTCGATCAAAATCAGTAAGTTCATACTCGCTGAGATCAATCACTAAACTCTGATCAAAAAGCCCCGCTTGAAGCTGCAGAGTCTGCTGATAGAGAGCCCACTCTAAAGGTAGCCGCTGAGGATTTGACCCTAGAACACCGATGTAAACGATATGGTTAGCCCCGCGACGACGAAGCTGATCAACAACGCTTTTAAGATCAGCAATCCCAGCTAATGACTGTCCGAACTTAGATTGCGGAGGCAATGCTAAACAGAAAGGGAGCGCTTGAACCCATGGCCCCCGAGACACTAACGTCGATTGGAAACGCGTGTTCAATTGCAGACTGGGGCAAGAAAAGCCAATTTTGGCATCCTCGATCCTCGATCCCTGAAAAACATCTCCGATGAATTTGTTCAAGGATGTGATTTCAAGAGGTTTCACACCCCCTACCAAACCCTTATTGGACCAATCCGAGTCCTTGAGCTTCATCATTTGCCACTCAACTTCGAATCCTTGGCCTTTCATGGCATAGATCCCTGCGGCCAAAGCACCCATTTCCAAGCCAGAAACAGCAACGACTGGGATCTTCGCTCGATGCAACTCGGCCAACAAGCCAGCATAAGCATAGCTTCTGACATAGCCAGGTCCAAGGACAACAGCAAGTCGAAGGGGCTCTTTCGGAGGCAGCTCAGCCACTGGTAAATCTTTCGCCTCAGAAGTTAAGGACGGCGTCGGAGCGGGGGCCGGTGCTTCACTTCGAGGCGTTGGCAGCGGAGAAGAGTCCTGGACACGAGCTGTTTTCATCTGACAAGCAGACAAAAACATCAAGTTCAGGAGTAAGCTCAGGTGGCTAGCTCTTCTGAAGAAAAATAAAAAATTCCGTGTTTCCATCTTTTCCTTCTATGGATGATTGAAAGTAATCTTTGACGATTACTTTTTGCTCAAGGGCAAACGCTCGCATTTGATTTTCTAACTTTTGGTACAATGAAGACTCTTTCACAATTCCATTTCTATCTAAATTCTCTGCTCCGACTTCAAATTGGGGCTTCACAAGTGCCAGAACGTGCCCCCAGGGCTTTACTAAATGAAGCACAGATGGAAGCACTAAGCGCAGAGAGATAAAAGAAACATCAATGACTGCCATCTGAAATCCGCCATTAGGCATGGCGCGCAAAACATCCGCATTTTTCTCAAGAGTTCTGGCGTTGACACCCTCGAGCAATTGCAATCTTGGATGGTTTTTCAATCGATAGTTCAATTGATTATGCCCAACATCCACTCCCAAAATTCTTTGAGCTCCGTTCTGTAGCAAACAGTCTGAAAATCCCCCTGTGGATATCCCAACATCTAAAACCGTGAGTCCCTCGACGGAAAATTTCAGATGAGTGAGGGCTCCTTCGACCTTGAGTCCCGCTCGGGATACATATTTATCGTGGACACTCTTTTGAATGGTGATTTTTGGAGTAAGCTCGTCCGAGATCAGTTCACTGGGGCTTTTCACAGTCCATGTTCTTTCACCCTCTGTGAGCTGAACTAATCCGTCGCGAATGATGTCCTGAGCTTTCGTTCTCGATGGCACGAAACCCTTTTCTGCCAGGTAAACATCGATTCGTACTTTGCTCATTCAGTGCCCTCGATTTCGATTATATTCGACCATTGCGAAAAGCAAAGGATCACGGCTCGAATTCAGACCAAGCTTGATTAAAGCCTCGATCGCCTCTGTTGAAACCTGATCTAAAAACTTCTGAGTTCCTTCTTTGCCCAGAATTGTCACAAAGGAATGGGGCTCAAGGGCCTCCTGAGAATCGAGAAGATCATCTGTAACCTGGAATGCTAGACCAAGGGCGGCTCCAAACTTTTCAGAGTTATCTATCTTTTCTTGAGGGAGGCCACAGGCTCTAGCCGTCATCTGACAACAAGCTTTGATCAAAGCTCCGGTCTTTAATTGATGCATTTCTAAAAGCTGCTCTTTGGTGAAACCACCTTTTTGAGCTGAGAGATCCTGAATTTGGCCACCAATCATCCCACGCACTCCAATGCTTTCCACCAGAGATAAAACCAAATCCCTCACAAGCTTTGGATCATCTGAGTACTCATGAGCGAGCACCCCAAAAGACTCCGTCAGCAAAGTATCTCCTGCAAGCAAGGCAATGCCTTCGCCAAATTTTTTATGATTTGTGGGCTGCCCTCGACGGAGATCGCTGTTATCCATGCAAGGCAGATCATCATGAATCAAAGAGTAGGTGTGTACCATCTCGATGGCAAGAGCTACAGGGAGAACTCTTTTGGGTGAAACGGCAAAAGACTCGGCCAACAGCAAACACAGGACAGGTCTAAAGCGCTTGCCCCCATTGAGCAAGGAGTAATGGGCCGAATCTTTTAAAGACGATAAAGGAGCAGAGTTCTGACCGAGAAAACGTAAGGGGCTCTGAGGTCCCTGAAGAACTGACTCAAGATAGTTTTCAAAATGCTCTTTTCGCTCGAGCAAAGCCAAATCTAAACTCATTCTTCGCTAGAAGCAAAATCTTGAGTGACCGGCTGTCCTTGAGAATCTTGTCCAACGAGGATTTTTACTTTGGCCTCAGCTTCAGTCAATTTGGTCTGACATTCGCGTGACAGCTTGATGCCTTCTTCGAAGAGCTTTAGAGATTCTTCAAGTGCTAGGTCGCCCTTTTCCATTTTTGTGACGATCTCTTCAAGCCTTGCTAACTTCTTTTCAAATTCCATGATTGTCTTCCTTCACTGCAGTCACCGAAGCTTCAATTGAACCCACCATTAACAAGAGCTCTATCTTATCTCCGATTTTAACATTTTTTGCTTCTTTTAAAACTTTTCCATGAGTTCTAACGACGGAATATCCCCGCTTCACCACTTTCAAGGGACTTAATGAGTCCAGCACGGCCATTCTGGCTCTGACCAAATCTTGAAGTTGGCGAAATTTTTGAGACAGACTTTGCCTGAGCCGTTGGTTATTAAACTCCAATCGCTGTCGGCGCTCATGAATCAGTTGCAGCGGGGAAATAAGCCCCGCTCGTGCTTGACTGAGCTGCAAAGTTTTCTTTTCAATCAAAAAGCTCATGGCTTGAGACAGACGATTGGACAAATCATCATTGCGTAAAATGAGATCTTGGAGTTTCCTTTTCGGATCAATGAGCTGAGCAGACAGTGTCCGTAATCTCTGCTGATCAAATTTCAGCATTCTTTGAATCGAAAGCTCGAGCATTTTTTTAAAATTCAAAATTTGTGCGGATAAATCCGTCACATTTTTAGAGATCAGCTCAGCAGCTGCTGACGGAGTCGGGGCACGGACATCCGCTACAAAATCAGCAATGGTAAAATCGATTTCATGCCCCACTGCAGAAATGAGCGGGACGGGAGAACGCGCAATAGTTCTTGCCAAGTTCTCGTCATTGAAACACCACATATCTTCCATGGACCCACCGCCGCGCCCGCAAATAATGGCGTCCACGCCTGGAAGCTTGTAAGCTTTCTCAAGAGCTTCACAAATTTGTGGAGCTGCGGAAGCTCCTTGAACAACTGTAGGTACCACCGTGACTTGGATCATGCGATTACGGCGCTTGAGAATATTTAAAATATCTCGAATGGCAGCTCCTGTTGGAGAAGTCACCACAGCCACATGTTGTGGCAGATGTGGAAGAGGTCGCTTCCTTGAAGCTTCGAACAGTCCCTCAGCTTTGAGCTTTTCTTTGAGCTGTTCAAAGGCTTTTTGCAAAGCACCTGCTCCCACTGGCTCCATCATTTCACACATGATTTGATAATTGCCGCGGGGCTCATACACTGTGACTTTACCTCGAACGACAACTTCATCCCCATCTTTGGGTCTGAACTTTAATCGCGAATTGTGTCCTCGAAACATCACAGCACTGATTTGAGATTTTGAATCTTTCAAACTGAAATAATAGTGGCCGCTGGTGTGCGGTTTAAAATTAGAAATTTCACCTTGCACCCAAACAGCACCCACTTGCCCTTCGATCACTTGACGAATCTGGCGATTGAGGTCTTCGACGGAAATGACTTCAGGTTGAGTGCTCATCGGCACTCAACCTAGGTGGACCCGAACCCACAGTCAACTAGGGGCTTAGGGCATCAACACAAGATTTTGCAGAGACCACAGACCGCCCACAACAAAGCTCACCCAGGCCAATGATTTATGGCTTCTGAACTGAGTGGCATAAGAGGGCATTCTTCTATCCAGGAGATCCAAGAGAGTCCGATTTTCGAGCACAAAAACCAGGATGATTCCATAAAAAAAGACAACAAAGGGGAAAATCAAGTCAAGTTCTTGCCATGTCATAGCTTTAAATCGGCACAAAACGGCCCCAAATTAACTGGACTGAAGCAAGAATTCCGCTTTGAATTGCGATTTTCTCGAGACAAGTTTAGACTGATTTTGGGTCTCAGAAAGTGTAAGAAAAATAACCCGACAAGCATATGAATCGGGGGCTGTCCCTGGTGATGGTGTGAAAGCCCAGCTCGTACTGGGAATCCTAAAGTCGCTATTATGGCCACCCACCTATGGAAAAGGGGTTATTGTTTCACACCTTTCTGGGACTTTTTTTTCTCAATTTGAGATTTTCACAGCCTAAAAAAATCAACATTTTGGGTTCAATTCAATGAGATTGGCTTTGGCCTTTCTTTTCCTTCTAGTTCATCCTTGAAGATTCCGAAAAGTATTCATGAGCCTGAATCGCTTTTCAATGAACATTGCGGTGGTCACTTCTGCTGTCCTGCTCGCCGCTTGTTCCGGAGGCTTCAAAAGCGGAGATGGCTCGTTCTCGACAGCAGAAGAAAGTTACTGCACCACAGTGAACTCATTTTCCCCTTCAGTGACCATCACCGGGCAAGCTCAGTTCCGACCCCGAAATCAGATCTCAACTGGTCACCTGCTCGGAGAAACGAGTTCGTTCAATATCGTTAAAGCTGAGATTCAAATTCTCGATAGCAACAACAACATTGTTCAGTGTGGAGAGACGAGCGATTCCGAATCTACATCCGTCGACAACATCTCGATTCAGGTTCCCAAAGTGGCTGGAACTTACACGATCAAGATTAATAGCCGCGCTCATAATTCCACTTACAAAGTCAGTGTCTTGAACTCACCCGTCTCGAATGTTCCTTATTCTCTGACGGGAACTTTCACTGTCAGCGCCAGTGACACCACTGTCAACATTGGAACACTGACAGCTGACTCTTCTTCACCGCAAGTTCTCTCAGGCGCGTTCAACATTCTTTATCAGGTTTATTTGTCGAATAAGTATCTGAGAGCTAATACGACCTGCTCTGGCTGCACGACGTTTACAGTGGCTGATACTGTTCAAATTTTTTGGCAACCAGGTCTGAGCCCTGGCGCCTACTATGGTCAACCCAGCACAGGCATTTCTTTTTTCTCCGCTTCGGATAGTGGTGATTTAAAAAGAGGGATTTACATTTTGGGAGGTCTCAACGGAGACATCAACTGTACGGACACGGACCACTTCGACAATTCAGTCATTATTCATGAGTATGGGCATTTTCTTGAGGAACGATACTCAGGTTCAGACTCCCCCGGAGGATCACATAACGGAAACTTCATCATCGATCCGAGATTAGCTTGGTCGGAAGGTTGGGCTAACTTTCTTCAAGCGGCGGTCCAGGGTGGCATCAGGTACATTGACTCGGTCGGGAATAATAGTTGCTCAGGCGGCGCTGCCGTCGGAGTCAACTTTAACTTAGAGACGTCACAGGGTTCTGACGACCAGATGCCACAATCAGGAACACCCACACCCATTCTTGGCGAAGGAATTTACCGCGAACTTTCTGTGTCTCGAGTTCTCCTAGACACTATTCAAAACTCTGGGGCTCCTGACGTAGGGGCTGGTTTTGCTCCCGTCTGGAGAGCTTTTTCTGATAGCAGTGTTGGCCTTGCACAATCCTCTGTGAATTTCCGAAACATGGGAAAGTTTAACTCTTTGCTTTACCCACTCCTCACTTCAGGACAACAAACAGCTTTTGATTCGCTCATTTCGTCAACTGGAACCGGGGGCGAATACCAAGTGAGAGATGACTCGCAGTATGCACGGCGTGTAACACCCGGAGGCGGCGGCGGAACATGCACGTTCTCGATCACAGGCGTGAATAACCTCAGCATGAGCGGCGGAATTTATCCACATCTCCAGCAAGGCTCAGATTATTATGACTTCTATTATGATGGCAGCTTTTCCACGATCACTTTTGTTGCCACCAATGGAACTGCTGTTGCCGATCTTGATTACTATGTTTTCCCCAAAAGACATGTGCTTTGGGATCGCGATAAAGCCGTTGTCTATGATGAGGCATCTCCTACCTCTGGCTCCACCTCAGACACGAGGGTGCTCAATATGAGTGGACAACCCGCAGGTTGGTATTTGATTCAAGTGGGAGTCTACACGCTTCCGCCGTCGGGGACTGTGAATATCGGGCGTTCAGCAACATATTATATGCAAACAGGGGCAGGTCGTTTATGTCCGTAAAACAAAAGTTTTCATTCATTGTGGCTCTCGGAATTGTCGTGGGTGGAGCTCTCGCTTGGTTTCACGAGAACAATCCTCGACGAAAAGTGGCCTCTGTTGAAGAGCCCCAATTGGCAGCACCCAAAGTGAACTTATGGGCGCACAATCCTATGGGCAAAGCTCATAAAATTGCCCATATCCGTGTTGAAAATACAAGTGGACTGCCCGAGAGCTCAGATAAAGATGTGACTTTAAAAGCCCAGATTTTCTTGAACCAGCCTGTTCAAGGAGATCTTGCTTATCAATGGATTTTACCTCCAGGAGTTCATCTTGTCGCGGGCAGTGCTTCCGATGTTCTCCCAGGGATCCAGTCCGGCGAAGTCGCCACTGTTGAAATCACTGTTCAAGGTCTTTCGCAAGAAGACACTCAGAAAGCCGTGGTCTTGCAAGTTCATGGCGTTGCTCATGGAGTCAAGCTGACGGCCGACGGAAGTTATTCGTTACTCGTAGATACTAAACAGGAATGACCTCAATCGCTGTTCCCAGCTCATCGCGAAGAATTCCTTCGATGGCCATCAGTGTCCCTGAAGTTGAGCTCGGGCAAGTGCCACAAGCACCCTGATAAGAAACGAAAAGTTTATTTTCTTCAAATTTGATCACTTCGATATCGCCCCCGTCCCCTTGCAGTCCAGGGCGAATCGTCCGATCCAGAATTTCTTCGATCTGTTTGACATCCTCAGGCAAATTTTCTCGAGCAGCAATTTTTGAGTCTTTCTGACCGAACTCAGGATTATGAGTTGGGAGCCTTGTTTCGATGACTGCTTTCACCGCTTCATGAATTTCCACAGGATCAGAGTCAAAACGATGAGTGATTGTGATGACATTTCCAAAAAAGTGGACTTGCTTCACGCCATTAATTTTGAGTAAGTCCGTCGCCAACGTATTTCCGTAAGCTTCTTGCTCAGTGGAAAAAGTCGCTTTTCCCTCGGTCAGAACGGGGTTCTCAAGAATGAACTTCCAGGCATTGGGATTCGGAGTCGCTTGAATATCGATGGCTAAACTCATGACAACATCTCTTTCGCTTTTTTAAGTCCTTCAAGGAGCTTCTCAATATCTTGCAGATGATTAAAAACTGAGAATGACGCTCTCACTGATCCGCTAATTCCATATCTTTGTAGCAATGGTTGCGTGCAGTGGTGCCCCACTCTCACTGCAATTCCCTCTTGATCCAAGATCTGCCCAATATCTGAGTGATGCAAACCTTCAATTGTGAAGCTGATGATAGAGACCTTGTGAGGTGCATTTCCAATAATCCTTAAACCTGGGATGGTCTTGAGGGCCTCTGTGGCTGAGGAAAGAAGATTCGTTTCGTGCTCAGCGATGGCTGGAAAGCCAAGGCCAAGGATGTACTCCAAAGCCGGCTTCATGGAAATCACTCCCGAGATATGGGGTGTGCCTGCTTCGAATTTGAAGGGTAATTCATTGTAGGTCGTCTTCTCAAAAGTGACTTGATGAATCATGGATCCGCCACCACGATAAGGCGGCATTTTCTCGAGCCAAGATTTTTTCCCGTACAAAACTCCAAGACCTGTTTCTGCAAAAAGTTTGTGGCCTGAGAAAACATAAAAATCCACGTCTAAGTCTTGAACATCAACGGGGGCATAAGCCACCATCTGCGCTCCGTCCACCACGACGGTCACTCCCCATTGATGGGCTTCTTGAGCGATTTGTTTGATGGGATTCACAGTTCCTAAAGTGTTTGAGCAGTGTGTGATCGCTAACAATCGAGGTCTTTTCTGAAGATGCTCTTTGAGGTCATTCAAATCAAGCTCTCCATTGTCTTGAACTTTGACCACAGCAATCTGAGCACCTTTTTTGTCCGCCAAAATCTGCCAAGGAACGATATTCGCATGATGCTCCATTTCGGTGAGCAATATCGTGTCTCCTCGCTGAATCAATATTTCACCCAGTGAAGAACTTAATAGATTTAAGCTGTCTGTAGTTCCTTGGGTAAAAATGATCTCTTGGGTGCTGCTCGCATTGATGAAGCTTCGCACAGCTTCTCGGGAGGCCTCAAAATTTTGTGTGGCTTGATCTGCTAAAAAGTGAGCCCCACGGTGCACATTAGAAGTTTCATAACTATAGTAGTGGCCAATTCGTTCAATGACGGGCCAAGGTTTCAGACTTGAAGCTGCACTATCCAAATACACCAAATGCTTTCCCCGAGGCCTTTGGGTCAGCGCAGGAAAATCAGCTCGCACTTTTTTAATATCTAAACTCATTTCAGACCTAACTCTTTCAAAGAACTCACTAAATGACCCATCAAAAAGCTCTGGAGAGTCTTTGAAGGTAGCTTCTCAACAAGCTCAGCCACATAACCCAGCGCCAACATTTGCTGTGCCTCAGTCTTTGGAATCCCACGAGACATCAGATAGAACATCTCATCATCATTCATTTGCCCCACAGTGGTTCCGTGAGTAGCTTTCACATCATCAGCATAGATCATCAATTGTGGCTTACTGTCAGCCTCAGCTTCTTCAGATAAAAGAAGATTGTTATTGAGCTGCTCACTGCTAGCTTTTTCAATTCCCGCCCGCATTTTAACTAATCCATCAAAAACCGAACGAGCTTTGTCTGCTAATACACCTTTGTAAAGCTGACTTGTGTTTCCGTAAGATTTCAGATGATCAATCAAAGTGTGATGATCAATCACTTGCGCTTCTCGGGCCACGGTCACTCCGTCCACCACAGCAGTGGCTGACTCTTCAATCAAGTGCACATCGAGATTCTGGCGATGGATTTTAGCCCCTTGAGCCAGCGATAATACATGAAGTTTGGCGCCCTTCTTGACGCTGAATCTTTCTTTACCTACGAGAAATGATTGCTTATTCAAAGTTTGATTCATCACAAAGGTCAGATGAGAATCTCGCTCGAGCAATCCTTCGATCACTGAATTTTGCCAAACTCGCGATGACTCAGAGCTAACCACAGTCACCAAGATGTCTACTTTGCTTCGTTCTAATGCATGAATGAAAATGGACGGTGTTGAAAGAGTGCTTTCTCCCTGACCCAAAAGGATCAGATTCACGAGAGGAGTTTCTTTGCTCGGCTTCATGCGCAGAAGGTAATTCACAGGGTTTGATAAGCGATGCTGGGCCTCGAAAGAGTCCTGTCTCAGCTGCTTAATTTCATTGCGCGCTTTCAAAAAAGGGGAAAACCACTTCAGAGACAATCGACTCGAAACGCCGAGCTCTAGAGATTTCCAGCGCTGAAGATCGAGTTCTCCTGTCGCGCTAGAGCTATAAAATCCATTAATGAACACCAGGTTTAAAGCTCCCTTGATCTTGAGTCGCTGAACGAGCTTGCGATCTTCGGCTGAAATTTTTGGTCTACGAGTGCCTGGCTTAAAACCAGCGTCTTGGATCTCTTTGACCGAAGTGTATTTATAGTCCTCCTGCTTTCTTGTAGGAAAACCATGAAGATCAAAGTACAGCTGTGCTCGCTTTCTGAATTTATCTTGAACAGAGGTGTGCGTCATCATTAGTTCACCAACCAGTCATAGCCCTTTTTCTCAAGCTCAAGAGCCAGCTCTGCAGTGCCCGTCTCAACAATTTTACCGTGAGCCAGAACGTGCACATAATCTGGTTTGATATAATCCAACAGTCGCTGGTAATGGGTGATGAGCAAAATAGCATTATTCTTAGATCGCAATTTATTCACACCCTCAGCGACGATCTTCAAAGCATCGATATCTAAGCCCGAATCAGTTTCATCAAGAATCGCAAGTCGTGGAGACAGAACTGCCATCTGCAGAATTTCATTCTTTTTCTTTTCTCCACCTGAGAAGCCAAAATTCACAGATCGATCCAAAAAGTCGGGTTTCATTTTGACGAGATTCAGCTTCTGATTGAGCAACTGTCGGAAATCCTCGTCATTCATTTCCTCAACTCCTTGATGCTTACAAATGGCGTTGAAAGAACTATGAAGAAATTTGAAGTTACTCACTCCAGGGATTTCAATAGGATATTGAAACGCGAGAAAGATTCCTTCTTTAGCTCTTTCATCAGCTTCAAGGTCGAGGATGCTTTTTTCCTTTTTGTTGATTTCAAAAAGAATATCTCCGCCAGTTACCGTGTAACTGGGATGACCCGCTAAAACTTTTGAAAGTGTGGACTTGCCTGACCCATTGGGCCCCATGATGGCATGTACTTCACCAGCTTTGATTGTTAAATTAAGTCCTTTAAGAACTTCCTTGTCGCCCACACTTGCTCTGAGATCTTTAATTTGAATCATTTTAACCTACACTGTTTTCCAATTTCATTTCGATCAACTTGACGGCTTCTACTGAGAATTCCAGCGGCAACTGCTTAAACACTTCTTTGCAAAATCCATTCACTAAAATAGAGATCGAAGATTCCATATCCAAGCCTCGGCTTTGCAAATAGAAAATCTGATCTTCACTGATTCGAGAAGTTGAAGCTTCATGTTCAAGGGTCGCTGTTTTATTCTTCACTTCGATGTACGGAAAGGTGTGAGCTGAAGACTTGGATCCAACCAGCATGGAATCACACTGAGTGTAATTACGAGCAAAGGCCGCCGAAGGCATAATTTTGACTTGTCCTCGATAGGCATTGCTCGAAGAATCTGTGGAAATTCCTTTTGAGATGATTGTCGACTTGGTATTTTTGCCAATATGGATCATCTTTGTGCCTGTATCTGCCTGCATGTAATCATGAGTCAATGCGACCGAGTAGAAAGCCCCTTCCGAGTAATCACCTTGTAAGATCACTGAGGGGTATTTCCAAGTAATGGCAGAGCCGGCTTCGACTTGAGTCCACGAAATTTTTGAGTGCGTACCAACGCACTTTCCACGCTTTGTTACGAAATTGTAGATGCCGCCACGGCCTTCTTTATCACCAGTGTACCAGTTCTGAACAGTCGAGTATTTGATCTCTGCACCCTTTAGCGCCACTAGCTCAACAACAGCCGCGTGCAATTGATTTTCATCCCGCTGAGGAGCTGTGCATCCTTCGAGGTAATTCACATAGGAATCTTCATCGGCAATCAACAAAGTTCGTTCGAACTGACCTGTGTCTGAAGCATTGATTCTAAAGTAAGTAGAAAGATCAATGGGACAGCGAACACCTTTTGGTATGTAACAAAAAGATCCATCTGTGAAAACAGCTGCATTCAGAGCCGAATAGAAATTATCTGTGATCGGAACAACGGATCCTAAATATTTTTTGACGAGATCTGGATACTTGTGGATGGCTTCAGAAATCGAGCAAAAAATCACTCCTGCCTTTTCTAAAATATCTGTGTGTGTGGTTCCCACAGAAACCGAGTCGAAAACAACATCCATAGCAACGCCTGAGATTCTTTTTTGCTCTTGAAGTGGAATTCCTAAACGTTCAAAAGTTTTCAAAAGCTCGGGGTCAAGCTCATCCAACGAATTGGCCTTCTTCGGTTTGTTCTTAGGAGCCGAAAAGTAAACGATATCTTGGAAGTCGATCTTCGGATAATTCACGTGGGCCCAGTTCGGCTCTGTCATTTTTTGCCAAGCACGAAAGGCCTTCAAGCGATATTCTAACATCCACTCAGGCTCTTCTTTTTTTTGAGAAATCAGGCGGATTGTTTCTTCAGAGAGACCTTTGGGCACTGTTTCGGTTTCAATATCTGTCACAAACCCGTACTTGTAGTCTTTATTCTCAATCACAGTTTTGGAGTCGGCCATGGTTAATACCTATTACCTTTGTAGCAGCTCTTGAATAGAAACGCTTTTATAGAAATTGTTCAGTCGATGATTCAAGTTGGTGATCGGTGAAATAATATTACATTGAGGTTGAATCTCGCAGGGCTCTTCTTTGTGGAGACACTTTGCTATTTTCGTCTCACCTTGAATCCATTCAATCAGATCGAGCAAAGTGACTTTGGTGAGATCTTTCGTGATTTGATATCCACCAAAGGCCCCGTGCTCTGATCGTAGCAATCCCTTTTGTGCCATCGTTTGCATGACTCTGGCTGTTGCATCAAAAGGCGCGCGATAAGAGTCAGCCACTTCTTTGGCTGTCGTCAGTTCACCTGGACGCTTCTGACTCATGTGTTTGAGTGCCATCAATGAATATTCGAGTTTTCGATTAACTTTGTTCATGGTGTGCCCGGTGTAAATGAAAGCTAGTTGAAAGGCAAAGGAAATACGCTCTTTTTTGCCTTATATGAGCAGGAGCAAAACCCATTGGTGTAAATAAACTCCAATAGTTATAAATACTTATACAATATATATCAGGCCTTTGAAAGGCTTTGTTTTTTTAAACAAGACATCCTAATCTGCTCGGCATGAGACTTTTGGCAATTATTCTGGGGAGCTTTGTCGTTGTTGGGATGGCCCTTTTGACCGTGCGTTTTTGGGGGCTCAGCCAAACCTATTCAAAATATTCATCTCCCTTTATGGCTGAATCGGAACCTGAGATGCTCATTGCCCCTTGGGAGCAATCTTACTTTATTGAGAATTACCCAAAGTTGATTCTTTGGGCGGATGTCTACCGAGGTGAAGACAAAGCTTTACTTGTTAGACCCTGGCAAGATCGACACCTGCTGTTGAATTCCCTTGAAAAGTCAGCTTCTCCCGCAAGACCTCTCCTCACAGATCTCTTGAAGTCGCAGCCTCACCAAAGATTCATTCTCAGTGTGATTGCGAACGAACAGGGCATCCATCAACAAATCAAAATGATTTTGGACGAGACGAAAGCTAAAGACCGAGTCCTAATTACCAGTGAGTATCCTATCGTCATGGAGTCTATCAAAGAGCTGGAGCCCACGGCTCTTTTTGGCTCTTCAAGTGCTGATATCGTGAGACTGAAGTCTTTTTTGTCATTGGGCGTGCTCCCTGCCGCTCCCTTCAAAGGAGACGTGCTGATCACTCAACTCAATAAAAATGGAATTAGTTTGATCAATCCTGGCATCGTTCAAGAAGTCCAAAGAAGACAAAAGAAAGTGATCCTCGGCCCCCTCGAAAATAGAGCAGAAATCCAAGAAGCTCGTTCTCTGATGCCTAATGGATTATTTATTTCTGATCCTTTGCTTTTGAATCCTTAATTCTCTGCTCATTCACACACGTCCAAAGTCGAGGTTATGACCTCGTGCTTATTGCTGCGAAGATAGTCCCTCGGTACTCTGATTAGAGCCAAATTGACTAGGAGAAGGAGTTTTCATGAGCACTGCTGCCGTGGCCTCATCTGTCACATCATCAAAAGTTGCCATCAACACGGGGGCTTGGGATGCCATCATGCAAGCAAGCCCAATCGTGCAGCTAACCCTTGTGATTCTTGTGGCTCTTTCCATTTTCTGCTGGGCCATTGCTTTTGCTAAATACCGCAACTTCAAAAATTTAACTTCTGCGAACGAAAGATTTACCCATCGATTTTATAAAGCATCATCTTTAGAGTCTCTCTACGAAGACATTGACAGTTTTAAGGATAGCAGTATCGCTCGCGTCTTTCAGGCAGGTTACCTCGAGCTCAAAAAACTAGCCGAACGTAAACCCGAGGGCGGACAGGCTGGGCTTCTTGTATCTGGCTCTGACAACTTAGAAAGAACTCTCAGAAAATCCATGGATGCAGAGCTAGCTGCGATGGAATCAAGATTAAGTTTATTAGCAACAACCGGATCTACTGGGCCTTTCATTGGACTCTTCGGAACTGTTTGGGGAATCATGGGATCATTTCATAAAATTGGAGCCACGGGCTCTGCTTCATTGGCGGTGGTGGCTCCCGGAATTTCTGAAGCTCTTGTGGCAACCGCCATCGGTTTGGCAGCTGCCATCCCCGCAGTAGCTCTTTACAATCACTTCATTGCGCAAATTAAAAAAGAAGAAATGGCTCTGAATTCATTCTCCACTGATTTTTTAAACATTGCTAAACGCAATTTCTTTAAAGAGTAGATAATGGGTATGTCGAGTAACTCTGGCGGTAAGAGCCGAATGACCATTAGCGAGATCAATGTCACTCCTCTAGTGGATGTGATGCTCGTTCTGCTGATTATGTTCATGGTCACAGCGCCGATGATGCAGCAAGGGATCGATGTGGACTTGCCAAAGACAGCCTCGTCAGGTGTTGAGCCTTCTGAAGATCCATTCGTTCTGATTATTTCAGCGGATCAAAAAATCTCGGCTGGTAAGCAAAGAATTGAAATGAGCGAACTGAAGACCAAGCTCGGGGCTATTTTTGCGACAAGAAAAGACAAGCAGCTTTACATTCAAGCAGATCGCAAGGTGGACTACGGTTTTGTTGCCGAAGCGATGGCCGAGATCAGAGCTGCCGGTATTTTTAATATAGGGCTTGTGACAATCCCTAAAGGAAACTGATGTCACCATACCAAGTGCCCAGAGATGAAAGTCTCCGAAAGTATCTGATTGGGTCTGTTGTGGTCCATGGTTCACTTTTGTTGTTCTTCTCTGTTAAGGCGGTGTTCTGGTCTGGCGAAGCGATCAACTTACAATCTGCTGTTCGAGTGGATCTTGTGGCTCTTCCGGATAAGATCAGTACAAACACGCCTCCACCGGGAGCTTCTCCAGTTCCTGAAAAAGAAAAGCAACCAGAAAAAACTCAAGAAGCTGCAAAAACGCCTGTGTCAGAGAAGAAACCCGAACCTAAAACGGCCGTCAAAGTTCCTGAAAAGAAAAAAGAAGATGATGCGATTAACCTAGAAGCCACAAAAAATCGACAAAAGGATGCGCTGGCTCGACTCAGACAGCAAGCGGCCCTTGAAGAGATTGAGAGAAAAGCCGAAGCCGAGGCTAAAAGACAAAAGGCCCTCGAAGCCGTTCGAGGCAGTGCTCAACAATACAAAGGGAATGTGCTTTCCACCGGGAACAGCCTGACTGGACTTGCGAAACTGCAAGCAGAGTCCTATATCGCTAACGTCCATTCTCATATGCGACAGAACTGGTCTTTGCCAGATTATCTGCGCCGAAGAAATTTGAATGCCGAAATTGTTGTAAAGTTTGATGCTCAGGGAAATATTCTAGCGAAGGCTTTGGTTCGGTCTAGTGGGAACCCGACTTTTGATGAAATCGCTTTAAGCGCGGTCCAGAACTCATCGCCAGTTCCACCTCCGCCTGAGAAGTTTGTTAAGATTGCATCTGTAGAAGGATTTTTGTTTCGATTTAGTGAGTAGAAAAGGACGGTCATCATGATAAAGCATCTCGTATTTGGATTGATTTTATTTGTGACAACAATCTCTGGAGCGCAAACAGCAGGTCCTAGCTCTGCTGCCAAAGTTCAAATCGATGTTGACCAAGCCAAAGTTAGAAAAAGCTTGATTGCTTTTCCCTCGCTGCAGTTTTTTGGAAATCCTTCATCTTCGCCGAGCTTCAATGCCGTGGGTGCTGAGCTTTATCGAACAATCAATAATAACCTGACGGTAACTTCCTTTTTTCAATTTATTAATCCTTCAGCGTTTCTTGAAGACACAACGAAAGTAGGATTGAAGCCGGCCCCCGCTGATGCCAATGGATTCAAATTTGATTCTTGGAAACAAATCGGAGCAGAGTTTTTGATCCGTGGAGGATTCTCTTTGGCGGGAAATGATCTAACTCTTGAAATCTATGTTTACAATGTGACTAAAGCGGATCTTGTTTTTGGAAAAAAATATCGAGGAACAACTGATGTCACTCGTCGAATTGCTCACACTTTCTCGAATGATCTGCTGGAAGCCCTGACGGGCATTCGCGGAATGTTTCTATCTAGGGCTGTTTTTACCAGCGACCGTGGTGGCGGTGGATATCGTGAAGTTTACATCATGGACTGGGATGGGATGAATGTCGAAAAACTCACTAATCATAGATCTGTTTCATTATCCCCAGCAATTTCCCCAGATGGAACGAAAGTGGCCTACACTGCTTTCGTGCAACGAGCGCGAACCAAAACAAGGAACGCAGATCTATTCCTTTATGATTTGCAAACCGCCAAACGCTGGCTGATTTCGTACCGACAAGGAATCAATTCCGGGGCTTTTTTCTCGCCGGACAACGAACATATCTTCCTGACAATTTCACAAAATGGTTCGCCGGATATCTATAAAATCAAGCAAGATGGATCGATGGTGGGTCGAATCACCAATGGTCCTCGGGGCGCGATGAATGTGGAACCTGCAGTCAGTCCCGATGGAAAAAAGATCGCTTACTCTTCTGATCGTAGTGGTCAGCCGATGATCTATATCGCCAATGTGGATGGATCAAACCCTAAGCGAGTAACTTTTGCTGGAAGATATAATTCAACCCCTTCTTGGTCACCTGATGGAAAGAAAATTGCGTTTTCTGGCTGGGAAGCAGATCACTTCGACATCTTCACTATGAACGCTGATGGCACAAATATGGTGCGTATCACTTCTTCGCGAAAACCCAATGGAAAATGGGCCAACAACGAAGATTCGGTTTGGTCACCCGATGGACGCTTTTTGATGTACACCTCAAATCGCACAGGATCGAGTCAGATTTACATTTCAAATTTGGATGGATCAGAAGAAAGAAGAGTCACTTCTGATAGCTTTAACTACTTCAAACCAAGATGGTCAAAGAACCTTGATTGATGGTTTCTTCTCATTTCACAACTTAACAGCTGGTGAACTGACTCGCCTTGAGAGCCTTTCGCCAGCGATCCAGCGCTATCGAAAGCTCACAGAGAACTCAGTTTGGGATATAAAAACACAGAGACATTTCTTCTGGAATCAAGCGGCTGCTTCTTCCATCTTGAGTACCCATTCAGCGAAGGAAATCTGTCAATTCTGGTCACAAAAAACCGACGAGCTTCTGACCCTAGCTCTCAATGAAATAAGCCAAGAGCTTGATTTTCACGAGTTTGCTATTTTTGCCGTCGGCAAACTGGGCTCCATTGAGCTCAATCTTTCAAGCGATATTGATTTGATTGTCCTGTGTGCTGAGAATCAGTTGCCGCAGGGAAAACACCTCCTGAAACTTTTGAATCAGAAGCTTGCTCTGGCGGATGATCGTGGTTTCTGTTATCGCATCGACTATGATCTGAGGCCCGGTGGAAAGCTAGGACCTCTTCTAGCAACACCTGATCAGTTGATTGATTGGTACGGAAACTACGGAGAAGCATGGGAGCGATTGGCGCTCGTGAGACTTCGTCCCATCTTTGGGTCCTCGAGTATTATTAGTCCAGTCTTACAGTTCCGAGACAAGTTCTGCTTCAGAAAACATCTTGATTACCAAATTCTCAGTGACCTCAAGCTCATGAGGGAAAAAGTTCTGACGGGGTATGCCCATCGAACTAAGGATGATCAAATTGATCTAAAGCTGGGCGCGGGTGGAATTCGGGACTTAGAGCTTTTTGTTCATACACTCCAAATTATTCATGGCGGTAAAGTTCCTTCAGTGAGATCTAGTACGACCGATGGTGCCCTAGCAGAACTTGAAAAGCTCAATTTCTTATCCACTGAAGAAGCTTTATTCCTTACTTGTCATTACTGGGAGCTCAGAGATTGGGAAAACAAGGTTCAAGCCTTAAATGATCAGCAGACCCACCTTCTCTCTTCGAGCTTTCCTTTGGTCAACAACCATCAGTTTCAATCTCTTAGAGATGGTATGGAAAAGTGCTCTCAGTTAGTTGCAAGTTTGCTCGGTAAAGTGACTTTCGAAAAATCAGCATGGCCAGAAGATGAAGAACTACAAATGAAAATCATTGGAAGCTGGGGATTTCAGGAGAAAGAAGCTCAAGAGACTTGGACAAATATTCAAAGAACCCCGATTTTGAGCCGTCAGAAAGAAAGAGATGAAGCTGCTCGTCGGCAATTCTTGCATGAAATCCTGAAAAGAATGGGGCCCATCTGTACGGATCATACCGTCAGCATGAAGCTTTTATCGCAATTTATTGAAGCGACAAAGGCAAAGACTTCTTTCTTCACCATGTGCCTGACGTCAGAGAAGCTCCTCGATGAAATTTCAAGCTGGTTTGCGACTTCGACTTATCTGAGCCAAAGACTGATTCAAAGACCCGAACTTCTGGATGCCCTTGTTATCAACCAAGCAGAGATTTCTCATCTCGAAGCAGATGAAGAACTTACCCCACTGACGGACTACAAGTTTCTGCGCGAAACTCGCATTGTCACACGATTTCTTGAGGACCTTGATCTCAGAGCATTCTGTCAATCACTCACGCAGACAGCGGATGAAATTGCCCTCACATTACTCAACTATTTAAAGAGAGAGTTTCCGGCCTCTCAACTGAAGATCATCGCTGCAGGTAAGTGGGGTGGGCAAGAATTTGGAATTCAGTCAGATCTTGACCTTCTGCTCTTCACCGATGGAGATCAAAGCTCAGAAATCAAAATTGCTCGACGATGGATCAATCGAATCACCGAGCTGAGAAAAGGCGGGGCTCTTTATAAAATAGATTTGCGCCTGACGCCCCAGTTTTCATCTGGTTTCTTACTGCAAACCGAAGAAAACTTTCGACAATATCTTTTCATCAGAGCGACAGCTTGGGAAAGACAAGCTTTTCTTCGGTTGCGATCTCTGAATCAACCGGTGGACTTTCAGTCTGCTCTCAAATCAAGAAACCTCAGTCGCGAAGAGCTCAAAGAACTCCATCGAATTCAATTGCAACTGTTTCAAACAGCCAAAGGGCCTCTCGATGTGAAGCTGAGCCCCGGAGGACTTCTTCACACTGAGCTCGTCGCCCAAACCATAGCGCTTCTGCATCCTGAGGAAATGGAGCCAAGTTCGAGCACTCTGGATCTCATTCATAAGTACTTGCCATTGAAAATTGCTCAAAGCTATGTCAAATTAAAAACCATCGAACAGCTTCATCGCATTTTTTCCGAGTCTTCTGCTCCTCTCACAGAGCAAAACCTGAGTTTGAAATCTATTTTGAGCAACATGAGGGACTCTGCTTTGGGATCTAGCACCTTAGACTTCAGCTCGAATATAAGAGCGACCCTCACTGATAACGCAGCACAGTTGCAGCGTCTTGACCCTCGGGTTACAGCAGAATAAACCTGTGGCATGAAAAATTCTTACTTAAAAGCTTTTTGGATTTATTTTGTTGCTGCTCTTTTACTAACCCTGAGTTTCCACGCGGAAGCAAAAACGAAGGGTGATTCAAAAAAAGGAAAAAACATGATCGCTGTTTTCGAGACCTCATTAGGTCAATTCAAAGTTGAACTTTTCAACGATAAGGCACCAAAAACTGTTGAAAATTTTGTAGGTCTCGCTGAGGGGACCAAAGAATGGACCGATCCTAAGACTGGTCAAAAAGTGAAGAAGCCTTTTTATGATGGCTTGAAGTTTCATCGCGTGATTTCGAACTTTATGATTCAAGGTGGATGCCCGCTTGGAAACGGAACTGGCGGACCAGGTTACCGATTTGAAGATGAATTCCACAAAGAGGCTCGCCATTCCAAACCAGGAATGCTTTCCATGGCAAATGCAGGACCCAACACAAATGGATCCCAGTTTTTCATCACTGTTGCTGCCACTCCTTACCTGGACAATCGACATGCCGTTTTTGGAGAGGTTATCGAGGGAATGGATCTCGTGATGAATATCTCCAAAGTGAAGACAGGTCCCATGGATCGCCCTGTTGAAGATATTGTGATCAAATCGATTAAGATTCAAAAGTAGATATCTTCGTCTCATTTTGAGACACACTTTCGTGTGTCCACAGGTTAAACAAGTGAGTGACAGAAAAGGGCCAAGTTGAACTTGGCCCTTTTTAATTCACTTTCCTAAAGATGATAGCCTGGCATTCGCATTGCTTTTAGAGGGTGTAAGGGAGGCCTATGGCTTACTTTAGAATTCTTCTTGCAGCTGTTATGTTGTCCACGACGCTCACGCTGAGTTTTCAGCAACCAGCGTATGCAATTTCTCTTTCGGGAGTTCGCCAAGGCGCCACCGTTATCGCTAAGGGCGTGACCTCGAAGATTTCAAAATCAGCAGCTGGTGGACACCTCGTCACTCTTACTGCTGAATCTGGCGAGACTTTAGGAAGGTATGCTCTGGCTCCTGCTTCTAAACAAGCTTTGAAGAACTTTAGCCCTCGAGCCATTGCCCAATCCATGCGGGCAGGCATGCAGAAAGCGGGCGGTGTCGCTGGCGCTGCTGGAAGAATTGCAGCAACCCAAATAAAAAGATTCCCCAACGAAGCCTTTGCATTTTTCCTAGCGATAGGTGCAATTACGGCAGGGCAAGTGATCTTTGATTACGCAAACAACCCTGTTGCTTTAGAGCAGCACCTAAACGCCCAGAAAGATCCTGTGGGTCACTTAGGATTCTTGGCTTTTATGGTTGCCAATGGACTTGTTTCTGAACCCTTGATGGCTGCTATCGAGTCCAAGCGTATTCGTCCATTTATTCCCTACATGGGAATGGCAGTAGGAATGATCGCATCTAACATAGTTCACGAAGTGGGGCATTTTCCTTATCTTCAGCAATGTATCAAGGAACGTGTTTCAATTGGAAACTTCGAAGGAGAGAACTGTCAGAAAGCCTATACAGCTTGGACAGAATTCTCATTTGGCGAGAAAGCTCATGAGTGGGCACCCATGCTAATGTCTCTCTTCGCATCAACTTTCCTTTCAGGCTTTATCCATATGGCACTTGTAAAAGCAGCTCAGTGGACGACAGCCCGAATTGTAACAGTCGTTGGTATCGAAGTTTTAACGAGCTTTATTCCTGGTGGAATTTTTGTCAAAGGGATACGTTTTGTAGGTAAAGTTGCTCAGCTGGGCATGTTCGTGGGCCTTGATATGGTCATTCTCCCTTTATTCACAACTCCTTACAAAAACATGAAAGAGGGTTGGGACATTGATGATCTTGATCGGCAACTGCTTCAAGGAATCACCCGCAAGAAAGATAACTTCTGGCAACCAGAAACTCATGAGTCTTGCTGGAAAACTGAAAAGCCAGATAAAGAAAAGTGTGCGAAAGAGTTTGTCGAAGTTCTTAAAAATATGCAGGGCGAGCTTGCCTCTTGGCGAGAAATGAATCTTATGAGTGTGCTGATGTCGCAGTCAAATTGGGCGACTTACCTGTCACAAATGTCTGCACAGTATAGAGCTTCCAAATCTTTCTACCGACATTTTCTCAATGAATTATGGCAAAAACAGTTCGGTCCTTACAAAAACTATATCAGAATTATTGACAGAATCTTTCCTTTGAATGGCGTCACTCCTGCTAATTTTAATGAGCAAAGACAAGAGGCTTTCTTAGATGATCCTGAAAGTATTGAAAAACTCCAACTGGACACTGTGATTGCAGCTGTGAATGGATTTGCCCGCAAATTCAATGCAAAAGAAGGCTTGATTGCTCAACTCAATCAAGAGGAGAGAGCAAAGATTTTAGAAATTCATAAACTCTTAAGGACAATCGAACCCAACAAAGTGGGCGAAGGACTCCAGTTGATGAATCAGTATATTGGAAAAGCATTCCCGCGAAAGTCCTCAACAGCAAATGTCGAGCGCGTACTTACAGAATATCGGGCTCTGTTCGGTGATCCTCAACCTTTCCTGAAGCCTGGACTCGGGTACTTTAGGTACTACGAAATGCACCCGAATAATTCAGAAAGTCTTAAAAGTGTGCCCCAACAGAGATGGTACAGCACAATCTCCACGCCAACCCTGCCAGAAAGCATGCTCGCTTCGATGCTGTTCGGACCCGAGGTGGGCCGCCAGAGTTCTAAAGATTTCAATTTGATTCGGAGTACTTCGGGCTTCAAGGCCATTTTCAGTGCCCCCCGTTTGGCAAAAGATACTTTAATGCCGATCAACTACAGTCAAGTGGCCTATGACCCAAAGAAATTCAGTCGGGTAACAGAGGTACGGTACCGCCAGTACTCACCGCAAAGGCGCTTGGGCGAAACTCCTCGACCTCTGAGTTCAGACGCTCTTTACGATTACCTTCGGAAGGGAAATATCAGATCTGATGTTCTTAACTCCGATCAGAGATCCATCAGTCGTTGGTGGGATGCTCATGCAGAGACAGAGTACATCCGAGCCTGGGTTGACTATGAAGATAAGTATCAAGAAGTTATCCGAGATCTCGTCAAGAAAATGTGGAGAACTGAGAGCAATTTTTGGGAAAATGGTCCTACAAAATCTAACAATGACAGTCTTTTCAATAATTCGACTGTGGCCAACTCGGTGGTAGACGCCCTCAGACAGGAGCGTAAACTTTATCTCCTTATCTTGGGTGAACTTTTCAAAGATGTGGGCGCCCGAGCTGGAGTGCTGAATAAAATGATGAGCAGGGCTCCAAATGCCCCCGTGAGATCCCAAGGAGTTCGCAGTGACTCACTGATGAGTGCCCTCCGCTTCAACAATTCATTGGACTTCTCGGCTCTTGTGACTCGTACAACTTTGAAAACTCAAGCGAGAGCTGTCAATCGCACGACCCTCCGGACTCCTGTGACTTTTGCCTGGAAGTCCATGGACCACAACCTTGTTTGGCAAAATCAGATTTTGAACGAGTTTCGAAAGCTTGAAATTGAACTCGCTAAAATCAAGCCTCAAACGATTAACAAAAATGGAGAGCAAATAGAGGTTCCTGTTAGCACTGCGGAAAATGCTCAGCTGAAGTCGATCAAAGAAAGTATTGATCAAAACCTGAATGTTCTTAAAGTCATGCTGAACGGAACAATCGACCCTCAAGAGATGGCGATGCTCTCTTCTGGGGGGATCACTCCCCTGGTCAACACGACAGAGTATCAAAAGAAAATCATCGACCTCTGCCTCAAAGGTCTTTCAAGTATTGCCAACGAAATGATGACATTGGGACTCATTGCAAACTCAGTTAGTTATCGCGAACAACATAATACAGAAGATGGATATGCGAAGCCTCGCTGTATCAATGCGGGAGCTACCCAAACACAGACCGTGGGTGGCGTGAGACGGGTACTTGAGGGATGCCAGTAGGCATGCTCCTTGTAACTAAAGGAATTGAAGGTTTTAAAGTACGCTTAAATGCAGCTGACCAATCGAGAAGGAGCAGTTTGTGTTGAGTGTACAAAAGTTAAACACAAGTTTGGAACAAAAAAAAGGAGTTCTGATATGAAAAAGCAACTAATCTTAGGAATGGCAACTGTTTTAGCACTGACTTCATTTGAAGTCGCTTCTGCCGCGACTCGAGCTGCTGAGGTAAGAACAAAATTAGAAAGAGAAATGAGAGACGCTCTGAGCAAAGGAAGCATTACTGGTTTGAATGAAAATTCGGCTGCCAAGGCACGTGAATCAGCGGCAGATAAACTGGTTGGAGTCGCGAGAATCGCTGATGCGAACGAAATGACCTCTGCGCTTGGGAAAACAATTAAAGTCAAAGAAGCTGATGGTCGTGAGGTATCAACTTCAGTGATGGATATCGCTCGAAAATTATTGAGAACAGAACAGGCTTTGAACAATTTGAACCAAAACGAAATGGGCCCTGAGGCTCGCGCTCACGTAAAGCTCGTAGAGACAGCTCTACAACTGGGCGCACAAATGATCGGAAGCTTATCTAAGACCTCTGATGTTGTTGCAAATCTTGATGCTCAATCAAAACTGCAGGTAGAAGCTTTCTATAAGCAAGTTTCTTTGCTCCCAGAAATGGTCACAAAAATGGACTCTAAAGAATTGAAGAGCCACATTGAAATCATGGAAGCAACGATGGCGCAAAAAACAGGTCCCAATGTTAAAGGCGATGTTGCTTTTGCTGCAGCCATGAGAGCCAAGTATGGCGCAAAAGCCAATGATAAGATGAACGAACTTTTGGGTTGTGCTCGCTAATAACTAAGCACCTTCTGCTGAACTTGTGTGAACAGGCTGGCCTTAAAGCTAGCCTGTTTTGCTTTTGCGGTCTAGTTTGTATTTTTTTGTTTTTCCCCTCTGAAGTGTCTCAACCTAAGATCCGATAATCTAATGCAAACTCAATTGACTGGGGTATCTATTTCAGAAACGGTCTTTTTTTCTATTTTGAGTTTCTCTTCTGGCTGTCTTTTTACTGCGGCAGTGGCCTACTTTATATTCCAGCAATCCACTCGAAAATTAGATCTTAAAATCAATGGCCGTCTAAAGTTTATTCAAGCAGATAAGTTCAAATCAATGGCCGAAATGTTTTCGGGTCTCGCTCATGAAGTCAATAATCCCTTGGCAATAATTCTCGGCCGCGCTCAAACTATGAGAATGAAAGCAAAGCACTCAAAGCTCACCCCAGAGCAAATGGAAGAGGGACTTCTCAAAATCGAAGGGGTCACTCAGCGAATAGCAAAAGTTGTTTCTGATCTTCGCCATGTGGCTCAAGATGGGGAAAAAACCTTTCCTGAAACCACTGGTGTCAAAAAAATTATTGACGATGCATTAACATTTTGGCGCCAAAAACTTATAAACCACGAGGTGGAGCTGAGATTGCCTACTCATTTAGCTCATCAAACAGTCTATTGTAAGCACACACTTGTTGTTCAGTCCTTGATGAACTTGATTTCTAATTCTTTTTTGGCTGTTAAAGATGAGCCCGAAAAGTGGATCGAGGTACAAACACACAGAAATGGAGAGCATCTCGAAATCTGGATTTTAGATTCCGGAAAAGGTGTTTCACCTGACAATCAAAGTAAAATCTTCGAGCCTTTCTTTACAACTCGTGAGGTTGGGCAAGGCAGCGGACTAGGGCTCTCGATTTCTTCAGGAATTATCCAAGAGCAAAACGGATACTTGAAGCTCAATACAAAGTTAGATCGGACTTGCTTTGTTGTGGGTTTACCAATGGCTAAAGAAAAATTGGTTCAAACAGCTGCTTAGTCTTCTTCATTGACAATAAGAATTTCAATCCTGCGATTTTTTGCGCGATTTGTCTCATTGATGTTTGGAACGAGAGGCCTTGTGTCGGCATACGAAATTGCCGCCAATCGAATTGGGTCGATGTTGTGGTATTTCACGAGATAACGAACCACGCTCGTAGCTCGCAAACTCGCAAGCTCCCAGTTACTTTCGAACTGCCCACCGATGACCGGCTGATCATCGGTGTGACCTTCAATGATAATCCGTCGATTGGAAGCTTTCAGAACTTCTGCAATTTTATCTAGGGACTTCAAAGCCGGAAGTCGAATCTTGGCCGAGCCCGTAGGAAAGAATGTGGACGCCGCAAGGCTGATCCTGACACCCATGGTGTCATGTCTCATTCCTCCGATCGCAAGCTTTCGCTCTTCATCAGACATTTTCTTTTGAAGGAGTCGATCCACATAATCTTCCAGTTCCCCATTACCAACACCCCGCTGTTGAAACAAATCAATAGGGTCAATCAGTTGCCCGAGAAGTCCCCCCGATTGATTTTGGCTCGTACCAAGCCCTCCGACCATCTTGAATTGAGCCCGCACCGAGTCCTCGAATTTCTTTTCTTTTTCATAGTTTTGCGATGAGGTGGCGTACAACACGGCAAAGAGCGCGAATAGGAGGGTGATGAAATCCGCATAAGAAACGAGCCATCTCTCGTGATTTTCATGATCTTCTTTTTTCTTTCTTTTTATCACTGGGGATCCTCAAGAAAGCTTCTCAATTTAATGTCAATCAGGGCCGGGCTGAGTCCCGCTTGAATCGACAAAGCACCTTCGAGTACCATTTCACGCACTCTAATTTCATCAGCAATTCTTCTTTTCAGCTTATTTCCCATCGGAAGGAAAATCAGGTTAGAAAAAGCCACACCATAAATTGTGGCCACAAAGGCCACGGCAATCCCGGCTCCAAGTTTTGAAGTGTCCGTAAGATTGCCCATCACATGAATCAAACCAAGAACTGCACCGATAATCCCAATGGTGGGTGCATAACCTCCAGCATCGGTCCAGACCTTGGCCGCCGATAGAAGCTTATCTTCTTGGACTTCGATATGCTTTTCAAAAAGCTGTCTCGCAACTTGAGGATCTACACCGTCAACGATGGTTCTCATCGCTGACTGAAGAAACTCGTCTTTCATAGAAGGGATGCGGCCTTCGATAGCCAGAATGGATTCTTTTCTTGCAATCTTTGCACACTCCAAAATTTCAGCCATAAGAGCTTTTGCCTGTCGTTCATCATTCTTTTTGAAAGCAGTCTTAGCCATTCTCAGGCCCAGTAAAAAATCTTTCTTCTTTGAGCTAACAAGGACCGCCCCAAAAGTCCCCGAGAGAACAATCACAAGGGCGGCAAATTGAAAGAGCGAGCCGAGGTGTCCTCCTTCAAGAATATTTCCTAGAAGAATTCCTCCGATACCAATGATTAAACCGATGATTGTTGTAACGTCCATGCTTGTTTCCCTAAATTGATCTGCTGTTTGAATTGTGTGTACTTTAATTTAATTTCTTCGAAATTCTCTCTCACTGGTAAACGAGTACCATCCAGGAAACAAAGAATGGAGTCCGGTGTGCCTTCAATGAATCGAACGATTTCAAGGTTCACCATGATCTTTTGACCGGCCAAATTAGTGAGTTCAATCATGCTTTCATTCTGCCTGAGGCAAGACGCAGAGTCGAGAAAGTGGGTATTGATCACTAGACCTTCATTGAGGTAGGCTAAGAAGAGTCGAGGATTTATGTCTAAAGTACTTATCACTGGAGCTAATGGTTTTCTTGGAAGCTGGGTAACCAGAGAGCTCGTCCAACAAGGACATGAAGTCACAGCCCTTGTTCGTAAGACAAGCGATCTCTCAGAAGTTGAAGGATTGCTGTGTCAATATTCTTATGGTGACATCACAGATTCATCAAGCCTCGAGAAGGCCTTCAAGGGCCAAGAATTCGTCTTTCACTTAGCGGGATTGATTGCCTATAAATCTTCCGAGCGAGCCCGAATGGAGCTCATTAATGTTCAGGGAACCAAGAATGTCATTGATGCTTGCCAAAAAAGACACGTTCAAAGGCTGGTTTACTTAAGCTCTGTCGTTGCTATTGGTGCTGGATTTCATAAAGACCAGATCCTCAATGAAGAGTCCCCCTACAACGTACAATCTCTTAATTTGGGTTACTTTGAAACAAAACATAAAGCTGAGCTGCTGGTCCGTGAAGCAACATCTCTGGGTTTGATTGATTCTGTTTCTCTGAATCCAGCGACGATCTATGGCGCTGGCGATGCAAAAAAGGGGTCGCGCAAAACACAATTGAAAGTGGCTCAAGGTCGATTTCCTTTTTATACTTCGGGCGGCGTGAACGTTGTTGCCGTGGAAGATGTGGTTTCGGGAATTGTCTCAGCTTGGAAGACAGGTCGATCAGGAGAACGATATATTCTATCCGGCGAAAACCTGTTGATTAAAGATCTCTTTCAGTTAATTGCCGAAGCGGCGGGGAAACCAGCTCCTCGTTATCCAATGCCTAATTTTGTTTTGCATGGACTTGGCTCGCTGGGAGACCATCTTGAAAAATTGGGACTCAAGGGATCCCTTTCCAAGGAAAATGCTTGGACTGCGACACTTTATCATTGGTTCGACTCTTCAAAAGCCCAAAGAGAGTTAGAATTCAAACCTCGAGCAGCTAAAATTGCCATCCAAAATAGTGTACAGTGGATGAAAGAAACTGGTCGAATTGCATGAAATCTTTCTTTCGCACTTTCAACTTTTTAGCCAAAGTAGTTCTTTTCTTTGGACTTTTAATGAGTGCAGTCACTATTTGGTCTCTTTCCCAATTTCCGACGTCTCAAGAAATCCGTGGCTGCTTAACAACCAAGATGTTTCAAGTCGACTTATGTCCCGGTGGACCTGGATATGTGAGACTCAATCAGATTTCAGATAACTTAGAAAAAGCTGTTCTTATTAGTGAAGATTCCGCTTTCTACCAGCACAACGGATTTGACCTCCAGGAGCTTGAAAACTCGATCAAGAAGAATCTGGCTGAAAAAAGATTTGCCCGGGGGGGCTCCACAATCACCCAGCAGCTGGCTAAGAACATGTTTCTTTCTCGGGAAAAAACTCTGACTCGCAAAGTGAGAGAAGCAATTATTACTCTCCAGCTTGAGCGCAAGCTTTCGAAAAAAGAGATTCTTGAGCGCTATTTAAATGTAGTTCAATTTGGAAGGGACATTTTTGGTGTCAAAAAAGCTGCGAGCTTTTATTTTAAAAAACATCCTTCCGAATTGACAGTTCTCGAGAGTGCGTTTTTAGCATTTCTCCTTCCGAGTCCAGAGGTTTATTCAAAGTCTTTCTATAAAAAAACCCTCACTCCCTTTGCAAGAAAACGCCTCGCTCAGATTATTGATCGACTCTATGCCTATAATCGGATCTCCGATGAGCAATATTTAGATGCAAAAGGAGAGCTCGAGTATTTTCTCACGGGGACTCAGCCACCGCTTGTCGATTCACAAGATATTGATTCCTTGGACGAAGAGGCTGCAGCTATCCAAGAAGAGCAAGGGACTACTGAATAATTTTTTTCTGTATTCTTTGAATAGCTGTGAGTGTGAGTAAAACTGCTAAGCTCAATAAAAAAAGAACTTGTAATCCATGATACCATTCGAGGCTGCCACCAGTAACGAGTGTCCTCACAAGTGCTACCGAATGTGTCAATGGGAATAGATAACTCAGATACCTGAGTAGCTCAGGCAACTGCTCCAAAGGATAATAAGTTCCCGAAAAAAGCGACATAGGGATAATAAATCCCGAGGTCGGATAAACAATCCCGTCATAATTGCGAACCAAGCTAATGATAATCATTCCAAGTGCTGAAAAGACGACTGAGTTAATTAGCAGAATCAACCATGCTCCGAAAATTCCACTATTTAAATCATGGCCAGCGATAGTTGCAACAACTGTCACTCCGAGTACTGAAAAGAATCCCTTTGTTGCTCCCCAAAAAATTTCGCCAAGAACAATTTCTTGAGGACGCAATGGGGAAAGAATCATTGTGCTATAAGTTTTCTGATAGTTCAGCTTGGCAAAATTGGCATAAGAGCACTCGAAAAAAGAAACCATCATACTGGTTGTGCAAAGCAATGCAGGATAAAAGAAATCGGCATAACTCAAGCCTTGAATCGTTGGAACGAAAGATCCTAATCCATATCCAATCGCTAATAGAAAAAATGTGGGCTCAAGCAAGATCCAGAATGCACTGACAAGCCAAGATTTTTTAAAAGCAAGAAAGTTTCTGTTCCACACGTGACGAATTCCTGCAGCCACCGATGGAATTTTATGAACATGAATATTCATAGAGGCTCATCCCTCAAGTCGTGACCTGAAAGCTTGAGAAACACATCACTCAGGTTCGGCTGCCGAATCGTCAATTGATAGCCATGAAAGCGTTGAATTAACTGTTCGTTGGTTTGGCCTTCCTTCAAATGCACATTTAACTGGTTGCGCGCCGTTTGATAAGAGATCCCTTCGGAGTTCATTCGGTTCACAAAGTAAATAATCTCTTTAGGATTCATTTCTACTTCGATCACTTCTTTTCCGATCAGTTCCTTCACAAGTGATGAGGGAGTCCCCATCGCCAAAATTTTTCCTTTGTCCATGATGGCGACTCGGTTGCAGAGCTTTTGGGCTTCCTCCATATAATGCGTGGACATAATGACAGTGACACCTTCAGACAGCAGTTGCTGGATAAAACTCCAAATCCAAAGACGAGCTTGTGGATCTAATCCCACAGTAGGCTCATCCAAAATGAGGATCTCGGGATGATTTAATAGCCCGCGAGCGATCGCTAATCGTCGTTTCATTCCTCCACTCAGTGATTCTACTGAACGATGGGCCATCTCTTCAAGTTGGGCAATTTTAAGAACTTCCTCAATTCTGACCTTAGCGACCTGTGAGTCAATTCCTTGGAACGCAGAGAAAATTTCTAAGTTTTCGTAAACAGTAAATTCAGGATCCAGTCCATCTTCCTGAGGAACTACACCAATTCTTGCTTTTACATCTCGGATATTTTTCTTGAGACTGATTCCCAGCATATAGAGCTCGCCAGACGTGATCTGTACACTTCCATAGAGCATTTTCATTGTGGTGGATTTTCCAGCCCCGTTGGGGCCTAGTAAGGCGAAACACTCGCCTTTATTCACTGAGAAAGAAACCCCGGAGACCACTGTTTGGTCTCCGTATTTTTTGACAACTGATTTCGCTTCAAGGACGACTTGAGACATCTCCCTCTATTGTGGGCCCGCTTTTAGTCTTTTTCAATAGAGGCTTTACGTTTTCTCTTATGAGGATCCAGTTCGCGACATCTTAAGCGAATATGGTTTGGCGTGACTTCGATTAGTTCGTCATCTGAAATCCACTCCATCGCCTTTTCCAAAGTGATCGGCTGAACTGGAACTAGACGAATGGCCTCATCAGCACCAGATGCACGGACGTTTGTCAGTTTTTTCTCGCGCGTGATATTTACTTCAAGATCATTTTCTTTAGCGTGCTCACCCACGATCATTCCTGTGTAGACATCTGTTTGTGGAATCACGAGCATTTTTCCACGCTCTTGCAAATTCCAAATAGCATAAGCTGTTGCAACACCTTGACGATCAGAAATCATAGATCCGTTCTGACGAGCAGAAATTTCACCCCGATAATCATCATAACCATCGTACTGAGTATTCAAAAGACCAGTACCGCGAGTGTCTGTCATGAACTCAGATCGATATCCAATCAGTCCTCGAGAAGGAATTCTAAACTCCAATCGAGTACGACCAGAACCCTTTGATGCCATGTTAGTCATCACACCTTTACGCTGACCCAGTTTTTCAGTCACCACGCCGACATGTGAATCTTCAATATCTATGACCGCAATTTCGAAAGGCTCAAGAAGTTTGTCGCCCTCGCGTTTGTAGACAACTTGGGGTTTTGAAACACAAAGTTCGTATCCTTCACGGCGCATCTGCTCGATCAAAACACCTAGCTGAAGTTCTCCCCGACCCATCACTTTGAAAGCTTCATTAGAATCTGTCTTTTCAACTCGGATAGCTACGTTATGAAGAAGCTCTTTCTCGAGGCGCTCGAGAATTTTTCTAGAAGTGACGTTCTTTCCATCGCGGCCACCAAAAGGACCGTCATTCACAGAAAAGATCATTCCTACGGTCGGCTCTTCAACGCGAATGCGTGGCAAAGGACGTGGATCTGTTGCTGAAGTTAAGGTGTCACCGATGTTGAAGTCATCCATCCCAGCAACGATGACGATATCCCCAGCAGAGGCTTCTTGCACCTGAACAGGTTGATTCACGTGATATTGGTACAGGGCAGAGACTTTCATTTTCTTATTGCTCTTTTCCTGGCAGGCCATGATCTCATCGCCCACTTTAATTTTTCCAGAGCGAATTCGACCGACCGCCAATCTACCAACAAACGAGTTGTAAGAGAGATTCGAAACCAAGATCTGCAACGGCTGATTCTCTTCGATCTTTGGCGGAGGAACGAGTTCGATCACTTTTTCGTACAGAACTTTTAAACTATCTGTGTGTTTCTCTGGGTCCAAAGTCGCCATGCCTTCACGGGCAATGGCATAAACAGTAGTGAAGTCGGCTTGTTCTTCTGTCGCATCGAGATCGATGAAAAGATCGAACACTTCATTCAAAACTTCTTGAATACGAGCATCTGAACGGTCAATTTTGTTGATACAAACGATGACTTTAATGTTTTGCTCGAGAGCTTTCTTCAAAACGAAACGCGTTTGTGGGAGTGGACCTTCAGAGGCATCCACCAGCAAGATCGCACCGTCAACCATGTTTAAGACACGCTCTACTTCACCACCGAAGTCCGAGTGCCCGGGGGTATCAACGATATTGATCTTGTAACCTTCGTACATAAATGACGCATTCTTTGCTGCGATCGTGATCCCACGTTCTTTTTCAAGATCCATTGAATCCATCAGTCGCTCAGCGACATGCTCGTTTTCGCGAAAAGTACCAGCTTGTTTAATGAGGTGATCCACGAGAGTTGTTTTTCCGTGGTCAACGTGGGCAATAATCGCGATATTGCGAATTCTTTTAGGATCCTGAGACATTTTTTTCACTCCGTTTGTTCATAACTATCCGTGGCCACCCATCAAGAATTCTTCTTGAGACGTGTCCTCTTGTTCAATACTTCCAATTTTTCCAAAAAATTCCAGGGCCAAATCCAGGACTTCTGCATTGGATTTTGATTGGAAAAGGCTTTTGCGAAATTGGGCTGCGCCAGCATACCCTGTTGCGAACCAAGCTGCAAATTTCTTCAGCTGGATTCCGAGAATGTGTTCATCACAGTGCAGTGCGAGCACCTGAGCCAGATCCGTATAGAGTTTAAAATAATCCCGATTGATGGACTTATCGATCTTTTCACCTTTCCAAAGGGCAAGGGCATCCACGAAAATAAAAGGGTTCTTAAGGGCTCCGCGACCAATCAAGATACCATCCACGCCAGTTTGAGCGAGTCTCAGAACGGCTTGTTGAGGGCTCAGAATGTCACCATTTCCTAGAATAGGTACTTTAGATTTGGCCTTCACTTCGGCAATGTAATCCCAATCAGCCAAACCAGTATAGTTTTGTGCCCGAGTCCGTCCGTGAATGGCCACCCAGGTGATACCTTCATTATAAGCGAGCTCAGCCACTTCATGAGCGTTGCGGCTCTGGGAATCCCAACCGGTTCGAATTTTAATGGTCACAGGAATTTTTACGGATTTAACCATCTCCCCCAAAAGTTTTCCCATGAGTGGAAGATCTTTCAGCATGGCGGAACCTGCGCCCTTTTTTACCACTTTAGGAACAGGGCAACCAAAGTTCACATCGACAAAGTCAGCCCCCATCTCTTCCACAAGCTGAGCTGCTTTCGCCATTTGTGAGGGATCTTCACCAAAAAGCTGAATACCTACAGGGCGCTGGGACTCGTCAAAACTCATAAGCTTCAACGTTCTTTCAGATTTGTGCTCAATCCCCGCGGCAGACACCAATTCGGTCACCACAACACTTGAAAGCTTCTGTCGCATAAAAGTTCGAAAAGCATGGTCTGTGATCCCAGCCATCGGTGCTAGGACAAAAGGGTTCTGCTTGAGGGCTTCTAGGAGGTGACCTCGACTGGACATAAGTCGTAAAGAATTACCATTCTCACCCCTTGAAGCCAACCTTTGCAGGTTTTTCTCAGAACGAGGCCCATTAAATTTGAAATATGTTCACAGAATTCCGATAGATAGCCGATGCTTTTGTGGCTCTCTTCGATTGTTTTTTTGAAGTCTTCACTGGCTTTTGCGCAGACAGAAAGCTGCGCGGGCCTTAATCAACGCTGTTCCAGCAGCGACCGAAGTCCTTTTGTTCAACAGTTTAGAACAACTGCTGAAGTTTGCAGAATCGAAAAAGCGGCTCTCGGCTGCGACTATATCGCCGGCAATGATCAAGAAGTGGCTGCCAATATCCAAAAATGTGATGCCTTCAGAACTTTGCCGACCCCAGCCTCCAGACCGATTTGAGAACGAGTTTAGATGCTGCAGAAATGTGGCGAATGGAGCCCAAGTGCGAATGAGTCATGTTCCGCCTGGTGTCCGAGTCCCTCAAGATCGAAATCTCATTGGCGTTCATGGAGAAAGTGTCGAAAAAATTCTCAGACAGAAACTCGAAGGAGTGATCCCACAAGAAAAATTGAATACTACTATTTTTATGGTCGACATGAATGCAACTCAAAAAGGTGTGGGTTCTGCTGAACTTCTGATTGGTCAAGGACGCAACTCTTTAACGGACATCGAACGACAACGAGTGCAGCGTGTTTTCCGCGAAGCTATTCAGTCACTGAACGAGTCCTTGAAAAAAGAAAACATCCCTGCCTCTTATCAACCTACCGGATGATCAAAGCCAGTGAATGCGGCCCTCCATTTGTCTTGGTGCTTTGGGCGGCTCATGATCAGGATATCCAATCACGATGGCACAAAGAAGCTCTAATTCCCCGGCTTGATATTCTGGCCAAGCCGTCACTCCTAAAAACTGATCCACCTCTTCTTTGATCTCAAGAGGCGCCCCCATCGTGCAACAGCCAAGACCCTCCACGAGGCAAGCCAAGTTGAGATTTTCTACAGCCATGTAAACGGAACCGATGCTCGTGTGATATCGCTCATCAGGAGTGTTATGAGAATAGGCAAAGATGATGTAAGGCGCGTCACCCAAGGTGTAGAAAAATCTCTCAGTGAAATCATAAAGGCTTGGCTTTAGGCGTTTCTGAAGAATATCTTTGATTCCTAACCACGATTTTTGTGAATACTTTAAATATTGATCACGCTTTTCGCCACTCACGACCACAAAGCGCCAATTTTGACGATTCTTACCACTCGGTGCTTGAATAGCTCCGCCAAGAATTCTCTCAATGACCTTTTTGGGTGGGACTTCCTTTTTAAACTTGCGAATGGAGCGGCGCTGCTCGAGCAATTTGTAGAATTCTTCTTTGTTCATAGGACATTATCTTAGATAATGTGAGCTGCATGCGGAAGCTCTATTTTGTCATCTCGATCTCATTGGGATTGTTTATCTTTGGCTTGATTCCACAATCCAGAGGTTTTTTCTATCGACTGATCTATGAAGATTCTCGGTCAGTGCTCGCCAAAGTTGAAGGGGATCTCACCGGGAAAGGCGACCGCGTGCATGTCATCAAAGTGAAGTCTGACGATGAGCTGGTTTTAGAGGTTTACTTCTTTCAAAATCCACAAGAGCCCGCCACAGAGATGAGAAGAATCATTCTGTCAGAAAAGCGAGATGCCTTTATGGATTTCAAAGGGAGTACGACCAATTTGGCTTTGATCGACGTCAATGAGGATGGCATCCAAGAAATCATTACGCCCACTTTTGATGAGAATTTAATTCCGCGACTGAATGTCTATCAGATCGATCTAGAAAGTCGTGTTTTTCAAAAGCTGGGGCCCCGAGAGCTCCAGCTTTAGTCTTCTGACTTTTGCTTTTTATTCAAGTCTCTCCAAGATTTGCCCTCACGAGCTTTAGGATTCTTCTGATACTGTTGCACAGCTTTATTATGGTCCTGGTAAGATTTAGAAAAAATATGAGTCCCATCGTTTTGAGAGACAAAGAACAAATAATCAGAAGACTCGGGTTTGACAGCAGCCAAAATAGCTTCTCTGCCAGGATTTGCAATAGGACCTGGTGGGAGGCCATCAATTACATAAGTATTGAAACGCGTAAGTCTTCGAATATCTTTCCGTGAAATTTTAATCTCAAAATCTCCAGTTTCATCAAAAATTCCGTAAATAATTGTCGGATCAGTTTGGAGCTTCATTTTTTTAGCTAATCGATTGTGAAACACTGAAGAAATTAGTGGTCGCTCAAATGCAGCACCTGTTTCTTTCTCGATGATCGAAGCTAAAGTCATCACTTGGTTTCGACTCCATCCAGGTAAAGAATTTTGAACAGTGACTTGTTGATAAGTCTGAACTGCATTTGCAACCATCGATTCGATGATTTCTCGGGGCTTTGTGAACTTGGTATATTGGTAGGTCTCTGGGAAAAGGTAGCCTTCCAGAGAAATCGCAGATTCACCCAGGAGCTCCTGAATCAATTGGGGGTCACGAACCATCTTTAAAAATTCTGCCTGACTGAGGAGGCCCTTCTCTTCAAAAATTTTACCGATTTCGTAAATATTAAGTCCCTCAGAAATAGTCAATTTGCGAGCGATACTAATTCCAGAGGCAATGGTATTCATAATCTGCTGAGGGGTCATTGCCTGATTTAAACTGTATTCTCCCACTTTCATCGTCTTCGTTTGATCTGTCAGTTTTGCGTACAGAATAAAAACTTGAGCGTTTTTAATTAACGCTGCTTCCTCGAGTAGATAAGCCACTTTCGTAAACGAGCTTCCTGGATCCACCTCGAAAACGATCTCATGCACTGAGGTCTCGTCTACAGGTGAACTGATCATCGAGTGCCAAAGCCACGATACGGCTCCAATACTTAGGATAAATGCAGAAAATATCAGAATTACGACAAGCTTCTTCATTTACTTTGCCTCGAATGTCATTCCCGGTAAGAGTTTAGTGCCTTCAAAGCTATTCAAATCTTCAAGGCTTGCCACCGGCACTGAGCAATATTGAATTGCATAGTGAGCAGATGGGCGATCATTTCCAGATTTACCCATTCCACCAAAAGGAAGTTTGGAACTCGCACCATTTGTTGTGCGGTTGAAATTCAAGAGTCCTACGCGAGCTTCTAACAGAGCCTTCTGATAAAGATCTCTGTTCTTACTGAATAAAGACATCACCAAGCCATAACCCGTAGAATTGACGATATTCAAAGTCTCATCAAAATCATGCACACGATAAATGGCTACGTTCGGACCAAAAATTTCATTTTTTTGATAAGTCGAGTTGGGATCAAACTTTTTAACTAAGTTAATGCTCGGAGTGACGTAATAACCTTTATATTTCAGATCGAGGGCCTTTCCTCTCATCAAAGGCTCGGCCTCTTCACGTTTTGCAATTTCTTGAAAGCGTAAATATTTCTCTACTGCTGGTTCATTGATCAATGGACCCATAAAGGGATCTTCCGACCAATGACCAATAGTGAGTTTTTTAGCTGCTTCATAGAAACGATCGGTGAATTCATCAGCCACGGAATCATGAACCAGAATCCGTGAAGTGCAACTGCATCTTTGCCCCGTGGACATAAAGGAACCAATCAGACTTTCATAGATGGCTTTATTCATATCGGCATCAGCCCAAACCACCGTGGCATTCTTTCCACCCATTTCAAGGGCTAAGATCTTCCAATAGTGATTCATGGTCTCTTGCTTAATTCTTAAGCCCACTTCATAAGAGCCCGTGAAAAGAACACCGTCAACATGTTCATGTGTGACGATCCTTCGGCCTGTTTCTCCGTCTCCTTGAACCATGTTGTAAACACCTTCAGGAAATCCAGCAGCTTGAATACATTCCGAATAAACTTGAGCGACAAAAGGAGTCTGCTCAGAAGGTTTAAAAACAATCGTGTTTCCCATGAGAAGAGCGGGAATAATGTGGCCATTAGGAAGATGGGCCGGAAAGTTGAAAGGTCCTATGACCGACATGACCCCTCGTGGCTTATGGCGAATCACTCCATCCACTTGAGGCAAGGCATTCACAATTCGCTCTTCGGCCACCAGCTTTGTCGAGAAATTCACAGTGATATCAATTTTTGAAGCCAAAGCTGTCGCTTCAGTCAAAGCATCCCACTTGGGCTTACCTGTATCCCGAGATATTGCCGTCGCGATCTCATTTTTCTTCAGTTCAAAAACTTCTTTCAACCGTAAAAGATAGGACTTTCGTTCATCCATGGTCAAACGCGCCCACGGCATGTAAGCTTTCCGTGCTGCTTCAACAGCTTGGTCCACATGAGCATAGGTAAAAGGAACTGCCATCACTAAGTCATTCAAGTCTGCCGGCGAGATGTCTTTGAACTGCCCATCGGCTTTTGCTGACGTGACAAATTGATTCGAGATAAAGTCTCCACGATAGCTCATGTTTGCTCCTTACGAGGAAAGCGAGAGTACTGAAGCGGAGAAACGAATACTTTTTCCCCGCTATCGACTTGCAGCAGTTTTTTTGATTGAGGACTCAAACAGATTTCTTCTCCGCGAGTTTCATAACTGACGCGGGCACATCTGAATTCCTCAGAAGTCGTTGCCAAAAGACCCTGCGCCTTGAAGCTCGGATCTGGGAAATCCTTCACAGTAAAGAAATGCCCCTCTTTGATCGGTCCTATTTCTTGGGTGGCACACCCGTAATGAGGTCCCCCGTCAAAAGGATCGACTTCATCAAGATACTCAAAACCAATCGATTCCAAAAGATGCTGTGCGGGTTTTGTTGCTTCGCCCACCCGACCCAACACGGCCCGAGCTTTAGTGTCGAGGAGACAAAGATAAACATCCTCTTCGGGGAACAAAGAGCGGATAAATTCTTTGTGAGTCTGGCTCAGCAAATCCGCTTCTTGATAAGGAAGTCCTGTGAACCTTCGTCCAAGAGCTTCCCAAAATTCTGATCGACCATCATCGGTTAAAGGCGGGGTGAGCTCACACAGAACTCTGCTTTCGAAACGGTCAGGGTGTGTTGCAATATAGAGAAATCTTGAAAGAGAGATCTGCTTACCGAGCTTCTCGGGCCGGCGACGATAAATCTTGTCTACCAAAAGACCACCAATTTCTGTTGGCCCATCAATGTCCATTTCAAAGCGCAAGACTTGATGAATAAAGCCGATTCCCAAATCATCAGAATAGTGGGACCGCTTGAGAATTTTAAAATAGTTGTGTGGGATTTCTTCAGAACCATGCTTTGCCATGATCAAAGAACTTCCCACGATGAGAGACTCTTCGACATCTTCCAGAACAAACAGATACTCAGA
>JAJTIC010000059.1 GCA_021300175.1 Pseudomonadota bacterium
CATTTATTAAAGCAATATCCTCTGGGTCAATATCATCATCAGAATTTTCTATTCCTACTTCGAGAGGATTTGGCTGTTCCGCTAAGTTACCGGATTTGGCCTTCTCAATCTCTTCAAAAAGCTGCTGAGAATCAACCTGGTAATTGAGATCTCCCCGAAGGCTCTCAACCCACTTTGCGAGGTGATCATTACATCGCAGCAAAAGATTGACCACCGGTGGTGTTGCTCTGATCTCTTTATTCTTTAACATGAGCAGAAGAGACTCAAATTGATGGGTAAACGCACCCATCTGTTCAAATCCCACAGCCTTTGAGCTCCCTTTCAGATTATGGGCTAGGCGAAAAATCTTGTCGATCGTCGACTGATCCTCGGGTGCAATCTCGAGGGTCAGAAAGGATTGCTCCACGTCTGCCACGGCAGCTGCTGCTTCATCCAGAAATCCCAGTTTGAGCTCTTTTTCAAAATCGTCCATCAGCCTCACTCACTTTGACGTTCTACCAACGGCAAAAAGTTTTAGGAAATTGAGGTCCTGATGGAAATAAAAAGAGTGAAGATTGTTTTAAGATTTCATCCGGCTCTGCTTGGGACTGGTTTTAAGTTGGGTCTTTGCCACTGCCATCTGCCAAGACCTCAGACGATCATTTCTCCTTTTGTTATCAAATTGAGATTGAAAAACCCGATCCCTCTTCCAAACTTTTTTCAAGTCTTGGATTGATTTCCAAAATCCCACCCCCAGGCCGGCAAGATAAGCGGCACCAATTGAGGTAGTTTCGATCAATTCGGGTCTTTCTACCTGAATTCCAGTGAAATTTGCCTGCAACTGCATCAGCAAATTGTTGGAAGAAGCTCCGCCATCCACTTTCAAGCAAGGGATTTTTTTTCCAAGATCCTGCTGCATCGCTAGCAAAATCTCGACATTCTGCAGAGCCATTGCTTCGAGAGTGGCTCTTGCAATATGAGCTTTCGTGGTCCCACGAGTGAGTCCACAAATCAAGCCGCGAGCGGCTGAATCCCAATAGGGAGCCCCAAGTCCTGTGAGTGCTGGCACAAATTCCACTCCTCCAGAAGAGTCAACCTGTTTTGCCAATGCTTCGATTTCTGAGCTTTGCTTGATCATTCCCAAACCATCTCTCAGCCATTGAACAGCGGCTCCACAGATGAATGCCCCACCTTCCAGGGCATAGGTGACCTTCTGTCCAGGAAGCTTCCAGGCTACGGTGGTGAGAAGCTTATTTTTACTGAACACCAATTGATTTCCTGTATTCATCAGAAGAAAGCTGCCAGTACCAAAGGTGCACTTGGATTCTCCTGTCTGAAAAGCCACTTGTCCAAAGAGAGCCGCTTGCTGGTCTCCGGCGATTCCTGAAATCGGAATTCCATTTGGAAGACAAGGAACATTCTGTGTCTCTCCAAAAATTCCCGAGGAATCACAAATTTCTGCAAGTGACCTCTCTCTCACCTTAAACAATTTGCAAAGGTCTGAATCCCATTGAAGGGTTTTTAAGTTCATCAACATCGTTCTTGAGGCATTTGAGACGTCTGTTTTGAAACTTCGACCACTGGTCAGTCGCCAAAGCAAAAAAGTATCAATGGTCCCAAACTTTAACTTCCCCTGAAACGAAAGTTTTTTAGCTTCAGGAACATTTTCTAAAATCCAATTCATTTTTGTAGCAGAAAAGTAAGGATCAATGACCAGACCTGTCTTTTTTCTGATCTCATTTTCAATGCCTTTCTTTTTCAACTTTTGACAGAAGGGCTCGGTCCTTCGACACTGCCAAACGATCGCGTTATAAACAGGCTTCCCTGTCTCTGAATTCCAGCCGATCACTGTTTCACGCTGATTGGTGATACCAATCGCAGCCACTTGCTCCCCCTTAAGGTGTGCGTGATTGAGTGCCTTTCTGATGGTAACCGTGACTGATTGCCATATATCCTCAGGATCATGCTCCACCCATCCCGGGCGAGGAAAAATTTGACGGTACTCTTGATTGACTTTCGTCACCAGACTTCCGGCCTGGTCTAAAATAGAAACTGTGGTCCCCGTTGTTCCCTGATCGATTGCCATGATATACATAATTCACCTCTTCAAGGATCATCATGATCAATTTTTTTAAAAAACCCAAAGAGAAAATTTTTGATCTCAAGAATCTCAGCACGGACATGTTGCTCTACCGAGTGTTCCCAAAGCTCGCGATGGAGATCATGCGGAAATACTTTCGGGTTCAAATTGAAGGCCTCGAGAATATTCCAAAACGAGGGGCCGCCATTATCGCCCCAAATCATTCTGGCTACTCTGGCTTCGATGCCCTTCTTTTGGCCCATATACTTCACCGTGATTTCAAAAGAATCCCTCGAGTCCTGACCCACCACTTTTGGTTTTTGACGAAAACCACTGCCATACCTGCACAAAAATTAGGTTTTACGGAGGCAACTTTTGAAAACGGTGTCAATGCTCTCGCAAGAAACAATTTGATTGTGATCTTTCCCGAGGGTGAGAATGGAAACTTCAAACCCACAACTGAAATGTATCAACTGCAAGAATTCAAGCGGGGCTTCGTCCGCATGGCTGTCTCTACGAGCGCCCCGATCGTTCCCACTCTCATCATTGGTGCTGAAGAAACACACATCAACCTTAGCCAGTTCAAATTCACAAAATACCTGCGTGGAACAGTCTTGCCATTACCACTGAATATTATTCCTCTTCCTGTGAAATGGAGAATTAAATTTCTTCCACCGATTTATCTTCCTTACGAAAAGTCCAGCGTCCACGACCGAGATTTGATGAAGGAAGTGACAGAAGACATCCACGAACGCATGCAAGATGCTCTCAGTGACGAAATTCAAAAACGAAAGTCTGTATTTTTCTAAAATTTATGATCGGAGGTAACGTGAATAATAGAATCATCAAACTCATTCTCCTTACTGGTATCTTTGGGGCGTTTTCAGCCCAAGCAGGATCGCTCAATTTAGATTTGAGATTTGACTACACAGGCACCGCTTACAATGATGCGGGAAACACTTCTGTATTAAATCCACTCCCTGATAACGAGCGCTGGTATGCTCAGACTGCAAAACTGGATTTTCAGAACAAGATGAATGAACAGCTTGATTATAGAGTAAGACTTAATTTCCCATCGGCTGCTGTAGCTTCAGGAACATCCAATCAGAAAAGAGATAATCTGAATAATTTCGTGGAGTTTCTCTATGCGACTCACAAGATGGACAATCTCTCATTCACAATTGGAAAATTTGCCTCTGAGATCGGCGGCTGGGAAGGGAATACAGCCACAGCCGATCAATACGCATACTCAGAAGCTTTTGATGATAACTTCACAAATCTGAAAACCACAAGTGCCGCCGTTGCTTTGGGAACAAGATCACTCAGATATTTCTCAGGAGGTCGCTTAGGTTTAAAGACAGAATATGGTGATTTCTCTTTGCACGCGGCAAACAATCGATCTGATTTAGAAGACAGCTCTACGCCGCAGGCTGACCTTAAACAAACTCAAGGCTGGGTGGCTGCTGTTTATAAAGGATCTTTCGCGGAGAAAATGTTTCAGCCCTTGTTTTCTTATCACAAAGTTTCTGAAGGAAAAGACAAAGACTACACTTTCACAGCTGTAGGTCTTCGCACGACGATCGATGCAACAACTCTCGATGTCGACTACTTGACGAACGTTTGGGATGGAGCTGGAACAGACAAAGACACTCTGACTTCTATTGTGGCTGCAGTTTCTCACAAATTGAGTGACAAGTTCACAGCTCGCTTAAAAACAGCAAGCAGCGACAAAAAGGACGAAGGCGGCCCCTCTGAGCTTAAGCACAAAGCTATGACCTATGGCTTAGGCCTTGAGTACAAGCCGATAGTGGATCAGAATTTTCGCTATCACTTAGGTTATGCCATGACAGAGTGGAAGCCAGAAGGTGGTCAGAAGATCTCTCGCACAGAGATGACTTTTGGCGTTCGCATGCTTCATGATTTCTTGAAATAATTGTCCCTAGGGTGGAAGGTCTTCGCCAATCTGACGCTGAAGACCTTGCCACTGTTTGATCAAAGCCCCTGAGTTTTCAGGATCATCCCCGTCTCTCTTGACCAACGAAGTTATAACAATCATCGCAAGAGTCACCGCAATCGTGAGCAACAACACATACTCGACGATCACTTGTCCGCTCTGATATTTCTGTTCCATGTTATAAAGTAAGTTCTGCAGGATGCGCTAAAACTGCTAAATCCCAACTGCGAAGATCTTTCACGATCTCTTCAAGCACCAAAGGAAGCTTTTCATCCTCAAAAGGACCGCCAATCCCCAAAACAGAATCTTCCGCCAATTTTTCAAAAGCGAGAAATTCAGACCCTTCATCAAAAGACATACTGAAAGCTTCTTGATCTGGATAGAGCATCACTAAAAGATTCCGCCCATCTTTCTTGTGAATTTCTTTAGCAACATTCACAAGATCCAAATACTTTTGCTGCAGACAAAAATAGATTTTCAAAGCCTGAGACTCATGAGCTTGTGAAAAATAAATCCGAATGGGACCATCAAAAATGGCGGAGTTAAAAGCTGGATTGAAAAACTTAGACTGCATCAAAGTCGAGTATGTTGGTTTCATTCTTTGGGCCACCTCATCAAAGTTGCGATGACTTAACGCTAGTCAATCGGCCTGTTGTTTTGCAATTTAATTTTTTAAGAAAATAACAGAATTAATGCTAATTTAACGCTAAGCGTTTTTAACTCTTCTGCCATTTATAAAGATTTGAGAAGGCATTTTCTGACCAATAGAGTAGAAAAGCTCTCTCCACTCAAGATCAGTGCTGAAAAAATTAGCACGGCTTCCAAGTGTTAAAGTGCCTTCATCTTCCAACCCTAACGCCAGAGCCGCATTGTGAGTGTAGGCAGCAATCACTTCCGGCAAAGTCATTTTCATTTCAAGTCTGGCGAGCAACCCCACCAGCGACAAATCTTGGGTGGGCGAACTGCCTGGGTTAAAATCAGTTGCAAGGGCCACTCGAACTCCTTGATCAATCAATTGTCGAGCCGGCGGATAATCACATCGAAGATACAAATCTGCCGCGGGCAAAAGGACAGCAATCACACCCGCCTCTTTCATCATTAGTATTTCAAGGGCTGTGACCTTGATCACATGATCTGCGGAAAGTGCTCGGAGCTCTGAAGCAATCCTGGCACCACCAGAAAGACTGAGTTGATCCGCGTGGATCGTGATTTCAAAGCCCAAATCTTTGGCTCTACGGAGATATCTTTCACTGTCTGAAGCTTCAAAAAATCCTTTTTCGATGAAAATGTCGACCCGCGAAGAGAGCTTTTGTGACTTCACTTTTGGAAGAACTTCTCGTACCAGATAATCCAAGTAATCCCCGTAGGTCTTGAATTCGGGAGGCTTTGCATGAGCTCCCAAAAAGGTCGTCGTCACTTGCGGCCCTCTGATTTTTTGCGCTACTTTTAGGCTTTTGAGTTCGGATTTGAGATCAAGTCCATAACCTGACTTCACTTCCAAGCGGGTGACCCCTTGCTCTAGAAATCGATTCGCTCGTCGCTGCGCTAAACTGAAAAGCTCAGCTTCAGAGGCAAGTCTGGTTTTTTTCATGGTGGACAAAATCCCGCCACCTTTTTGAGCAACTTCTTGGTAAGTCGCGCCTTGATTTCGCAGCTCAAATTCGTCAGCCCTATGGCCTGCAAAGACCGTGTGGGTGTGACACTCCACGAACCCAGGCAGTACAGATTGTGAGTCAAGGATGATTTCTCGACAGCTCTTTTCAAGTAGCTTTTTAGGAAGAGCTCTCTCTGGCCCAACCCACTCAATACGACCTTTTTGAACCACGATCGCTGCATTTTTAATGATCGAAAGATCCGCCTCTTGGGGCCTGACTCCTTTTTTGGTTTTGACGCCTTCGAGAGTCAGACACTCGCGAATTTTTCGGTAGAGAATCTGACTCATTTATTTTTTGCTTTTCCTTGATTAGCCACAGATTCAAGGGCTGCTTGAAGAGTTTTTTCATCTCCCAGATACCGTTTGTTCAGCACTTTGAGATCTGCTGACAATTCATACAAGAGCGGAATTCCCGTTGGCACATTCACTTCCATGATCTGCTCCGGAGTCATTTTTTCCAAATACTGGATGAGAGCCCTTAAGCTGTTGCCGTGAGCCGCAATGAAAATTCGTTTTCCACTGCGAATCTGTGGCTCAATCTCCTGAGTCCACAGGGGCAGGAATCGAGCCACAGTGTCCTTGAGGCTTTCCCCTTGAGGAAGTTTCTTTTTGTCCACATTTTTGTAACGGACATCGTGACTGGGGTGTCGAGGGTCGGACTCTTCCATCAATGGCGGTGGCGTGTCGTAACTGCGCCGCCAAATCTTGACCTGTTCTTCACCATGACGAGCCGCAGTTTCACTCTTATTCAGACCAGTGAGCCCGCCGTAATGACGTTCATTGAGGCGCCAATCTCTGACAACTGGCAGCCAAAGACGGTCCATTTCCTCGAGAACGATCCACCAAGTGCGAATCGCACGCTTTAAGACCGAAGAATATGCGAGATCAAACTCAATCCCACGATCAATGAACTCTTTTTTTAGGATCTCTCCGGCGAGTCGAGCTTCTGCTCGACCTTTTTCTGACAGATCAACGTCTTGCCATCCCGTGAATCGATTTTCTTGGTTCCATTGACTTTCGCCATGACGAATAAGAACAAGCTGATACATATTCATTTTCTCCTGTGAATTTGCTATCATAGGCCGTTACTTTCTGCACGAAAATTCAATGACGAGGTAAAGTGTGGCACAATCATCAAAGCAGGCATTCACCCAACGTGGCAACTTAGAATACATCGAACAAATGTACTTGCAGTACAAGTCAAACCCAGCCAGCGTCACCAATGACTGGAAAATGTTTTTCGACGGTGTCGAATTTGCCCAAGAAGGTGCTTTGGGCGGTCTTTCTGAAAAAGAGCTTGATGTTTATCACTTGATCACAGCTTACAGAAATTATGGTCACTTTGAAGCTGACTTGGATCCACTCACAAATACGGTTGCGCCCAGCGATCAACTGCAATTGTCAAAGTTCAACTTGAGTGACAAAGATTTAGATTCCAAATTCTCCATTGGAAAAATTATTGGAAAACCTAACGCAAGCCTTCGTGAAATCATTCAGCACTTGAAAGCTTGCTACTGTGGAAAACTAACAGTTCAGGTGGCAGAGGCGATGCCTGATGTTCGCAATTGGTTCATCAAAGAGTTTGAGCAACCGGCTCCTCAGAAACTAGCAGCAACTGAAAAGAAACAAATTTTAAAAACACTGACTCAAGTGGAGGGGCTTGAGAAATTCCTCCACACTCGCTACGTCGGAGCAAAGCGCTTTTCCATTGAAGGAGCTGATGCTCTGATCCCGATGATGGAAAATCTCATCGAAAAAGGATCAAAACTTTCGGTTGAAGAAGTTGTGATCGGGATGGCTCATCGGGGACGCTTGAACATGCTCTTTAACTTTATGGAAAAAGACGTGAGAATTCTTTTTGCAGAGTTCAATGGACCCACTGAGCTCGAAGTCCCGATCGATGATTATGATGGCGATGTGAAATATCACTTAGGTTATCACAAAGAAAAAACACTTTCCTCTGGCGCCAAAGCTGAGCTCACGTTAGCTTTTAACCCCTCCCATTTAGAAACGGTGAGCCCCGTTGTGCTCGGGATGACTCGGGCTGCTCAGCGCCGCAAAAAAGACACGAAAACTCGTAAAAAAGTGATCCCCGTTCTGATTCACGGCGATGCGGCTTTTGCTGGACAAGGCATCGTTCTTGAAACTTTTCAAATGTCGCAAGTTCGTGGCTACACAGTGGGTGGAACCATCCACATTGCGATTGACAACCAAGTTGGCTTTACGACGAACCCTGAAAACGCTCGATCTTCTCACTATTGCACAGACGTTGCCAAAATTTTGCACACTCCTGTTCTGCACGTGAACGGAGATGATGTTGAATCTTGTGTCAGAGCTATGGACATTGCACTTCGCTACCGTCAGCAATACCAGCGCGATATTGTGATCAATTTGATCTGCTACCGCCGCTTTGGTCACAACGAAGGTGATGAGCCTGCTTACACTCAACCTCTCATGTACGAAATCATTCGCAAACATCCGACCCTTCGTGAAATTTACGGAAAGCAGCTTTCTCGCGAAGGAGTGCTTGATGCGGCTGGTGTTGAGGCGCTGGTGAATGAAAATCAAGATCGCTTGCAAAAAATCTACGATGAAGTGAAAGCAAATCCACCAAAAATCAAGCCATTCAATTTTGATGGCTATTGGAAAGGCCTCAGAAAAGCAAAACCAGAAGATTTCAATCAAACTTTTGAAACGAAAGCTTCTTTAGAAGTTTTAAAAAAAGTTGGTAAAGCTCTTTCTGAAGTGCCTGTAGGCTTTAGTCCTCATCCGAAACTTGTGAAGCTACTTGAAAATCGTAAAGCCATGGCCGACGGTAAAGAATCCTTGGATTGGGGCACAGCCGAACTGATGGCCTATGGCTCTTTGGTGGCTGAAGGCACCAGTGTAAGACTTACGGGTCAAGATTGTGTGCGGGGAACTTTTACTCATCGCCACGCAGGTCTTTATGATGTAAAAACGGGTGAAGCTCATTTCGCGATCAAAAGGCTGGCACCAGAGGGCACCGAATTTTGTGTCTACGATTCTATTTTGTCCGAATACGGCGTTTTAGGCTTCGAGTATGGAAACTCGATCACTGATCCGAGTTTCCTGACTCTATGGGAAGCTCAATTTGGAGATTTTGCCAATGGTGCTCAAATCATTATCGATCAAATGCTTGCGGCGGGCGAATCCAAGTGGCAACAAATGAGCGGCTTAGTGATGTTGCTCCCTCATGGCTATGAGGGCCAGGGTCCTGAGCATTCGAGCGCTCGCCCTGAAAGATTCCTACAACTGTGCGCACAGTACAATATGCAAGTTGTAAATCTGACCACGCCTGCTCAGATCTTCCATGCCCTCCGTCGCCAAGTACGAAGGCCTTTCCGTAAGCCTATGATCGTGATGTCACCAAAATCCCTCCTGCGACATCCAAAAGCAGTGAGCTCCCTCACCGAACTTTCACAAGGGCAGTTTCATGAAGTCATCACGGATAGTTCCATCAAAGATTCGAGCAAAGTCGAGAAAATTGTTTTCTGCACAGGCAAAGTCTATTATGAACTTGTGGAAGAGCGCGAGAAATCAGGTCAGTCGACAACCACAGCCATTGTTCGGGTGGAACAAATTTACCCAACTCCTCTGCTGCAAATTTCTGAAGTGCTAAAATCCTACCCGAAAGCCAAAAAAGTGCTTTGGTGCCAAGAAGAACCCAAGAATATGGGCTCCTGGGCTCATCTGGCTCCGAAGTTTCAATCCACACTTGAAGGACTGAATTCAAAAGCGACTTTCAGTTATGTGGGACGCCCGGATCGAGCTTCTCCTTCCACGGGTTCGCTCTATCGCCACAAAGTGGAGCAATCAGAATTGATACAACAGGTTTTTAAAGCTTAATTAGCAACAGGAGATACAACGTGAAATACGAAGTGAAAGTTCCCGCAGTCGGAGAATCTGTGACAGAAGCCACCATTGGCCAATGGCTCAAAAAGAATGGTGAAGCGGTGAAGAGAAATGAAGTTCTCTTGTTGCTAGAAACAGACAAAGCAAGCGTTGAAGTGATCGCTGAGCAAGACGGTGTGCTGACGGTGAGTGTGGAACAAGGTCAAACGGTTCCGATCGGTTCAACAGTGGCCGTGATTGACTCTGAAGGCAAAGCCACGGCTGCCCCTGCCGCGGCGAAGCCGACAGTTCCAGCAGCAGCGCCTTCAGCACCTTCAATGACCGCCGCAACTGGCGGTAGAGAAATACATGCGGATCTCAAGAACCATCTCTCCCCTGCGGTTCAAAAAATCGTGACCGAAAAAGGACTGGATCCTGCTTCTGTCTCTGGCACTGGAAAAGACGGTCGCCTCACCAAAGAAGATGTCATGAAAGCCAGTCCTGCAGTCGCAGCCGCTGCCCCTTTGAGAGCACCAGCTCCTGCTGTGGACATGACCCTTCGAGGCCCCAGTAAACAGGGCGAACAAAAACGAGTGGCAATGAACAATATTAGAAAGAAAATTGCAGAGCGCTTGGTTTACTCTCAGCAAAGCACTGCCACTCTGACGACATTTAATGAAATCGATATGTCTCGTGTGATGGAAATTCGGAATAAATACAAAGATAAATTCAAAGAACGCTACGGAGTTTCTTTGGGATTCATGGGCTTTTTTGTAAAAGCCACCATCGAAGCTCTCAAAGCTTGGCCTGCAGTGAATGCCTTTATTGATGGCACAGATATGGTTTACAATAACTACTACAACGTCGGCGTGGCTGTGGGCACTGAAAAAGGTTTGATTGTCCCTGTGATTCGCGATGCTGACCTCATGAGTGTCGCTCAAGTGGAAATGGCCATTCGCGACTACGCGATCAAAGCTCGCGATGGAAAAATTTCGATCGATGACTTGAGTGGCGGAACTTTCACAATTTCCAACGGTGGAGTTTATGGCTCATTGATGTCGACGCCAATCTTGAATCCTCCACAATCAGGAATCTTGGGCATGCATAAAATTGAAGAGCGCCCTATGGCCATCAATGGAAAAGTTGAAATTAGACCCATGATGTACGTGGCACTTTCTTACGATCACCGAATCATCGATGGAAAAGAAGCCGTGAGCTTTCTTGTGAAAATTAAAGAGGGTATCGAAGATCCAGAAAGATTGCTGATTGAAATCTAAGATCGCCTGACGAGAGAGGATTGAGTATGTTTGATGTTGTATGGATTGGTTCAGGACCCGGAGGATATGTCGGCGCGATTCGCTCAGCTCAGTTGGGTTTAAAAACAGCTGTGATTGAAAAGGATAAAACCTTCGGTGGCACCTGTTTGAATGTAGGATGTATCCCCTCGAAAGCATTACTTGAGAGCTCTGAACACTTCCATGCCGCCCTTCATGATTTTTCAACTCATGGAATTAAAGCGAAAGTGGAACTAGATTTACCCGCGATGCTGGGTCGTAAAGATAAAGTCGTGAAAGAACTCACCCAAGGGATCGCTTTCTTATTTAAAAAGAACAAAATTGAATCCTACAAAGGCCTGGGGAGAATTTTGAAACCAGGTTTGGTGGAAGTGACCGCTGAAGATGGAACAAAAACGCAGATTGAAGCCAAAGCGATCGTCTGCGCGACGGGTTCAGTTCCCGTAGAACTGCCCTTTTTAAAGTTTGATGAACAAAGAATTGTTTCTTCCACAGGGGCATTGAGTTTACCTGAAGTTCCAAAAAGATTTTTGGTCGTGGGCGGCGGAGTGATTGGACTAGAAATGGCTTCCGTCTGGTCCCGCCTGGGCTCCAAAGTTACTGTGATTGAATTTGCAGATCGCTTATGCCCAATGATGAATAAACAAATGATGTCCACTCTTCAAAAAGTGCTCGCAAAAACGGGCGTTGAGTTCATGTTTCAAACGAAAGTCACTGCTTCCGAAGTGAAGGGTAAAGAAGTGACTTTGACTTATGAAAACATGAAAGACAATTCCACTGCTCAGATCACCGGAGACGTTGTCCTTGTTTCGACAGGTCGAAAAGCTTTTTCGACAGGCCTTGGGCTGGAAGAACTTGGCGTGACGAAAGACGCTCGCGGTGTCGTGCAAGTGGATTCGCACTTTCAAACAAATGTTCCCGGAATCTATGCGATCGGTGATCTCATTCCTGGACCGATGCTGGCTCACAAAGCTGAAGAAGAGGGCGTGGCTGTTGCGGAAATTTTGGCGGGTCAAGCCGGCCACGTGAACTATCACACGGTACCGAATGTGATTTACACTCACCCTGAAGTCGCTTCTGTGGGGTATACCGAAGAGCAAGTGAAAGAGATGGGCATTCCTCATAAGATTGGAACTTTCCCTTTTCTCGCCAATGGTCGAGCAAAAGCTTTGGGAATGACAGATGGTTTAGTGAAAATCATCGCGGATGAGCGCTCAGATAAAATTATCGGAGGCCACATCGTCGGCCCCAGGGCGTCGGAGCTGCTCGCTGAGATTGTGGTGGCTATGGAATTTGGTGGCAGTGCTGAAGATCTTGCACGATCTTTCCACGCCCACCCAACCTTGAACGAAGTGGTCAGGGAAGCTGCCCTGAACGTTGATAAGCGAGCAAGACAGCTGTAAAATCATAGAGGGAGGCTTCCCTTCATGATGCTAAGATTTACGACAAGTTTTCTCGTCTTTTCTCTGTTGACTTCTTCAGCGATGGCGCAATCAGTTCGCGTCGATAAAATACGTGGAAAAAAAGCCATCGTTGACATCATAGAAGGACAAATTGAGCCGGGGATGACACTCACTCCTTCTGGCTCTTCAAGTGCATTTGATGAGTTTGACGAAGCCTCCGTACGCGCAGCGAGCGGAAAGAGGAATAACTTTGTGGCCGCTAGCGCGGGAATTGCTCAACTCACGAATAAGATCACTGGTTCTGGCTCTACTTCAGAAACCGACCTTAGAGCTTCGGTCATGTATGGTTGGAATAAACGAAGTTATGAGTTTGGTCCCATTTTCAGTTTTTCTTCTAGCAAAGACCAAAACTTTACAGCTTCGACCTTGAGAGCTGGTGGCTTCTACGATTTCAATTTCAAACCTCACACGAATTCTAAAGATGTTTTTTTCGGAGCCACCGGGCAAGCCACATTGGGCTCTTACAAGAGCGGAACTAAATCTGGGTCTTTGTTCACATTGCTGGCAGGTGGCGTGATGAAGTACTACCCTCTGCATCCTGCAAATTTAGCCATTCGGGTGGATGGAGGATATCAGTACACGAACCGAAGTACGAAACCATCACAGACCCTCACGGGACTTGTGGCCAACGCTTACTTTGTTTTCTATTACTAAAGGGCAACGCTACAAACCATTTGAACGAGCTCGATGGCCTCTTCGACTGCAGGCTTTTCGATCAAAGGGACTCCTCTCAGTTCACTGACGAGTCTTTGCTCAACTTTGCGACAGTCCTTCTCGCGATACTCTGTGCGAGAGGGAATTCTTGCCAAAGATCTCTCAAGCCGGTTCAAATAACCCTCATCACTCAAAAATTGCAGTGGAGCTGCCTTCCGCAAAGTTTGGATCTTGAGTCGTGATTGCTCGATGGCATGCAGGCGATCAAAAGGATGCGTCTTCGTACTGAGATTTAATCGCAGCTCATGCAGTTCTTGATGCACAAGCTGCCGAAGTGATAAACCATGAAAGCTCAGATCACGACTTCCCATGAGAACATGGGGGGCGGATAGGACCAAAGTGATCGTCAAACATACTAAATGAACAATCTTCATGCCCGTATCTATCGTCAGCTTTAGGAAAATCTAAAGACAAGCCTTCGAACACTAGACCCTTAGGACCACTAGTATTTAGTCAGATCATAGTTCCAACGCTCTAGAGCCAGGTTTTCAAATTCACACCCAAGCATCAAATTTTGGCTCAAGAGTTTGTAAAAACTTTCACTTTTAATCTCCATCACCAAACACTCTGTCTGACTCTTCACAGTTGCCGTCCTTTTTCCTTGGTTCAACAGAAGAGCCATTTCTCCAAAGCAGTCTCCTTGACCCAACGTTCTTATGCTTTTGCCATTCTGGGTGACGACTAGAGTTCCCTGAATAATCAAGTAGCAAGTCGTTCCAAACTCCCCCTCCGTGCAGATATTTCGATCAGGAGAAAATGTTTTGAGCTCACCAGAAAACAGGAGCGAATCGAAACAGTCTTCAGGCAGTGAATTGAAGACCTCTGATTTCATGAGTGAATGAACCATCCAAAATCTTTTCTTCAGGGACTCTGCTTTCTCTTTTTGAATCTGGCGGTCGAAAAACTCTGGCAAATACTTGAACTTGGCAATGACTGAACTCTCACTGGTCAAGACGTCTGCACTTCGAGGTTCGCCCAAAAAGAAACCGCTCTCTCCGAACACACTCCCTTGAGGAAGACTTGCGATGCGGGTTCGCTTTCCATCAGGAGACTTCTTGTAAACTTGGGCTTCCCCCCGGAGCAGGGCAAAAAGTGCTCGCTGAATATGGCCTTGATTGCAGATAGCAATCTGTGAGGGTGCCGAAACAACTTTCATATTCTCAAAGAAAACTTTCTGCAGTTCTGGCTCGAGAGCACGAAAGAACGGAAAATGAGACAGCTCTCCCACTACATTGATTTCGCTAAGATCAGGTTTTGAAAATTGACCTAACAGCTGTGAAAAGAAGCCTCGCTCTTTGACATCTTTTTTTTTAAAATAGCGGGCGAATTGTATCGTCACCAGGAGTCGCTCCTCGACCAAAAACTCAATGAGTCGCCGAAGCCCTAAAAACGAGATCATCTTTCCTTGCTGGTAAAAGTGATTCACGATTTGCTCGATGCAAGCGCCTTGGGACATTAACTTCAAGATTTGAATTTGGGAATCGTTCAAATTCATGTGACTTGAACCGGTTGCTGACTTCATACTCTTTGATAGTTGGATTTCATCAAGATTGAGGTACGGCAACCGGATCGGAATTTTTTCGATAATCATACTACCTTCTCATTCAATGAAAGACCCGTCGCCGACTCGAAAGCTCTTGCGTGCTTTTTAAGATCTTCGTCGCTTTGATCAAGTGATTCTTTCAAGTAATCTCTCAGGATTAAAAATTGTGGATTTGATCCAAAGTAAACTGGATCTCTTTCGTAATGGTATTTCATGAGCGCAGAACAGAGATACAGGGCACTAGCTCGAAACAGCCGATCTTCCTGATCGAGCATCCACTCAATTTGCTTTGTAATTTTTCTATCCACGGCTGTTTTGCCAATGACAAAAAGTGCATCCGCGAGATACCGATTCGAGACATTTCTAGCAGCGTTGAAATCAATCTTGATTTCAATTTCAAAAGAAGATCTGGCCATCAGCGCATTCGCTCGAGTCCGAGATGACCTTGAGTTTTCGATCAGTAAAAGCTGCTCTTTGACGCCGGATTCATAGTCCTCTTTGGTCACGTAAAGAGGGATCAAAGAGAGTATTGAAGAGAGTCTCTTCTCATCGCTCTCAGGTCGGTTCACCAACTGCAGCACCCAAGTCATCTTATGGCTAAGGTCTCGATTGCTCGTTTGAATGTTAACTTCTCTCAACGATTTTAGAATTCGATCGAACCGTGGCTCATTCTTCTGGCGAATGCTCTCAATCAGAGCATCGAAAGCTTGCAGCAGATCAAGATCTGCACAAAAGGTCTTAGGATCCACTTCGTCCAAAGCTTGAAATCCAGAAATTTCCACAAGTTTTACTTCCTGGACAAAGCCTTTGAGCTGAGTCGAAATCACTTGGAAATCTGCCACCGCATGCTTCACGAGCGAAAAAAACTTCTCTTCAAAAATAAGTTGGGAGCGTGTTTTATCTGTCACAAAATTCAAAAGTCTTGCCGAAGTGATCAAGGGAACCCCGGTAAATGCATATCCCTGATCAAGTTTCACAAAGTTAAGTGTTCCTGCTGCAATCGAGGCCTTGACTGTAAAGTCCTTCACCGCAAGCATCTCGATCTGCTTAAAGATATCCCGAACGCAAAAGACAGCGTTTTTAAAAGTCTCATCGAAATTTGTTTTTACTTTGAAAAAGAAGATGATTTCATCACCCACGTACTCATAGATCAGCCCTGAATGCCTTTCGATAATTTCACGAGCTCCGGCAAAGTACTGATTAATTGTTTCAACCATCTTAGCAATGTCAGTTGCTAGAAACTTCTGAGTGTACTGATTGAGATCAACTCTTACCAGCACCACTTCAAAAGCCTGAGGTATTGGGGTTCCTTTTCGAAGTTCCGTAGTTATTGCAGAACCCAAAGAGTTTGAAAAAACTTGCGACTCCCAAGCGAGTTCTTTCGTAAGATTGGAAAAAGATTGTGTCGCTGAAGATAGAATCTGTGCTTCAATAGACTGGGTGTTGATTGACTTCACTGATTGAACATCACCCTTCGCTAAGGCCCTCGTTAACTTGATGAGATCTCTTAAAACGAAATAGATCAAACTTCCAGAAACAGCCGTCACCAGAAAAATATCAAATACAATTTTCCAGAAGTAGTACTTCAAATAAGTGTAGAGAAAGAATGTGATCCGATGATCCATTCCGATCAGTAAAGTAGCTTCTCGAACTTTAATCTTTCTATAAGTAGAAGAACCTCGATCCACGACGCCATCGGTGATGGTAAGATTTGTCCCAGGAAATATCTCCGATCCCGGGCGTGCAATGACTACAGGATCCTCAGCGGGAACTTCGAGGATTGCAAAGTCCACTTGAAACAACTCGACGGCCCGAGCCAGATTTTGCTTCAACACATTGTAGTGTTGATTGATCATAAAATTCATACTGAGATCTGTTTGATAGTTAATACGATCAATGCGCTTGGATCGCTCTTGTTGATAAAGCTCCTGGAGACTCGCCACAAATGATGTGACAGCAATGAGTGAATACCCCAGCCAAAACAAGAGAATAAACACCACTAAAAATGATTTCTTACGAGTCAACATGCAGCCCCTCAATCCTACTCCCTTTTTGGGGTATCGGTCACACAGATCAGGCAGACCCCGCTAATGATCCATAGACTGAACTTTTTGAGCTCATATTCTGGGGGTATCGGTCACAACTTGAGAGGGAGTTTTTAGATATTTGCTTTTGAAGAAGCTGGACTAAAATCTGCATTCGATTCGCTCTGCCCTCAGGCAGAGCTTAAAAAACGAAGACCTCCCACATTTTCATGAAAGGAGGTCCGTATGTCGTACATCAACCAGCAATTGATGTATCGGTCGTGCTCGGCCAAACTTGAGAAGATTTTGAGGCTGATTTTTACTCGGCCTCAAAATCTTGAAGAAAATATTGGATCTGTTTAATTAACTCGTTTCCTGACAAGGCGATTTCAGATCCAACGTGTTCATCACTGGGAGCTGTCTCGTTTTTTGTGACCGCTCTGCCTTGGGGGCATTACCTTCACGAATTCTTTGTCGGCATCTTAATCAAAATACTTTAGTTGTTTGCAGGCACAATCTGGGAGCCAGTGTCTTTAAGAATCACTCGGCCCGCCGCTGCTCCATAGATATTCCCACGGGAGTCAAAAATCGTGATCGAGTTTCTTCTGAGGATCTGAATCAGCTGCTGACTTCGTCTTTTATCTTTTAAGATGCTTTGAATCGTTGCATAGTCCTTCTCAGCAATCAGGTCAGCGACTTCTGTATAAGGTGCCCGGGCGAGAGTTCGAATCACATCATCTGACGCGGCAACATTCCCAGCGCTCCGCATAGGATCACTGCCCGCTCCTGAAATTGTAGGATCATTAGCAGTCGCCCCGCCCCCCACACTTGCAATACCTCTTCGACCACCACTTCCTGTGCGACCAACTTTGCCGCTAGCTGCTGAAGAACTACTTGCGATTCCATTCTTTTTATTATTTTTTGAGGTTGCTTGTGCCGCCAACTGTTCGGCCGTGGGCACATGAGCTGCTCCATCTTCTAAACTCACAGAACCGCTCACCGCTCGACCAGAGCTCGGAGTAATCACCGTCACCCGACCCGCAGTCTTTGCAGTACTACTGACAGTTCCTACGACATTTCTTGAGGCAGGTGCTGAGTTGTTTGCAAGAGTCCCTCCGCGAACCGAAGCAAGTGCAGGCGCAATCAATTGATCTTTCACCAAGCTCACGATCGCCCGCCCAAAATTCGGCGAGCCTGGGTTGGGCACATCACTCGCCTGAATCTCCGTCGGAAAATTCACTGGCCTTGTCGCATCGTACGTATCGCTCGCACTCGGCGCCGCTGCAGAGACTTTAGCTGGCGCGGGGGGATTTGCGGAAGGCGAAGCGCCTTCGTTCTTTGCCCCTCCCACAAGAGGACTAACAAAAGTAGTTTCAATACCTTCTTTTCCTATATCAGAAAATTCTGACGAACGATTATCGGGAGGCGTTTTAGCTAGAACACCCAAACTTACTGTTTCACCTTTTTGGTCAGCGGCCTCTTTCTCTGTTAGCACCCTGTTTAGTCGCTCGTCTTGTTGATTTTGCTTCTCAATACAGTTTTCTATAGAACTCAAACTTACCTTTTCATCCCTCATTCCGCTGGCTCTTAGCATTTCCTTGAGCAGGATTGATTTCACGACAGATTTTCGCACAGCCTTCTTGGTGGTCACGTATTTGTTGAGTTCAGAAGGGTTAATCCTAACTTGAGGGACTTGCCCCGATACTGCAGGAGTGAACGCTCCGAGCTTTTCATCTTCATTGAGATTACAAGATATTCGTCCAATAGAAAAATCAGTACCCCCATTGGGCCGGAAGAGGAATGGTAGATAGTCGACAAATGAGCTTATAATTTGATCTCCTCCGGGCCCTTGGGCAATACACTGCTTCAATGCGGAGAACCTATTCCCGCTTGGAGAGGTCTCCAGAAAATACTTCAGTCCGTCCGCTATATCTCTATTAAGATTCTCAGGATTCCTACATGAATTATCAATAATTGATTCTGTTCGTGCTTCCAACCCCTCAGAATATGCTTTCATTGCTTCTCGAAATCCACTTGTGCTGATACCAGAGATGCCTGGATGATACTCTTCAAACTTGGTCTTGATGCAAGAATCATTGACGCTTGCATAAAAAATAGTCCTATTTGTGGAGTAACTCTTAACCAGTTTAAATTTTTCACCCACTCTTTTGTAGGTAGCCTCAATATAGTTCTTTTTGTCAGGAAAACTTGCTTTGTATTGGATCTTTTCAATTATTTGAAATTCATTGATGGTAACACCGATGATAATGTTATCTTCGATAATTCTATAGAATTCGGTTCTGCCATCATTGTCCAAGTCATGACGAGTCTCTACAATTGCATTTGCAAGATGAGAAAACACCAAACAGAAGATCAAGAGAATTCGAGATTGCTTCACTTCTTCTAAAATAGCTCTAGCCTTAAAATGTTTCTATAAACCTATAGAAAACAGGCCTTATGTCGTAGGAAATCTATGGCTTAATGACGATCAAAGGACTACGGCCTATTCTTATTGTTCTGCTCATTAGATTTTCAGCGAAGACCCAACCATCACTATTGCTATTCTGCCAGGATTGACCCCAACTGTTATGGATCTTGTAGGCTTTTCTACATCGATTTCCAGATGGTGCACAACGGGTTGCCTCTCCGACAATGACTGCTGCATGATTTTCTTTACAACCTTCTGCAGTTGCAAGCGATTTATCAAAGCAGATTCCAGAAATGATGAGTGGCCTTTTTTTATTCAGGTGAAATGCGATATAGCTTTCAAACTCCTTAGCATTGTCTTGATCCTTCTTCATTTCAACAGATTCTAAAAATCCTTCTACTGGAACACTATTCTCAGGCTTATCGCATTGATTTTTGATCAACAGGTTTTTCAAAAAAAGTTCAAATCCTAGCCCTGTTGGCCTGGAAGATCCTGCATCGCGCGCAGAGCTATTACTTCTCCCCTCCGAGGAAAAATCAGCTTTGGCCATATCCAAAGATTCTCTAACTTTTTGAAGATCGTTGATTCCTGGAAAATCATTCTTAACTAAATTCAGAACACACTCAATACAGCCTGATTGTCCTTCTGTGTATTCAGAAACACGCTTCTCCAGCTCGTCGACTTTTTTTTGTTGATTTACATCATCATCGGAAAAACGATTCACAATTCTAGAGAACGGGGCACAAGATTCTTTGGCCACGCTCTTTGTCAGAGCAGACGTCACAGTACCTAGGACAAGCGGAAATTCACCAATCACGACTCTTTTCAACTTAGACTTGTCCTCGGCTTCGTAAATATCATTAAGACCCATAGCACTCCCCGCTCTAGCGATATCGAGTGTTGATACCCGCCGATCATCAGTGAGTTTTGTACAATCCCACTTATTCTTCTGGCAGTTGTTGTAATCAAGAACTGCCGCCAGAGCAAAAGCACCACAAATCCCGATTGAATCTTGGCTGCGCACAGGAGGCATATTTTCAATCACTGTTGAATTCTGAAAAGTATAATTCCTTGGAATCGGCACAAATGACTCGCGAGAATTGTCTTGAGCCTGCGCCAAACTTGAGACCACTAAGCCTATGAGAAAGAAAGATTTCATCTTCCCATATTAACTCTGATTCTTAATTTTGAAATCCTAAAGACTTTCGGAACTGGACTAAGATCTGCAATCGATAGTCTCCGCCCTCAGGCAGAGCTTAAAAAACGAAACCTCCCACATTTTCATGAAAGGAGGTCCGTATGTCGTACATCACATTGCTAATGATGTATCGGTCGTACTCGGCCAAACTTGAGAGGATTTTGAGGCTGGTTCTGCTGGCTCTCAAAATCTTAAAGAAAATACTGGATCTGTTTAGTTAATTGGTGTTTTTGCAATTAAGATCAGATCCAACGTGTTCATCACTGGGATCAGTCTCGTTTTTTGTGACTGCTCCGCCTGAGGGTTTAGATTTACCTGCTCAAAAAAGTTGGGCGAATTGGTCTGTAAGTCTTAGCAGACCCTTCCCATACGAGGACATCTTCAACTTCTCCTCGAGGACCAACCATCGAAGGATTCAGGGATCCACCTTGTTTACCAACACCACCAGGCCTTCCAGTGAGACCTCGGACAGACTCGCCATCCGTGGCCTCGCTCACACAACTCACAAACATGATGTTGCATCCTCGAAGAGCTGAAAAGCGATCTCCTCGCGGGGAGGGACGATCACTCGGATCGCGTCGAACAGCACACTGTTGCTTTGTTTCCCTTGGCCATCCTGCGAATGAGAACTGTGCATCTCTTCCATTCTTAGCTGGCGGGAGAAGTTCGTCAGCCGACCAGTCCACACCTGGATCGCCACGCTCACCTGGGTACCCACGTAAGTCGAGAGTCACACTCCCACTAGCTTCAATTCCAAACAAATCAATACTAGCTCCGGATTTACCCAATAACTTCTTTTCTTCTGCCACATCGTAAACCAGATATTTTCCATTGAAGTTTTTCAGCTTGCCGCCACTTTCAAATACTCCTGATTCGAAGATGACCTTTGTATTTGAGCTGGATAAAATTAGCTCCCCATTCTTTTGAATTCTCAATCTAGATATTCGAACTTCCTTCCTTTGTAAGTCCAAAATTCCTCGTTTTGCCAGATCCTCATCTGTAACGACACCATCAACAACTAAATCAAATGGAGTCTTCACGATCAGAGCTTCGACGAAAGGAATTGGAGAATTCAAACAACTCAATTCAAATTGGTATCGAGTGCCCTCTCTTAAATCACCAGCACGCATAATTTGATCAGCTAAACCTTCTTCACTCGGCCTTAAGAAGACAACCTGCCCATTATATAGATGGCCGTGGCATCTATATTGAGCAAATGGATAAACAAAAATTAGATAATTCTTTGAAAAAACTCGAGGCAGTAAGACCACAATCATCGCCGCTCTTGAGCTGGACTAAGATCTGCATTCGATTCGCTCTGCCCTCAGGCAGAGACTAAAAAACGAAGACCTCCCACATTTTCATGAAAGGAGGTCCGTATGTCGTACATCATCAAGCTACTGATGTATCGGTCGTGCTCGGCCAAACTTGAGAGGATTTTGAGGCTGGTTCTACTGGCTCTCAAAATCTTAAAGAAAATATTGGATCTGTTTAGCTAATCCGGATTTCGCTATTATCATCAGATCCAACGTGTTCATCACTGGGATCAGTCTCGTTTTTTGTGACTGCTCCGCCTGAGGGCTTAGATTTACCTGCTCAAAAAAGTTGGGCGAATCGCATTCCAGGTCTTTGTTGACTCTTCCCATACTTTTACATCTTCAATTTCACCCATGGGACCAACCATCGAAGGATTCAGGGATTCACCTTGTTCACCCATGCCATCATCTTTCCCTGATTTCGGAGTGTATTGACAGGCCTGAGTCCAATCCCATCTTTCATGAATTTTGTTCATCACATCAGCATCACTCATAGTTGCTGGCAAACTTAAATACTGTCTGAGCTGTGGAATGAAATTCACTTGTCCCGCTACGCCTGGATTTCCAGGAGAGCGACCACCACGCCCCCCGGGCCCTTGAGGTCCACCGACTCCAGGTGTCGCCTGAACTTTGATCTGCAGTTCGGTCTTATCAATGATGGCGACTCTCACACTTCCTGTAGATCCACCCTGCTTACCAACACCACCAGGTCTTCCTGGCAGACCTCGGATATTTTCACCATCAGTGGCTTCTCTGACACAGCTGATGAAAAGCATGTCACACCCTCGAAAAGCAGAAAATCGGTCACCGCGCGGTGAATGCCGATTGCTGGGATCTCGGTCAAAATTACACTGCTGCTTTGTTTCTCTCGGCCATCCCGCAAATGCAAACTGTGCATCACGTCCATTCTTTGCCGGAACTGGAAGCTCATCATCGGTGCGATCAAGACCCGGCTCACCCTCCTCGCCAGGGTATCCCCGCAAATCCAGAGTCAAGTGACCTTCTGCAATTGCGCCTTTGATATCGAGCGAAGAGCCAGGACGACCACGGTAGCCTTCAGATTTTGACCGATCCAAATCTAGAAACTCTTGAACGAAGTTAGTAATTCGACTCCCATTATCGAAATTTCCTCTGACAAATATTAAACTTATTTTAGGTTCAGCGAATCGCAGAACACCATTTTTCTTGACGACCAGTCTATTGACTCGAAGCTCCCCAGTCCCTTGCTCAATCATTCCCCGCTTACGCAAATTTTCCTCGGTCACAAGCCCATCTACCACGAGATCAAACGGAGTCTTCAATTGTATCGCTTCAACAAAAGGCACCGGCGACTCAAGACAACTCAATTCAAACTGAAAGTTTGTTCCTTCAGGAAGCCTTGGGGATACCGTGGATCTTTTCTCCAAATTCTCTTTGGTTACTCTTAGAAACAGTGTCTGTCCGCTATCTAGATTCACTTGCTTAATCTGCGCAATACAGCCCTCGAGTTCTTCCCACGACAACTTAACATTGAAGAAGTGGTAGATGGAGTCATCTTTCACTTCCGCCTTAAAAAATCCTTTGGGGACTTCCTTGGCCTGAGGGGCCGCAGGGGCAATCGGAGTTTCTTCGCCCGTATCTTTTTTGAAAGCGCAGCCGAAAACAAACAAACTGCTCAAGACCACAAGAGATCCTCGAAAAAGAAATGACTGTGCTGAATAAGAAGACATTCTCCCTCCCACTTTAAGTGCGGGGCTTAAAGTAAAAGATCCTGACATTTTTCGACACTGTTAGATTTTAGACAGGAAATTTTTGCAAACGTGACCGATACCCCATAGCGACAGCCCAATTTTGGAGCTAAAATCCACGCTCAATTGCAATTAAACGACAATACACAATTTGAGCAAGATCGTCGTGACCGATACCCCATTCACAATCCCTCAACTCCCCTAGCGGGCGGTTTGGGGAGGGAAGTGGTGGAAGTACATGGACCAAGCGTCCACCATGGATTCATCGTCGAATCGGCAGAAATCATATTGGCGATTTTCTGAGTCTATGAGGATCAGCTCTTTGCCGCCCTTGGATTTACAATAAGCCGTTGCTGGATGAGGAAGGCTTCCAGGCTTGAAGTCTTCTGGGGGTTTTTCCATCGCCTTTACTAAAGCTTGGCACTGGGGAATTGTCTTTCCCACAAATCCTTTGGGATCTTTCTTGGCTTTGTTTTTTGCATTATTTTTTAATTTGCAGTCCTCAGAAACATCAAAACCATCCATTTTGATGATTTTAATTTTCTTTTCTGAACCTGGGCCTTCGCCAAAAAATTTCAAAGTCATGTAAGTCGCCGAGGCTGAAGTCGTCATCAAACTGAGCGCAACAAGAGAAAGCAGCATTTGCTTTAAACAACTGAAGTTCAAAAAATCTTTCTTCATCTGACACCTCACTTTTTCTCTAACTGCACTCAGCAAATCTAATCCAACCACAAAGATCTTACGCCACGCTCTTTTGCTGTTTTTTTAGCTTCGTCGTAGCCGGCGTCTAGATGACGGAAAACACCCATTCCTGGATCGGCGGTGAGAACCCGCTCTAGTCTTCGAGCTGCAGCTTCAGTGCCGTCGGCCACAATCACTTGGCCCGAGTGCTGAGAATATCCCATTCCCACTCCGCCTCCGTGATGCAAGCTCACCCATGTCGATCCGCAAGCCACATTCACCATCGCATTCAAAAGTGGCCAATCAGAAACTGCATCTGAGCCATCTTTCATGGCTTCTGTTTCTCGGTTTGGCGAAGCCACACTTCCGCAGTCCAAATGATCGCGCCCAATCACAATCGGTGCTTTCACTTTCCCCGTGCGAACAAGCTCATTAAAGAGCAATCCTGCCTTTGCTCGCTCGCCGTATTCAAGCCAGCAAATACGAGCCGGCAATCCTTGAAACGCAATTCGTTGCTCGGCCATATCTAACCAACGAAGTAGATCTTTTTTATGTGGAAACAGCTCTCGGAGAGCATCATCAGTCACTTTGATATCGTTCGGATCGCCACTCAAGGCCACCCAACGGAAAGGCCCACTGCCTTTACAGAAAAGCGGGCGAATGTAAGCAGGCACAAATCCAGGGAAGTCGAAAGCGTCTTTCACGCCGACTTCCTGAGCTCTGGCTCGTAAATTATTTCCATAGTCAAAAGTGATCGCTCCCCGCTTTTGCATCTCTAACATTCCGCGGACGTGCTTTGCCATGCTCGCGTAAGCTGCCTCTAAATACGCTTTCTGATTTTCTTTTCTGAACACAGCGGCTGTCTCCACACTGTAACCTTCTGGGATGTAACCCACCAAAGGATCATGGGCGGAAGTTTGGTCCGTCAACAAATCTGGAATGAAACCTTTCTCCAAGCATTGATGAATCACGGTCGCCACATTGCCTTGAAGGGCAATGGATTTAGCTTCACCAGCTGCTGTGTACTTGCGCACACGGGCTAAAGCATCATCCAAATCTGCAGCCACTTCATCGACGTATTTTGTTTCCAAACGCTTTTGAATCCGAGTAGGATCAATTTCGATCGCAAGCACACAAGCTCCAGCAAAGACTCCAGCCAAGGGCTGAGCTCCTCCCATCCCGCCAAGACCTCCAGTGAAAATAACCCGGCCCTTCAGGTCTCCGCCAAAGTGCTGTCGACCGGCTTCGACAAAAGTTTCATAAGTTCCCTGAATAATTCCTTGTGTTCCAATATAAATCCAAGAACCTGCCGTCATCTGCCCATACATCATAAGACCTTTTTTATCGAGCTCATGAAAATGATCCCAGGTTGCCCACTGAGGAACCAAATTCGAATTCGCGAGTAAGACCCTTGGGGCGTCTTCATGGGTTTTCAAAATCCCGATGGGTTTTCCGCTTTGAATCAGCAGTGTCTCGTTATTTTCTAAAGTTTTCAGGGCTTCCAAAATCTTGTCGAAGCTTTCCCAGTTTCTGGCTGCTTTTCCGATTCCACCATAAACCACAAGCTCCTCTGGATGCTCTGCCACCGAAGGATCGAGATTATTTTGAATCATTCGATAAGCAGCTTCTTGTTGCCAACCTTTACAGTGCAATTGAGTGCCCGTTGGAGCTTTGACGACCCTTCTGCCTTTAGAACTTCCTGAATCCAATGCCATCTTAAAACCTCACTTCAAATGCCAAACTAAAATCGAAACAACAAAGTCATTTAGAGACGACGCCCGATCAAATCAATCAAAATTCTAAATCCACACACATGTTTTCCAGGATAAGGTTAGAAGCAATCATTTCTTTAATTTTTGCCACATCTTTTGCGAAAACGCGGTCTTCTTTAGCAAAAGGAACTTGGCGACGAATCAAATCATAAGCCCTTTTCACTGCCGACGACGGCTCAAGAGGTTTGAGTAAATCTAACGCTTGAGTCGCTGAAAGCATTTCCATAGCCACCACATTTTCACAATTTCCAATGATCGAACCAAACTTTCGCGCAGCAATTGTTCCCATGCTGACATGGTCTTCTTTATCGGCACTGGTGGGAATACTGTCCACGCTCGCTGGATGAGCGAGAATTTTATTCTCACTCACAAGGCTCGCTGCCGCCACTTGCACAATCATATGTCCAGAATTGAGCCCACCATTGGGCGCCAAAAACGCTGGCAGCTCACTCATGCTGGGATTAATTAATTTTTCAATCCGACACTCAGAAATATTGGCAACGGCCGAAGCGGAAATAGCCGCAAAATCCAGAGCAAAGGCCACAGGCTCACCATGAAAGTTTCCGCAGGACAGAACTTTGTTCTCAGAAGCAAAAACCAAAGGATTATCTGTGGAAGAATTGGCTTCTGTTTCTAGAACTTTCCAAACATATCCCAAAGAATCTTTGGCCGCCCCATGCACCGCCGGCATACATCGCAAAGAATAAGCGTCTTGAACTTTGTTACAGTTGGCGTGGCTTTCCGCAATGGTTGATGTGGCACCCAAGAGCTTGAGCAAATTCCTTGCTGTTTTGGCTTCCCCTGGATGTGGTCTTGTCGCTGCAATCAAAGGATCAAAAGCGGAACGAGAGCCTCGCAAAGCTTCTAAAGACATGGCACCTGCAAGATCCGTCATCCACAAAAATCTTCGCGCTCGCCACGCAGCGAGCATCCCAACCGCTGTCATCACTTGGCAACCATTGATCAGGGACAAGCCTTCTTTGGCTTTCAAAGTCAGTGGCTCAATGCCTTTGGATTTCAAAACATCGCGGGCCTCTTTGACTTCTCCTTGCTCGGTCCAAACTTCCCCTTCACCAATCAGACCAAGAGCTAAGTGCGACAGCGGAGCAAGATCTCCGCTGGCTCCCACACTCCCTTGACTGGGAATCACAGGAAGAACATCCGCTTTTAAAAATTCGAGAATTTTTTCAACCACAGTGGGGCGAATGCCGCTATGACCACGGGCCAAAGCATTGGCTCGCAAGAACATGATGGCTCGAGTCTCTTCTTTCGTAAACGGAGTCCCAATGCCTGCACAGTGAGAGCGAATCAAATTTCGTTGCAAATCTTCAATCTGCGAATCAGAAATTCTGACAGAGCTGAACGCCCCAAATCCCGTATTCACTCCGTACATCACTTCACCTGTCGCGATACGGCCTTCGATGTAGGACCTTGATTCTTGCATTTTCTGCCGAGCATCTGTGCTTAAAATGACTTCCACCTTGCGATGAGCCACTTTCCAAACAAGATCAACAGTGACATTTTCTCCAGTGAGATTCCAAATATTTTGAGACATTCTAAGATTTCCTTAAACTTTCAATCGCAGATTTATATTTTTGTACAAGCTGCGGTTCGCCCGCTTTTTCATGAGATTCTTTTTTAAACACATAACTTCCGGCGACGAGGACATCAGCACCAGACAAGTACGGAAGAGACCTGTCATTCACACCACCATCCACTTCGATCAGATAGCGGTGCCCTAGCTCAGTTCGCCAAGCCACAAGCTCTTCAATCTTAGCTACTTGATCTTTCATAAAGTCTTGTCCGCCAAAACCTGGCTCCACAGTCATCACAAGGACGAGGTCAACTAAGTGGAGATAAGGTTTCAAATCTTTGACGGGAGTCCCTGGGCGAAGAGTAATTCCAGGACGAGCTCCCATCTTTCGAATTTCTTGAAGCACATAACCAGGATCTTTAGTCGACTCCACATGAATCGTGAGCCAATCTGCTCCCGCCATGACAAACTCAGCAGCATATTTCTCAGGCTTTTCAATCATCAAATGGACATCCAATGGAACTTTCGCCACTTTCTTGAGCGACTTCACCACAGGAATACCAATGGTGATGTTATTCACAAAGTGTCCATCCATGACATCCACATGAAGCCAGTCGGCTCCTGCTGCCTCAACAGTTTTAATTTCTGATTCCAGGTTGGCAAAGTCTGCAGACAGAATAGAAGGTGCAATGAGTTTAGCCAAGACGATCCCCTTCTGTGAGCCCAAGACTGCGGAGGGCATCAGCACCACTCATGCGAGCTTTGCTCTCTGGCTGCGCTTCCAGAATTTCGAGGAGCCCATCACCTGTTCCAACAATCAACTTTTGCTCTTTCACGGAGACTTCGCCTGGCGATAGTCGACCTGACAGTGGGAAAGAGCGGTGAATTTTCAATTTTTTTGCCTGAGCCACTGTGTACACGCCGGGCCCCATAGTGAAGGCTCGAACTTTGTGATGAATCTTGAGTGCGGGCCAAGTCCAGTCGATCAGGCACTCTGATTTTTCGATTTTTTTGGCATAAGTGACTTGAGAATGATCCTGAGGAATCGGGGCCAAATTCCCTCGCACATAGTCCATGAGTTCCACGTGTAAAAGTTCGACTCCGAGTTGCGCCATCTTATCGTGGAGCTCCATGGCCGTCATTTCTAATGGAACTGTGATCTTGCGAGTTCCGAGCACGTCGCCCGCATCGAGCTCTTTCACAATTTTTTGAAGAGTGACACCTGTTTCTTGCTCACCGGCTTCAATACTTCGCTGAATGGGCGCAGCTCCTCTCCAAGCTGGCAATAAGGAGCCATGGATGTTCACAGCTCCGAAAGGAAAGAGGTTTAAAAATTTTGTCGAAAGAATCTGCCCAAAGGCGACAACCACGGCGACTTCAGCATCCCATTTTTCAATTTGCTGAAGGATTAACTCTTGATTGATTTTTTCCGGAGACAAAACTTCAAGACCTTGGCTTAGAGCAAAACTTTTGACAGGGCTCGGAGTCAGCAGAAGTTTTCGCCCCGCCGGACGATCGGGCTGGGTCACCACACCTACCACTTCAAAGTGTTCATCAGCCAGCAGACCTTTGAGGGCTGTCACTGCGAACTCAGGGGTGCCAAGAAAACAAACTCTGACTTTGCTCACAACTCTTGGCCGTCTTTTCTCGATTTCTTTTTCTTTTCAGGGTAACCAGTTTTCTTGATTTGATTTTTGATTTTGTTGCTTTTCACGAAACTGATGTGATCGATGAAAAGAGTCCCTTCAAGGTGATCCATCTCGTGCTGCAAACAAATCGATAACAAACCATCTGTTTTTAGAACATGAGTTTTCCCTGTGACGTCTTGATATTGCAATTCGATCGTCTTGTGTCTTTCTACGGTTTCGTAAAATGAAGGCACACTCAAACAGCCTTCATCGTAGGTGGTTTTGCCTTCGCCCTTGAGGATCACAGGATTGATCACAACCAGTGGTTGCTGCACTTTTTCTTCGAGCTCGGTCATGACATTCTTTTCGTAGCGTCCTTCAAGATCACGAGGGCGAGTGTCCACCACCAGCATACGAACGAGCTCCCCCACTTGAGGAGCCGCAAGGCCAATTCCGCTTTCTTCATACATGGTTTCAAGCATGTCTTCAGACAACTTTTTAAGATCGGCATCAAACCGAGTAACGGGCTGAGAAATTTCTCGCAAACGGGGATCTGGATATGTGAGTACTTTCAAGATCATAGATGGACCTTCCTCGACTCTTTGGAATAGCCTGATTTTACCTGATTTGCGCCCAATTGTGCAGCGCAAAAGCTTAGGTTTGCGGTCTTTGAATCATATAATAGCCAAAGCCCAGCATAATGAGATTTGGCAACCAGGCCGCAAGCAGTGGAGGCAAGTGTCCATAATTGCCAAGGGTCAAAGCCGACGAGTAAAAAATCCAGTAAACAAACACCAGTCCTAAGCAAATTCCCACATTCACCATGGTCGAGCCCGAACGGGTTCGGCTCACTCCGAAGGGAATCCCAATGATTGTCATCACAAGGGCTGCAAAAGAAAATCCAAACTTAGACTGATAGTCGACCTCATAGCGAACAGTATCGAGACCAGCTTCTTTGTTCTTACGAATGAATTCTTTGAGCTCTTTTTGACTCAGGACATCGCTCGTGTGCGCGGTGGAAGAGAGGTCCTTTGCATCCTCACCCATGACAATCTGCTTTTCTTTAAAATCAGAAGTGATAGGAAAGCTCGAATCTTCAGTGAACAAAGTCACACTTCCGTCGAAGAGTTTCCAATTTTCACCAAGGAGCTCCACTTCCCGGGCTGTGATCATTTGAATCAAATCCCACTTCTCATTGAAAGTGTAAAGAGTGAGCCCCTGAGCTCTCGCCGTTTTCTCATTCAGAGTTTTAATATTAAAAATAGTGTCTCGTGAGCGATACCAAATTCTTTCATTTTTCACCGTGGAATAGAGCGAAGGCTTCCTCTTGATTTCATGGTAAAAAACGAAGTTTTTGCTCCGGTTTGCTGACGGGATTACTTGATCAGAGACGTAATAACCAATTGCAGACAGTAAGGTCACAGATAACAAAATGGGAGTGGTGATCCGACTCAGACTCATACCCACACTGAACAGAGCCACCATTTCATTATTTCGATTCAGCGTGGACAGCGCAAATAAAGCCCCGAGAAGACAAGCGACCGGGAGCATTCGATGCGCAATTTCAGGTAGACTTGCAATGTAGTACTGAACCACCGCAGATCCAGCCACACCGGGATAACTCACTAAAGTGCTCATCGCATCCACAGCCAGAAAAATGGTACAAAAAATCAAGAGCCCAGCTGCAAAATAAGCCCAAAATAGTCCTGCGATGTAGCGATCGATCTTTCCTAGCATATTTTCAATCCTAAGCTTATTGCTTCTCTTGACTTCCGTCTTCCGAAAATGTTGACTTGAAGCATATGGCTTTACGCGTCTTATTGGCAGATGAAAGTTCCACCATCAAAAAGGTGATGCAGTTAGCACTTCAGGACTTTGGAGTCGAAGTGAAAGCTGTCCCAATTGGCTTAGATGTACTGCAAGTCGCAAAAAGCTTTCAGCCAGACATTGTGTTTGCGGATGTTCTTCTTGCCAAAAAGAACGGCTACGAAGTTTGTGCAGATTTAAAAAATGATTCCGTCCTCAAAAAAATTCCTGTGGTTCTGATGTGGTCGGGTTTTATGGACATCGATGAAGCTAAAGCCAAAAGCTGCGGGGCGAATCGCCGCCTTGAGAAACCTTTTGATGCGGATGCCCTGCGCGGAATTGTGCGGGACCTTGTTCCCACCACCCAAACGAACGAGATCTCTCAGTTTCTTTCTTTTCCTGATCTTCCTCCCATCGTGGAAGATCAAAAGCAGTCCCCCGCTGACGAGCCGGCAGCCATCGAATTTGTTGATTTGAAACCCCCTGCGACGGGATCTTCTCCTACCAAGACAGAGACTTTCCCCATCGAAGACTACGAAGAAGATGAATTTCAGCAAGTTCCTCTTCCCAAAGCTCCCCAAGCAAAACAGCCGAAGCAACAGGAGACTTGGTCTCATCAGAGTTTGAACCAGTTCAAGATTCAACTTCCACCAGAAGATTTTGGCTCTGACCTTCAGGAAATTGATTTAGATAAGACCACGATTGCGCTGAGTAGCTCGGATGAAGAAGTGGCTTTGATAGATCTCACGACCAAAACTGCAAAAGCTGTTGCCGAGACCGTTTCTCAGACTCTGTCGCAAAACCTGTCTCAAAATCTCACCTTGCCAAAAGTCAGCGACACTCAGGCCGAACTGATGGCTCGTGAAGAAGCTCGGGCTGTGATCCAAGAAATCGCTTGGAAGATTTTGCCTGACATTTGCGAGCGCGTCGTTCGTGAAGAACTCCAAAAACTACTTAAAGAGGCTGAACGTCTGTAGTAGTTTCTCAAAGCTATGACACTCTTAGAACTCATTAAAGCTGCCCTTAAAGAAGACATGCCCCATGGCGATCTCACCACCGAAAGCTTGGCTTTGAAGCCTCGTCATGGTCGAGCAAAACTCATTGCCAAGCAGGATCTCAAACTTTCAGGCACGGCTGCATTCGAACAGACCGTGCATGCGCTCGAGCCAAATGCAAAATTGAAATGGCATTTCGAAGAAGGTGATTCCGTCATTAAAGGGCAAATTCTCTGCACACTTCAAGGGGATTTGATTCAAATTCTGAAAGCAGAACGTGTGGCGCTCAATTTTTTGATGCACCTCACAGGTATCGCGACTCTCACTTCACAATTTGTCGCTAAAGTCGCCCCTACCAAAACAAAAATTCTCGACACGCGGAAAACTTTGCCTGGCTACCGAGAGCTTGAAAAAAGAGCTGTGGTTCATGGTGGGGGTCAAAATCATCGTTTAAATCTTTCCTCGGCGATTCTGATCAAAGACAATCACATTGCTGTGATGGGGGGAATTGCCAAAGCTGTGGAAAGAACTCGCTCTCACACCGATGCTGCCATCGAAGTGGAAGCTCGGACTATCGAGGATGTGAAGGAATGTGTTCAGCAAAAAGTTCAGAGAATTCTGCTCGATAACATGAACAATGAACTTCTTCGGAAGTGTTTGGAAGTGATCCCGGATCATCTTCAAACAGAAGCTTCGGGCAATATGAGCTTAGAACGAGTGGCTAGTGTTGCTGAACTGGGTGTTGATTTTATTAGCGTGGGAGCCCTCACTCACTCGGCCCCCAGCGCGGATATCTCTTTAATGTTTGATTGGGAGAACCCATAGGATGAATTTTCTGGTGGGGCAAAAGACAGCTGAGTGGGCGGCAAAATCAGGAGTTCCAGCTCATTACTTTAAAGAACTCACGAGCACGAACACTGTGGCCAAAGATTCTCCATTTAGGTCGACCCCTGCTCCTGAAATTTTTATTGCTGAATTTCAAACAGCGGGTCGAGGGCGAAACCAAAATACTTGGCAATCTTCCCCCGGCGAAAACCTTCTGAGTTCTTGGGTGTACCACTCTCACCAAGCTCGGCAGCCAGTGCTGAGCCCCCTGGTAGGGCTTGCGCTTTTCCGAGCCTTGCTGGCAAGTTTTCCTTTTATTCCTTTTTCTCTGAAAGCTCCGAACGATATTTATGCCGGGGCCCAGAAAATCGCAGGCCTTTTGATTGAGAATGTGGTTGAGGGGCGAAAAAATAAGCTTGTGATCGGCTTAGGACTGAATGTGTTTTTTGCGCCTTCCTTGGGAACAGCCACTTCTCTACAAAAAGAGTTACAAGCGTGTGGTGTCAGCCACTTGCACGAAGAAGCATGGTTTGATTTTCTCGATCGATGGACTCTCGAGCTTGGCAGTGTCGTCGCACAAAATGCAGGAACGCTTGGTCAACTTCAGCAAACATCTTTACTCTTTGCTCTGAACAAGAAACCGGATCTCGTGGCTCCTTTCACTCAAGTGTCCGAAGTAGGAAGCCTCCAGCAAGCAGGTCAGTGGATTTCTTGGTCTGAACTTTAAGGAGGCCCCATGGCTCTGACTTTCACCCCTCAAGATGATCTTGGAAAAATTCTTCCTCCCTTCAAACTGAAGGCCCTCGATGGCAGTTGGATGACGGACCAAGATCTGCCTCAGGCAAAAGCTTGGCTCTTTATGTTCATCTGCAATCACTGCCCCTATGTGAAAGCCATCGAGAGCCGACTCTTGCAGCTGTCTTTAGACTTGAAGAAACTGGGAATTGAAACCATCGCGATTTGCTCGAACGATCCTGTGGAATACCCTGAAGATAACGAAGCTGCCCTCAATGAACATTGGACCAAACTTGGCAAGCCATTCTGGAAGTATTTGCATGACCCCGATCAATCAGTAGCTTTGCAGTTTGGGGCCGTCTGCACTCCTGATTTTTTTCTTTTTAATGCGGATCGAGTCCTGGTCTACAGAGGTCGGCTTGATGACTCTTGGAAAAACGAAAAGCAAGTGAAGCACCGGGAGCTCTTTGAGGCTGCTCAGGAGCTCGTGACCTATGGACAAGTTCACCGAATTCAAAAACCATCCATGGGTTGTAACATTAAATGGAGTTCACGATGATCAAGCATTTGATTTTTGCCTTATTGATCGGCTTTGTCCTTTTTGGTGGATACGTCTATTGGCATTTGGGAGCTTACAAATCTCCAACCCTTGCTGAGATTACAGGGCCAGAATTTAGGCTCCTCGCTAAAGATCACCAAGGGGCTTATCACAAAATCAACACTGTCATCACCGAAGTAGAGACTTGGGCTAAAGAAAATGGATTCAAGTGCCAACTCTCTTTTGGGCGCTACTTAGATAATCCCGAGACTCAAGAAGAAGGCCGACTCAGATCCGAAGGCGGTTGCGTGCTTGAAGCTTCAGAGCAATTTCCAGAAAAAATGCCTGAGGGATTTAAAGCTCTCACACTTCCCGCCGAACAAAAATACATTCAAGCTTCTTGGGACGGTAGTCCGGCCATTGGGCCTTCGAAAGTGTATGGTCCGGTGCAAGATCTGATGTATCAAAAAAAACTCCGTCCAGTGGACGGAGTTCTCGAGATTTATGAAATTCTGAGCAAGAAAGAAATGGTGACAACCTATTTCTTTCCTTACTCTGAGTAACTACTTCACTTGCTCGTTGATGGTTTTACGAACAACGTTCAAATAATCCACGAAATTTCCCCGCAGATCTTTCACTGTCAGTGCCAGTGGAATATCAGGTGTTACACCCAAATTCTCGATGGGCTTTAAATTCACACGTTCTGCCAGCGATCCAGTAAAACTAAGATTCGTCAGTCCAAAGCTATTGGGGAAGCTCGCTTCAAGAACGTAGCCACCAGCTCCAGCTGTGCGTGCACCGACGATGGTCACACGTTGATTGTCTTGCAGAATCGTGGGGAAAAAATCTCCGCCCGAGAAGTCCAATTCGTTGATCAACAAAACTACAGGTTTCGTGTACTGAACTTCTGGATGCGGGTTGATACGATCCACACCCCAAACATAGAAAGGCTCTGTGAGCTTATTTCCTGAATTCCACTGGTTGATAATGAACTCAGAGAAAGCTCTCATGTTCACCACCATTTGATAGGAGTTTGGATAGCCCTCCAGAGTCTCACCCAAAGCGGCAATCGCTTGCTCGTCTGTTTTGATCGCAGCCAAAGTCTCCAGCGTTGTCAAAGCCTCTTGCACATCTGCTGGATTAATGTTCATGCGATGTTTGGGCGTCGCCAGTGAAGTGTCTGTGAGCATGCTGACTAAAGCATAAAGATAAAACACCGAACCACCAGGGTTGTTCAACTGATCGATCACCAAGCCATCCGTCAACTGATCCATTTTCTTCATCACAGCTACAAAATCTTTTGTCGCTTTGTCTCTGTCATCAGGATAGTAAGAAGGAATACGAACAACACCGATCAGTTTCCCATCTTCATTTTTGTAAATGTAGGCATCAAACTCTGTGTCTTTCGCTGATTCCCAGATACGTTTTCCTAAATTTGGTAAATAGCCTTTGCGCTCGCCCACTCCCCAGCTATTTCCTAAATTTCTAAACTCCATAGCTTTTGCAGAGTACATTTTCGGAGATTGAAACCAGCTTAAACTTTTCCTTTCTGATTTATTCGAGAAAAGCCCAGGAATCATTTCTTTTTGATACTCCCACACCAATTGGTGAGTCACAGGAGTTGTCTCCCCAGCTCTTAACATCGACAAGAGCACAGGCCCCTGAGGCACAGGCGCATTGGCTCTCGCTGATCTGCGAGTAATATAGAGATCTGACAAAGCTAAATCTGTTCCAGGCACGTTAGATCCGATGTAATCGATGATCGATTTCTGAAGATCAGCCACAGAAACACCATTCATGCTGATCAGTTCATCACCTAACTGAAATGGAAATGCCGTCTCAGAAAGCTTCGTGCGATCGATAAACACCAGCAAAGCTTTACCTTCCACTGTTTTAACCTGAAATGGCAAAGTCGCACGCTCTGTGGACTGAAAACTGTAACCTACGTGATAATCTTGTGTTGAATTCAAAAGATCCACCACAGCACTGCGATAGTCTTTCACGCTTTGCGCGGATTGAACTTTCGCTTGCGCTTTCTTCAGCTCCGCAGACAGGTCCCACCCCAAGTGAGTTTCTTTCCAGCCTTTGGGTGCATAGTGATTTTGATAAATACTTGCGATGAATTTTAACTCATCAGTTAGTTTCGCTTTCAGTTCTGGTGAGACTTGAGCAACAGCCGAATGGGCCAGGCTCAACACCGCTAACAGAGAGATCATAGATCTCATCATAAGGACCCCCTTTGAGTTGGTTGCTCATGATTTAGTCCTCAGACTTTCACAGGTCACGGGTTCAAAGGGTCATCGCAATGCGTTAGCCTCGAGCCAACTCAAAATTTGGGCCCGATAAGCCCCTTTTTCCCGATAAAACACATCTGTATGATTTCCTCCAGAGATCTGTAGAAATTCTTTAGGTTCAGTCATTACAGAAAAAACTTTCTCGCCATTTTTAAATGGCACGACTCGGTCCTGATCCCCATGGATCACGAGCTTGGGAATCCCTGGAAGCTTTCCTTCGATTTCTGGCGCGTAGCTATCACTCATGATCAGCCAAGCTACCGGCTGCAAAAACCAAAGAATCCAAGCTTCCGAGGCTTTCTGACGAGCCACACTTCGATAGGAAGGGAAAGTCGAATCGACGATCACGGACCTGATGGGGACTGCTCCTTCGAGTCCTTCGAGAGTTTTCAAAAGGATATTTCCACCCAAACTTTGCCCGACAAAAATGAGCGGCCTAGAATCTATTTTCTCGTGCACATACGTCACGAAAGTTTTTGCTGATAGATAGTTATCCTTTGGTGACGGTTCGCCGTCAGAAAGCCCATAGCCTGGATAATCGAAAATGACATAGTCATAACCTTCATCAATCACCCAAATAAGATTCATAAAGTGTGTGGTGACATTCTCTGCATTGCCATGAAAATGAACAATGGTGCCTTTCGAAGGTGTTTTTCGTGCTTGAAAATACCACGCATGAAGGGATTTTCCCGGCGCCCAAAAGACTTCAATGTTTTTGGGATCAAGTCCCATCTGAGACGGATCATAAAATTGAATCTTGGGAACTCGCGGATAATAGAACAGACTTGTACAACCCGAGAGCTGAAGCCCCCCTAGTACAAGAAAAAAAGATCCAATGAGGCGAAGTCTTCGAACCACCTGGTCCCTCCAGAAAGCTGTATTGACCGATCATTTCCTCGATGAAAGCGATGAGAGAGTTTCAATTCAGCATTGTTTTTAAAACTTGAGCCTTGGTCATATCTGACGTGAGCTTCTAACAAGCTGACATTTGAGGGACTCCATCGCCACCTAGAAATCAACTGAGGCCCTGCTGCTAAATAATCTCGCTTTCCCCACGAGCCGATTTTCGCATAAGCGTGTTCGAGCCAGACTTTAAGTCCTAAATAATGAGTTTCTTGTGTTTGAGGCAAAAACTGAAAGGAATAACCAATTCCCCCATTCACCGAGAACACTTCACAGCCTAAGCAGTCTTGATGTCGCAGTTCTCGAGATCCCACTTGCAGCATCCACGAAGGAGTCTTGGAAAATAACCCCAGCTCTGACAGCGAGACGACTTCAAACAGAGTGAATTTTTTAAGATTCCACCGATCTTCCTTATCCACACTTGCTTGCAAATCGAAAAAATGGATCTGCGCATACTCGGGATAACCACGAATAGGATCGAGAAGATCATGCAGAGCAAATCGATAAGAAAGAGTCAGCTCCGTAGCCTCCTCTGCTTCAGAAGAAGTTTGAGCAAGGCCAAAACCCCAACGTCGCGACCCGTGACTTTGATGAGGCTTTTCATACTCGGGCTCTGCCACTTTCAATGGTGGAGTAAAAGCTTCTATTTGGCTGCGAGCTTGAAGCACTTGAGATTTAAACTTCCACGCTGCTGAACTTTCCTTTTGAACTTCGATGGGAAACTTGAAATCAATGTAATCTATCAAACTATCTAAAATTTTTCGCCGAGTTTCAGAATCTTTCATGGGTTCTAAGAGCGCGAGATCTCTCGCTTCCCCGAGTTCTCTCACCATTTGTTTTTCATTTTCACTTAAATTCGAAACTCGAGCATAAAACTCGCTTCGAATGGAAGGGCGAAATTTATAACTCCTCACAAGGCCAGGGGATTCATAGACAGTTTTGAGAGTATCCACAGGGATCACATATTTCTTCTGTAGGTTCACCAATTTCAATTTTGGATCTGCAATCTCTAAAAGCGAAAGCATAAAATAACTGCAGTTCTCAGTCAGGTACCAATAGTCTGCATACTGAGGGCCTAGTTCCCAAACATGAAGGATCATGCGATCCACACCGGCCTGAGAAACATTCAATTCATATTCCCAAAGATCCCGAGATTCAGCGTTGTTGTACTCACGAACTTTATAGAAATAAGGAACAGTTGTGAAAGTTCCTGGGAATCCGCCGAAAAGTCCTCTCAATGCATACATCACTGCATTGGCCTGACCTGGATTAGCTGCAAAGTTAACTCCGTAATCCAGCAGCTCAAACCGCTGTCCGTCTGCATCTGCTTTCTTATTGATGCGTACAAATGTATGTCCAAAAGTGGAAGATGGATTATTCAAAAAATAACTTGAAAACACCAAGGACAAGGATTCGCCTCGAAGAGTCCGGAACCAATTTTCTAATCTAGGACATTCAGGTTGAGGAAGCTTTTGGCTCAGTTGAGTTTGAAGCCACTGATACCTTGCTGGAAATCGACAGCCAAGGCGGTTCTCTTCAGAAACCTGACGACCCTGAGTGATTTCCTGATGCTCTCGGAATATTTCACGGACAAATGCGTTTAACTCGGCTGATGGAGACCAATGCTCTTGAGGAGCAAGAAAGAAGTGAGAAGAATCAATTTCACTCTTCATGCCACCTTTTTCACGAGCATGCAAAAGGAGCTTCCAAAGATGAGCTTCACCCAAATCTTTGTCTTCGACCTCCTGAAGGACTTTTTCTATGAAGATCTGTGAAGACTGTGCTTTTATTGCAGAGAGAAAAAACACAAGACTGGTAAAAACAACAAAAGGGCTCCATCGGGAGCCCTTTCGTAAAATCCAACTAAGAAACAACCTTAAGCGCCGCACGCCTGAGCTTTGTTCGCAGAGATTGCAGAATTGATTCCTGCTTCAATTGCTTGCGGGTTCATTCCAGTTTCAACAAAGATATTGTTGTACTGCGATTTCAAAGTCTGCCCCAAAGCGCTTGAGTTACAACCCAACAGGTTTGCCAAGTTAGCAATAGTTTCACCTTGTCCACGAGCTGCATCTTTTGCAAGAGCTGCTTTGTTCATTTCAATGAACACGGGTACGGCACGAGCACCTTTCATAGCACCCTGATCAACACAGTTCGAGGTTCCAGAAGAAATACCAAAAGTTTGATTTCCAGAAGTTCCGTTGGTTGTGGCCGCAAAGATCTGAGAAAAACCTTTTTCATTTCCAAAAATCACTGATCCCAACCCACAACCTGCATCGCCATAGCTTTTTGCCATAGCAACAGAAGAAAGAAGAAGCATTGAAGTAACGACTAATTTTTTCATTTGTTATTCCTTTTCAAATTTTCTGCAAATTACATTTTGCAAGATTGAGTAGCTGCTTGAACCAATTGTTCCTGAGTACCACCAGAAGTGTACTTAGACTTCAATTGCATTGTGAAATCGGAATTTTGACAACCCATCACTTCACCCAAAGAAACCAAAGACTCACCCGCGCCGCGAGACAAATCGTTCTCGATCGCCATTTTGTTCACTTCGATGAACTGTTCAGCACGAGCAAAAATTCCTGGTTCGCCGCAATTAGAAGTTCCAGAAGAAATACCAAAAGTTTGGCTTCCTGCTGTTCCATTCACTGTTGCGGCAATCACCTGGATCATTCCAGGCTTATCGCCAAATACGACAGAACCAAGGCCACATCCAGCCATGCCATAGCCTTGACCAGTCAATTGATCATGCAATGACTTATTTTTTTGCTGAGCCATCGCTACACCCGAACCAAGCAACATCATTGTTGCAATTACTTTTATCAGAAACTTCATGAATCCTCCTGTTGTTTCTTTGTCTCGAACGAATTGTTCAGACACATGAAATGGTGGCTGACAGCTTGCCGATTAGCAAATAAAAAAAGGCCTGCTCATTCCTGAAGCAGGCCCTCTCAACTGAATTTGTTGTGCCTCGAATTCTAAAGTCCTCTGATTAAATTCAGAGCCGATCCTGCGACGAACCACTTGATCTGCTCGGCGTTGTAAGAGTGCTTGAGCAAAATCTCTTCTTTCGCCCCACCCTTGTGTTCTAAAATGGCTTTAACGGGCTTTCCAGGAGCTAATGCTTTCAAATCTACCAACGACACTCGGTCTTCTTCTTGGATCTTGTCGTAGTCCTTTGGATCTTGGAAGGTCAGAGCCAACACGCCCTGCTTCTTCAAGTTCGTTTCGTGAATCCGTGCAAAGGACTTTGTGATCACAGCCGTGCAGCCCAAGAATCGTGGACTCATGGCAGCGTGTTCCCGTGAAGAGCCTTCGCCGTAGTTCTCGTCCCCGATGATGACCCAACCTTGACCTGCTTTTTGATATTCACGAGCAATTTTTGCGAACTCAACACCGGCAGCACCCGTGAGCTGATTCTTTCCTTTTCCAATTTCACCAGTGAATGCGTTGTCTGCACCCAAGAGCATATTGTTAGAGATATTATCCAAGTGACCACGGTACTTCAGCCACGGACCGCCGGGGCTGATGTGATCGGTCGTACATTTGCCTTTTGCTTTGGCCAAAACCAACTGAGTTTTGAAGTCCTGATTATTCCATTTTGTAAATGGGCTGAGCAACTGCAAGCGATCACTGCTTGGAGAAACAGCGACTTGAGCGTTTTTACCTGCAGGAGCCTGATAACCTTGAGGATCTGCCACGAAACCTTTCGCGGGAAGCTCTGGAGCTTCTGGCGCTTTGAATCTGATTTTTCCTTTCGGAGTCTCAAGTTCATCAGTTGCAGGGTTGAAATCCAATCTTCCAGCCAAGCCCAAAGCCATGACCATTTCAGGAGATCCTATAAAGGCCAAAGTTTCGTTGTTCGAGTCATTTCTTCCGCGGAAGTTTCTGTTGAAAGAAGTGACGATGGTGTTTTTCTCACCTGTTTTTACGTCATCACGCTTCCATTGACCGATGCAAGGACCGCAGGCGTTGGCCAGCACTGTGGCGCCTACGCTGTTCAAAACTTGCATTTGACCATCGCGCTCGATGGTGTTCTGGATTTGAGTGGATCCCGGAGAAACCAAAAATGGCTGCGCCATTTTCACTCCCGCATCCAGTGCCTGCTTGGCGATCATTGCTGCACGACCAATATCTTCATAAGAAGAATTGGTGCAAGAGCCAATCAGAGCTGACGACAGCTTCGTCGGCCAGCCTTTTTCTTTGGCTTCTTTCGCTATCGCAGAGATGGGTCGAGCAATGTCTGGAGAGTGAGGCCCTACGAGATGAGGCTCTAAAGCTGACAAATCGATTTCGTAAACTTCGTCGAAATACTTTTTGGGATCTTTTTCGACTTCAGCATCGGCAACCAGGAGATCTTTATTTTTGTCCGCAAGATCCGCCAAAGCCGCTCTGTTCGTAGATTTCAGATAGGCACCAATGCGCTCATCGTACGGAAACACAGAACAAGTGGCTCCCAGCTCTGCTCCCATGTTTGTGATAGTGGCTTTTCCGGTCGCAGAAATAGATCTGCAACCTTCACCAAAGTACTCAACGATTTTGTCAGTTCCACCCTTCACCGTCAGCATTCCGCACAGTTTCAAGATAACGTCTTTGGCAGACGTCCATCCATTCATTTTTCCTTTCAGGTGAACACCGATCAATTTTGGATTTTTCACTTCCCAAGGAAGACCTGCCATGACATCGGATGCATCTGATCCGCCGACGCCCACAGCACACATCCCCAATCCACCGGCATTCGGAGTGTGAGAATCTGTTCCAATCATCAATCCACCGGGGAACGCATAGTTTTCAAGAATGACTTGGTGAATGATTCCTGCACCTGGTTTCCAAAAGCCAATATTGTAGCGAGAAGAAGCCGTGGCCAAAAAATCAAAAACTTCTTTGTTCGTGTTGTTGGAAGCCGTCATATCAGCTTCTTTACCTTTGTAAGCTTGAATCAAGTGGTCACAGTGAACAGTGGAAGGAACTGCAGCTTCCTCTTTTCCGGCGAGCATGAACTGCAGAATCGCCATCTGAGCCGTCGCATCTTGCATGGCCACGCGATCTGGTCGCAGCTGCAAGAATGATTTTCCACGCTCAAGCTCTTGTCCCTGAGGGTCATCGAGGTGACCGTAAACAATTTTCTCACCCAAAGTGAGAGGTCGCCCCAAACGATTTCGCACAACAGCCAATTTTTGAGCTGTTTTTGTGTAAACTTCTTGCACCATTTCCGGCGTTGTTTCAATTTTTGCCATAATCTCCCTCAGGATTGAGAATTCTGAATCATTTTGAAGACTTAAAACTATCCCAATTCATTTTCATCAACAACGAGCAACGCCTTGCGCGCGAACCAAAGGAGCGTCCACCCCCCAACCCCCCTCGAACAAAGTAGAGCTTCAGCACCACTTAATATACATTTAATGAATAATAAATTGCCTTTCAAACATTGCACAATGAGACCTGATCACCATTAGGATGCCCAGACATGAAAAAAGCCTTGCTGACTCAATTTCTCTTCTTGCTCTGCCTGTTCACTCCGGCACTTTCGATGGCTGACGCCAACAGCTTTAAAGCTGACGTCCGCAAATCTCAAAGAGAATGCCCTCGATTGAATTGCGCCCAAGCTCAAGTGCATCTGGAGACAATTTCAGTCACTGAATACCGAGCTCTCCCCGCAGAATTGCGTGAAAAGCTCAGAGAAGTGGCTTTTGATCTTGCTCAAGTCTGGGGTGACACCATTTTGGAAGGCGACTTTGAAGCCCATCATCAAATCAAACTCGACACTGTCGAGTTTGTCGTCGAAGGCAGTTCGATCGTTGGTTACCGATTGACGTACTCTGCAAGTGCGAAAGAAGTTTCAACGGGCCGTGAAGGCCGCATCGTAGAATCAGGTTTCGTTCACAAAAGTTTTCGGGGCCCCTTTCGGGACAACCACTCATTGGCCAGATTTATGAGCGAAGCAAAACCCCGCCGCTAATTAAACGTAAGACCCGCGCTTGATTTTCTCAAGAATGATTTTCTCTGTCTTAATAGGATCTTTGGGGTCCACAGAAAAGAACGACTGCTGTTCGCAACGGATTTTTTCTTTAATCAACCAGCGACAGATATCTGCTAAGCCTTTGTTCTTTTTGTCCATAAAGAAGGGATCATTTTCCAAAGCATCTTTTGCTTTTTTCAAAGCTCGAGCTTCCGCTGGATCACTTTCTTTCACTTTGTAGTGAGGCAGATCGTAGCGTTTCACATCGTCCGGCAATACTCCCAAAAACTTCACTTCAGGGGCTGAAAAATCTGCATTTCTGATGAGCGATGCTGCCGAGCCCGCTTTGAGTGTTCTAAAGATATTCTGCATAGTGTAGGCATCAAGGTCTCCAAAGAAATACATGGGAACTTCCAACTCATCTTGGATCAATTTACACCAGCCTCGGACAGCATTCGAAGGAACCCCTTGAGCACCCATCAGAATGCAGTTGTTTCTTTTCGTGAAACCCATAGTGTGCAAAGTGTTGGCTGTACCTTCAGACTCGATCACCAAACAAAAATCAATTTTCTTCTTGGCTTTGAGCTTCAGTGACTGAGGTTTATTTTTAGGCTGAAAAGGAGCGGTTCCCAAAGTTGATAAGTCGATCGTCGCCTTTTCTCCATCGGGCATTGTTTCTGTGACAATCAAATGTTGAGAGTAAGTCTGCCCACCACGGTCATTGGCAAAGCAATTGAGTTCTTCACGGTACACACGAAGCATATCTCCAATGAAATCAATAATGGCATCACTTTCTGGCTGGTCTTCAAAATCCAAAGCCTTCAAGCGACCATCACCTTTGATCAAACCTTTACTGATATAGTATAACTCACGCTTTGTGTTCACTGAGCCGATATCCAAGTTTCTCAAAAGAATTTCGAGCATGAACACCACTCGCGCCAACTTTTGAACTGAAGATACGTTGAGCTCTGTTTTGACGACTTTGTCTCCCGCCGTCAAATAACCGACTTTGGGGTTGTAGAACGAGTTATCCAAGCTGGTCTTTACAGCTTCAAGAACGGGTCTCTTGGACTTTTCAAGATCTGAAAGCATTTTCTCAGCAATCATTTTGGCTGTTTTAGGAATATCTAGATCAAGTTCACGAATTTTAATCAACTTACTCATGATTCACCTTATTTTTTCTTCGTGGAAGCAGCTTTTTTGGTGGTTGCAGCTTTTTTATTTTCTTCGGCCACAGCTTTGACTTCGTCATCTTTTATTTCAGAGTCTTCGCCAGAAAGACCTAGCTTTTTAGCCTCTCTCGATTTCAAAGAAGCAAGCTTACTCTGTGCTTCTTCGAGCTCTGCCACAGCATCTTCAGAATCTCGACCGAGAAGCTTTCTCAAACCTTCTTCAGCTTTTTTCTTACGCGCTTCAGGAGCTTTTGTGATTCTCGCTAACGTCTCAACAAGGATAGGACCAAACTGCTCAATGTGAGCCAGTTTTCGCTCAAGATCCGCTTCGCGAAATTCTTTTTTAATGTGCCGAGAAAGCTTTTGCCCAGCTTGCATCAAAGCTTTGCGAATTTCTTCCACAAGCTCTTCGGAAGCATCAATCGTCTCTTTAGAAGCATTTTTAAACTTAATGAATGGCGAAACGATGGACACTGCAAAAACATAAGGCCCGATGGGCAAAGACCCTTTGGGTTGACTCAGTCCATAGTTTTTCCAGTTCACAGACTCAATCGCCCATGTGATCGCACAACCAGATTTATCAAACTGCAAAGGGACTCGGTTTGCAAACCTCAACAACTGAACAGGTTCATCGGCTTCGGTGTTACGATTCACAAATCTCGCAAGGGCCACTTCAACGACGACTGGTTTAAAGTCACAAATAGCAGGTTTTCGAGTCACGACCGAGAAAAAGTCCACTTCGCCCAGACGACCGATGGATTTTGAAAGAGCTTCTTCCCCCACCGTCAGAACCGACTTCGTGGATGGCGCCATTAATTCCGTGTCCTGCACAGCTTGGAAGACTTTTTTGAAGTCTTCATCTTTCAGAGCTGCGATCGATTTATCGAGAAGCCCCTTCGGAAGACCTTTTTGAGTGAAGTCTTTCAAAGACTGGTCAGAGATTCTCGAAAACCCTGTTTTTAAGAACTTATCGAGATTAATTTTTCCGAAAAGACTCGCATGAGTGATGAACTCGCCCAGCTTGAAAGTGTGAGGGTGAGGCAAAGTCGCCTCTGGAATTTCAGGAACTTGATTGCTGACTCTTTCAACTTTGACCCAGTCATTATCAAGAAGTTTGTATTTTAAAGTAAGGTGTGGATTCACCAGAACGGTTCCATCCAAATAAGTCAAAAGACCCCCGTCTCCGTTGAGTTGAATCCTTCCATCAATCACGAATTCAACTTTGACTCCTGATTTCTTATCCCAATCCACCGTTTCTTTGTTTCGAACAATCCCTGTATTGGTTTTAATATCCACGTCAATTTGGCACTTCACGGCCTTTCTCATACTGGCTGTTTTTGACATCACAAAAGCCCCTTTGGCATTCGTAAGCTGAGCCCATGTGGTGGCTGCAGAAATACCAATCCCTTGTTGCCCGCGTGAACATTGTCCGCGACCAAACTTCGAAGAGGCCAAGTACTCTCCAAAAACTTTGGCCAAGTCATCGGGTTCAATACCCGGTCCGTTATCTTCGACCACGATTTTCACAAGATCCGTATTCTTGGTTGATCCTTGACCGACCCGAGTGATTTGAACAGAAATTTCAGGTAAAATATCATTCTGCTCACAGGCATCGAGAGAGTTGTCCACGGCCTCTTTCAGGGTGGTTAAAACAGCTTTCAGAGGGGAAGAAAACCCCACCTGTTGTAAGTTTTTAGCAAAATATTCAGCCGTACTACTCTTGGTAATTTTGCTCACAGCAAGACTCAAACACAGTTGTTCAGTTGTTAGATCAATTCATAGGAAACTGTAACGCTTGCCGCCATGTCCAGTCTAAAGTCTTAGAA
>JAJTIC010000126.1 GCA_021300175.1 Pseudomonadota bacterium
ATCCAAACAAAACTGTTCGAAAAGTTGCTTGAGCTCAGTTTCATCTTCATCGTGGACGAACTTCAGTTGTTTGGCGGCCTCCTCTAAAGAGGCTTGATCACTAACGAGCGCTGACTTGATCATCTGATAATAAGGCTTCAAAAAAGACTCTTCGTAGATACGGACGGCTCCAAAATCGAGAAGGACAAGTTGATCCTCTCCCAGGGGGCTGAGTCGCACTTTGTAATTCCCTAAATGAGGATCTGTCTGTACGACACCCCACTGAAAAAGTTCTTTGAAATAAAGGTCGATAAAATTCAAGGCCAAGCGATTTTTTCTGGCCTGTGAAAGGCTGTGAACGAGAGGGTCATCTGGAGAAAGCCCTTTTTCAAAACTGCTCGCTATGATCCTTTTTGAGCAGTAGTGCCGATAGATGCGCGGAACAATGTAGCGTGAATCCGATTGCAGTCGTTCGCGATACTTTTCTGTTTGCTCCACTTCAAGCTCATAATTTGTCTCTTGGATGAGCATCTCTCGAACTTCTTGGAACAGATGATCCGTATTGAGATTGCGAGGCAAGATCTTGAGTATCCCCAACAATGATTTGATGGCGCGCAAATCAGAATCAATGGCTTTATCCACCCCAGGATATTGCACTTTGAGAACGATCTGTTCATCCGTGGCTTTGATCCGAGCTCGGTGGACTTGACCCAGGGAGGCAGAGCCAATGGACTCAACTTCGATTTCGAGGTCATTGAGCTTATCGCCGAGTTCAGCTATGAGAATGGGTTCAATTGCTGCCCACTGAAGTGGAGGAGATTGGAACTGTAAAGCTTTCAACACTTGATTGGCTTCTGGTGGCAGAAAATGTTCTCCATACATGGAAAGCATTTGTCCTGCTTTCATGAGGCTCCCTTTCAATTCCCCAAGTTCATTAGTCAGATCTTTCGCCTGATTTTGAAGGAATTTCTGCCAAAGAGTGGATTTTTCAGTATCATTTTTGAAAAGCGTTGAGAGCGTGTGACCGGCAAGGCTTGTACCTGTGGATAAAGTCATCTTGGCGACGCTCAAGGAGCGGCTCATCACTGAAGATTTGATTTTCTCCAGTTTTTTGGAATTGGTGTTTGAGTTTTTTCCTTTATCCGACATACTTATAGTTTACATTATCTTAAACTTATTTCAATCAGGAAGAGTATGTCGATCACCATCTTTTGGCATCGCAGGGATCTCAGAACAGAAGATAACAGGGGGCTCAGTGAAGCTCTGTCCCTAGCTTTAGAGGTAGGCTCTCAAGTGCGTCCCCTTTTCATCTTTGATCGCAATATTCTGTCCCATTTGGATCCAGAGGACACTCGAGTGCCTTTTCTTCATTCTCAAATCAAGACAATGAAGGACACTTACAAGTCCTGGGGCTGTGACTTTGCAGTTTATTACGGGGATCCCCTTGAGATCTTTCAGAGAATCATCACTCAGCACCCAGTGAAGTGTGTTGTTACAAACCACGACTATGAACCCTACGCCCGTGAGCGGGATGAGAAAGTCTCTCGACTTTTGAAATCCAAAGGTGTCGAGTTTAAGACATTCAAGGATCAAGTGATTTTTGAAAAAAACGAAGTTCTTTCTGACGGCGGAAAGCCTTACACGGTCTTCACACCCTACAAAAAGAAATGGCTTTCACAGCTGTCGGCAGATCTTTTGAAAGAGCAATCTGTCGTGAAAAAGAAAGCAGCGTTGATGCTGCTGACAAAGGCAACGCCGCTGCCGACTTTGGAAGAAATGGGTTTTAAGAAGACCTCTTTCGCGCACTATCCTCCGCTCAAGTTTGATAAAAAAATGCTTCACCAATACGGAGAAAAGCGGGACTTTCCGGCGTTACAAAATACGTCTCAATTAGGTCTGCATTTTCGCTTTGGGACTGTGAGTCCCAGGACGCCTGTGAAAGTGGCCAAAGAGACCAATGATGTGTGGCTCTCTGAGCTCATTTGGCGAGAGTTTTTCATGCAAATTCTCTTTCATCATCCCCGGGTTGAGAAAGAGTCATTTCGGATTGAATACGAGAAAGTGGAATGGCGAACCAATGAGGAAGAATTTCAAAGATGGAGTGAGGGAAGTACCGGCTTTCCTATTGTGGATGCGGGAATGCGGCAGCTTAATGAAACAGGATACATGCACAATCGGGTGAGAATGATTGTGGCTAGTTTTTTGACAAAGCATTTGCTCATGCATTGGCTGAAAGGGGAAAGATATTTCGCCAAAAAACTTCTCGACTTTGATCTTTCTGCCAATAACGGAAATTGGCAGTGGGCTGCCGGTACAGGTTGCGATGCGGCCCCTTACTTCCGAGTGTTTAATCCCGACGCACAAACAGAAAAATTTGACGAAAAGGAAGAGTATATTCGAAAATGGGTGCCGGAGTATCAATCTTTGAGTTATCCCAAACCCATGGTCGATCACAAGATGGCCCGCGATCGTGCGCTCAGAGCCTTTGCAAAAGCGCTGAAAGGAAAAGAGGCATGAAAATTTTAATCACTGGAGCCACTGGGCTCGTTGGAAAAGAACTCGGGAAAAAATTGACGGAACAAGGGCATGAGATTGTTGTGGTCTCTCGGCAAAAACAAAAAGCGCAGCTCGAATGTCCCTTTCCCTGCGAAGTGATTGAAGCTGATCTTCAGAATGAAGAAATTCCTTCAGAATCCTTGCGTGGAATCGAAGCTGTCATCCATCTCATGGGCGAAAACGTAGGTGATGGGAGGTGGTCTCAGCGAAAGAAACAGCGAATTTACGACTCCAGAGTGAAGTCCAGTGAAAACTTGATCGGAAGTTTTCGAAGACACCCACCCAAAGTTTTCATTTCAGCCAGTGCTGTTGGTTACTACGGAGATCGCGCTGAAGAAGCTCTTTCAGAGGACAGTCAAGTCGGGTCAGGATTTCTCGCTCAAGTTTGTCAGGATTGGGAGCGTGGGTTTTTAGTTGCATCCACCAAATCTGCTTTTGCAAAAGCGCGGTTTGTGAATTTGCGAATCGGTGTTGTGCTCTCAGACAAAGGTGGAGCTTTGCCTAAGATGGTGCCGCCGTTTCGCGTGGGCCTCGGTGGAGCCCTCGGAAATGGCGAGCAGCGGATGAGTTGGATTCATCTTGATGATCTTGTGGAGATGTTTCAGTGGGCTTTGAAAGAAGAGACTCTCTCAGGACCGGTGAATGCTGTGTCACCTGAACCTGTGACGAATCGTACTTTCAGTGAGGAGCTTGCCAAGCAATTTGGCAAAAAGCTTGGGCCCTCAGTTCCTGCAATGGGCTTAAAGTTGGTGCTGGGTGAAATGAGTTGGATTTTACTTGCGTCACAAAATGTTCAACCCAGGAAAATCTCAAAGTCCGGATTCAAATTTCAATTCGCTACTTTGGCCGAAGCTCTGTCTGATCTCACCAAAGACATGAAAAACGGGGAGTTTTTGTTCACAGCTGAGCAATGGCTTCCTTTCGATAGAAAAAAAGTGTTTCCTTTTTTTGCAGAAGCCAGAAACTTAGAAAAAATCACGCCCCCACTGCTGAATTTTCAGATCAAAAAAGTTTCCACTCCTGAGATTCAAAAAGGAACATTGATTGATTATCGTCTAAAGATTCATGGTGTTCCCGTGGGATGGAGGACTTTGATCGAGCGTTGGAATCCAGATCTGGAATTTGTAGATACTCAATTGAAGGGTCCTTACAATCTCTGGCATCACACCCATGTTTTCAAGGATTTGAGGGGTGGAACTTTGATGATTGACCGGGTCAAATACAAGTTACCTTTTGGTTTTCTGGGCTGGATTGTTGCTGGGTGGATGGTGGAAAGAGACGTGAAAAGCATTTTCGCTTATCGCCGTCAAATCGTCGCCCAAGAAAAGTTTTAGGCAAATTCTAAACATAAGGATTCAAGAGCCGACTTAGGATGTCGAGGTCATAAAGTCTCTTCAAGCCTTGCCAACCAGGTGAGGGATTGACCTCGAGAACTTTGGGGCCCCTTCGCGTGCGCAGAAGATCGATGCCCGCATACTGGAGGCCAAAAATTTGCGTGGACTGAAGAGCAACTTCGATCTCTTTGACTGAAAGCTTGGCTTTGCTCATTTTGCCACCTTGGTGCAAATTCGACCTAAAAGACCCTGCTCCTGGGGTTCGCAGCATGGCACCAAGGATTTCGCCATGACAAACAAACACACGGACATCTTGGCCTTTGGTTTCAGAAGCAAAAGCTTGTACAAATGAAGAGGCCTTGGTGGTTCTCTGAAAGTCTCTCCATGCGAGGAAGTCCTCTTTATTTTGAGTCCGACCTAAGCCAAATCCTTGAGAACTGTGATTGAGTTTTTGAATCAGGTCTTTGGTTTCGAATTGGTCCCAGGTGGCTTGTGATGATTCTTGTTCGCTGGGCCAGTAGGATTCAGGGACAGGAATCCCATGAGAAGCAAGGGTTTGAAGAGCCTCAAACTTCAAACTGCATTGACGAAGGCTTGCGGTTGAGTTCATCACAGTGACGCCTTGGGCTTCAAAGTGGTGAGCTACTCGAAGGCCTGATTCAAAACTCAGAAGCCCAAGCCTCGGCAGCACAAGGTCCGCTTCGATAGTCTTCCTATGAAATAGAATCTGCGGAGACTTTTTGATCTGCAGAGAAAGGGTTCTGGGGTCGAGGACTTGGAGGTTTACTTTGTGCTTTCGGGCCCAAGTTTTAAAGTCTTTTGTCGAGTCTGCTTGGTCTGTGGATGAAAGAATCAAGAGCTTCATATATCCTACCCTAGTATGGCTAAAGCAGTGGTGCAATTGGAATCCCAAGATCGAATTGAAGTCCTGGCAAATCAAAGATTGTCAGTGAATGGTTGTCATGAACTCCGAGAGTTGATTCTTGTTTTCAAGTCAAGTCACGGAGATGATTGGAAAGCTTGGCCTTTCCCCCAAGGCCAGTCACATTCAGAAATTTTGCTCCGACAATTTCTCCTTGAGCAACGTGGTGAGTGGAATCCGCCCTACACTCATGAAGAAATCTGTCACTGCCGAGCAGTTCCCACCCGGGAAGTGGAAAAAGCCATCATTATGGGGGCCCATACACCTCAAAAAGTGTCCAGATGGACCAGTGCCAGCACCGCTTGTGGAACCTGCCGTCCTGATGTGGAAAAAATGATTAGCTATTTTTTGAGTTCGGGGACTTTATCAGGGAAAGAGCCTGTTTCTAAATAATGATCGAGAAAAGGCTGAAGTTTTCTTCGGCAAGATCCGCCACAGGGGCCGACTCCGGCTGTTGTACAATCAAAAATTTTGTTCATGGTGTCTGAGCCTTCACGAATCGCTTTTTCTATCGTCTCTCTGGAGACATTATTGCAGCGACAGATGATTTCAGACTTCTTTTTTTGCCCCATAAAAACTTTCAATAAGAGGTTTTAGACAGTTTCTCCGAAAGATCTTTGATCACATTGGCTTTGAGCGGAGCATAAGCTGATCGAACAAAAGCACCGGCAGCGTACAAGTGTCCACCGCCACCTAAGTTTTCAGCGGCACTCAGGACTTCGATTTGTCCTTTGCTTCGAAAGCTGACTTTGTAAGATTCCGGGGCGTCTTCGCGAAAGAGAGCTGCTGCCTCTAAGGTTTCAATGGTCATGAGCAGGTCGATGACATCTCTGGATTCATCGGGTTCAAGGCCGAAAGACAAAAGATCGTGATCACTCAGTCTCAGCACGGCCAAGCGGCCCTCGCAGAAATACTCAATCTCTGAAAGCGCTTTTGCGAGGAAGGCCATTTTTTGAACTGTTTGGTGTCCAAATAAATGTCGATGAATCTCTTCGATTCCAATCTCAAACTGCAAAAGTTCTGCAGCGATCAAATGGGAGCTCGGAGAGTTTCGAATAAAGCGGTAAAGTTGGGTATCGAAAGTGATCGAAGTGTAAAGGGCGCGAGCTGCTTCCCGGTTGAGAGAGCAGCCGAGTTCTTTGATTAAGCGAAAAGCGAGTTCTCCAGTGCTCGCTGCCGTCACATCGATCCAAGATCCTACCGTGGGCTGTGGACCCTTTTTGAGCAAGGGATGGTGATCCACAAAAGCCACCTGAGAAACTTTCTTTTTCATTTCTCCGAAAAGAGGTTCAACCAATCGCTCATCATTGGTGTCGAAAATCAGAGCAAGGTCGGCTCCGACAAAGTCGGCTTTGTCTTCAAAGTATTGAATATGCTGATCTGGATTAAGGAAACGGTATTTCTTAGGAGTGGCATCGACGTTGATGATTCTCACATCTTTCCCTGCAGCTTTGAGCGTATGGTAAAGGCCCAGCTGGGCCCCGAGCCCATCACCATCACATTGGCGATGAGTGGAAAGAATCAGGGAGCGGGCTTTCTTGATTTGAGCAGCAAGATCTTTAATCACAACTTTGGATCCACCTTCGAGGGCAAAAAATAATTCTAATCCGATAATCTCCTCGCTTGCAGGGGGAGAGAGGGCTTTCTGGACCTCGCTTCCACAAAATACCGCAATGCATTATTTCAACTCACCGGTCATGGACGCTTTGCTAAGCCTCTGGTATCACTGTCTCTTTGTACGGGAGGTCCTGTGAGCACATCAGTCGAAAAAACACCCATGACGGTCCATGGCAAAGCTCTGTTAGAGTCTGAGCTAAAGCGTCTCATCCATGAGGAAAGACCGGCTGTTATTCGTGCGATTGAAGAAGCCCGCGCTCAAGGGGATATTAGCGAAAATGCGGAGTATGATGCTGCGAAAGAGCGTCAAGCAATGATCGAAGGTCGAATTGCTGAGCTGCAAGCGAAGATCGCTTCTGCCGAAGTGATCAATCCTTCAGAGATCAAATCAGACCGCGTGGTGTTTGGCGCGACGGTGACGATGCAAGATGTCGATGATGAGAGTGAAGTCACCTATATGATTGTGGGTGTAGATGAAGCCGATGTGAAAGCTGGAAAAATTTCAATCATGTCGCCGATCGCCCGAGCTATGATCGGGAAAAAAGTGGGCGAAGTCGTCACAGTTCACTCTCCAAAGGGTGATAAAGAATTTGAGATCGTGAAATTTCAATTTAAATAAATGTCAAAGAAGAGTCAGTTTCAGGGTCATCGAGGTACATCAGAATTTGTGGCGGAGCAATCCGGTCTATTCTGGAGTTCCATCGGGATTCTGATCGCTCTGGTGCTGGGGTTCACCGTCAAATCGATGATGGCCCCGCAAAAAATCAAAATGCGTATCGATGAAGCAGCTAAGAATATTCATCGCGATTTGCAAGTCTCTGTCGGGGAGGCTTCAATTTCGCTCTCTGAAGGGGTATGGCCCGAGCTCGCTATTCACGTCCAGAATGTTCGTTTCGAAACTCAGACAGAATGTTGGGGCCGGGCGGTCGCAGAAGTCGATGAAATGAAGCTCCCCCTGCGATTTTTTGATTTGCTTTCGGGTGTCGTGAGATTTGATGAGCTCAAAATTGGAGAAGTGAACTTGTCTGTGAAATCCGCGATCACAGTTTGTTCTGATGAAGCTAGCTTGGAGAGCGAGGTTCAAGGCATTAACGAACCATCCAAAAGTGATGCCGTTAAATCTAAAAATCAAACTCGAGTCAAAGATTCTTTGATCGACGAAATTTCTGTTCAAAGATTGCGCGTGACCTATTTGCCTCTGGCTCTGACTTCTTTCGAGCTTTCAAATCTAAAAATGAAAGTCGCTTCCCATTCCCCTGTTGAATTAAACATCGTGAGCCAGGTCAATTTGTTTGGTGAGACATTGTCAGGTGATTACTCCTCTTTTGGTGAGCTGCGGTTGTCTTTGCTCGAAAAAAAGAAACTGGACGGTGATGTTTCTGGAATTTGGCGAGAGGGTGAATATAAGCTTTCTTTTGCTACAGATCTTGAAAAGCAGAGATCAGAGGTCAAATTCGAAGCACAGCATTTGCCCTTGCGGCAAATGTTCCCCTTACTTCGTAGATATAATTTAATGCACCGAGAGTTTGAGCCTTTGCAGAGTTGGCTTTCGATGAAAGCGGAACTGTCTGGTCCTGTGGGTGAACCTTCCCTGTGGAATGGGAAAATTGAAAATCTTCAGCTCGAAGGTGATCTGGGCGTTATCGAAGCCCAACCCATCGAAATCAAATCCTTAAGTCCGGTGCAGACTTCATCCATTGATATTCAGTTAAAACCTTTGGTGATGGATTCTGTGGTGGCCATGGTGAATGCAGGGAAGAAACCCAAGTTCTTAGGAGGCTTAGGCCTGTTGACTGGCTCAGCGCGATTCAATGGTCCCGATGACATTGAGCTCACAGGCGATTATTCAGGCCTTGAGTTTTTGTTTTCTAATCGCGGAGTGAGAAAAGTTCAGACCATCAGCTTGATGTCCGGAGATCTTGCATTAAAAAATAATCAATGGCGACTGAAGCTGCAGCGGATTCGTCCACTGGAAGGAATTTTTGATGGTTCTGTTTCGCTTGAGGCGGATCGTGAGTGGGCTGATGTCCGAATGAACGCAGATGTGCGAGAAGTTGTCTTATCTCAAGAGATTCAGAAGCTGATGACCAACGGGGGGCACTTGGGCCCCATGGACGGTGAGTTTAAAGTTCAAATGGTGGGCGGAGTTCTCAAGGAGCTACAGACCGAAGCTCGTTGGGATGATGTTTTGATCGAGGGTCTTGAAGTTGGTCGTGTTTTTCTCAAAGGCCGGGGCGGCAAAGATAAGATGTTTTTTCAAGTTCGGACTCGAGACGCCAAGCTTTTGAGCGACAGTGCTTTTTTAAAATCTCTAGATCCTCAAGTGCATAAAGTTTTTGCAGATCGAACTTTTGAATCTGGGAACATCGAGCTGCAGTGGTCAGCTCCTCAAAACTGGGAATGGTCTCAAGCAAAACTCAAAAGTGGCGTGCTCTCTGTAGAGACCCAAGGTCAAGTTTCTGAACGAGGTGCGGTCTCTGGTGTGGTGAAGATGAGAGAGGCTTCTTTTAATCAGAGATGGAAAGTTGATGGCAGTAAGGATGCTCCCGTTTGGATCAAACAATGATTGCTGATTGGGTTCTGAAAAAATCGTCTTTTGAGTCTTGGCCGAAAGAGAGTTTTCAACTTCCCAAGCTCCAAGCCCATCGGGGATATTGGCTGGGTGGCCTCCGAGAAAATACACTCGATTCATTGATTCAAGCGCAAGCAGTTGGCGCTACTATGAGCGAATTTGATGTTCGTTTAACCAAGGATCAAATCCCAGTCCTCTTTCATGATAAGGATCTTGTTAGAACCACAGGGGAACATCTGATGGTGGAAGATCTGACTCTCAAGGAGCTAAAAAGTCGATTTGAAATCGACACCTTACAAAGTGTGCTTGAAAGCTCCCGAGTGCCAAAGTTTCTAAATATAGAACTCAAAACTGATAAAGCCGCTAGCGAATCCCTCGAACGACGAGTCTTGCAAGTGATTCAAAAAACGCAAGCCAGTCAACGAGTGATGTTTTCAAGTTTTAATCCTGTTTCTCTTTGGAAGCTGAGTCACTTGGCTCCGCACATTCCACGGGCTCTTTTAGTAACCAATGAAGATCACCCTGCGAATCAGCGTTGGCTCAAAGAGATGTGGAGTCTTTTGATTTTGAAAGTGCATTTGATTCATGTGGATCAAGCCATGCTGAGTCCTGAATATTTAAAAAAGCTTCAGGAGGCCCAAGTGCCGTTTGCAGTTTGGACTGTGAATGACAAAGAAAAAATCGAGGGCTATTTGAGGGCAGGGGCCAAAAGTATCATCACTGACACTCTTGGCTTGAGCCAAGTGATTACTGACTGATTTCAACAGGAACGGGCTCTGGCAAATCCATGGTGGACTCGTCCGCAGGGCTTGCTTGGGCTGCAGGTCTCAGTTCGACATTCATTTCTGAATCTCGAAGTTCTTGAGTGATCGACATTTCACTGGAATCTGACTTGACTGCAATTTCAGAATTAGCTCTGGGCTTTGCTGATTTCTTTACAGTCTTTGCTTTAGGAGACGTTTCTGCCGGTTTCATTCCGGTTTCAGCATTTTGTTTTTTTACTTGCGAGCTGAGGGATTTGATTTCGTTTTCGTACTTCGATTTCAAAGCCTTTAATTGATCTTGATACTCTTTACGAAGTCGTTCGATCTCGGCGTTGCGATTTTCAGTGACGCAAGATCTATAAGTATCCGCAGCAACTTCTTTGGCTTTGATTCGGCAAACAGCTTCAAATTCCTGAGTCTTAGAAGTACTGAGTTGTGGGGGATTGGCCATTGCCACGGAAGCTGTTAAAATTAAAAGGGTCACCATCGTTTTCATAGAGTCCTCCAGCCGTCTCAGTATTCAAATCCAGGGCCGAAGCTTTGGGGGTTCAAAGAGAAATTAAAGGATTTGAGGCCCAGATGTTTGTAAAAAACACCTGGGTTGACTGCAAATTAGCGGCGGATGGCTTTGGGGTCGATCGCGTCTTGGAGGCCATCACCCAAGTAGTTAAAGCTCAATGTGACGGCCAAGATCAAAAGTCCTGGTAGGATTGCCAAGAAAGGGGCTTCCTGAATCAGGTCCTGGGCATTGAAAAGCATATTTCCCCAGCTCGGAGTTGGGGGCTGTACACCCAGTCCCAAAAAGGACATGGCTGCTTCAAACAAGATCGAATCCCCGACCTTTAAAGTCACAGAAACTAAGATCACCGAAATCACATTGGGGAACAAATGTCGAACGATGATGGTTGAGTCCTTTGCGCCCAAGGTTTTTGCAGCCAAGATAAACTCACGCTCTTTTAATGATAAAATACTTCCACGAACGAGGCGAGCGGTTGTCATCCAAGAAAAGATCAAAAGAATGAAAACAAGCTTAATGATTGCTTCATTTTCTAACAAAAACGAGAGCACAGCGCTGCTCGTATATTCTTGCTCGTCGATACCTATTTTCTCGAGAAAGTCTTTGCCTTTGATTGCAGCCATCAAAATCAAAAGCGGAATGGTTGGAAGAGAAAGCAGAGAGTCTGTAATTCGCATCAATGCCGAATCAATAAATCCGCCATAGAAGCCAGCGAGGGCACCTACGATCAAGCCAATAAGTGTGGCCATGATAGCCACCACCACGCCAATCCCAAGGGAAACTCGAGTGCCATAAACCAAGCGGATAAAGACATCACGACCAGTGTCGTCTGTGCCCAGCAAATGGTAGGTCTCAAAAGAATCGAAAACCTTTTCAAACTTTTTAGCCTCAGGTGTCTTGAGTTTTTTCAAAACTTCCAAAGCCTGATTTTTTTCTAAAAAAGCGAGATCGTAGAGTGCATCTTCTTCGCGAACGCTTTGCACTAACTGCTTTGACATCAAATCAGCTCTTAAAGCTTGAGCGGCTTGAGGTTCGCGATTTTCAAAATTAAGAACCGCTTCTTCTTTTTGTGAAGAGCCCAGTGGGGCAACAGTGCCTGGCTTTAAGTACCGAGCTAAGGGATTCTGTCGGTTCGGATCAAGGCCTGTCACGGCTGAAATCACGGGAGCCAGCAATGCAATAGCCACAAAAATCAAAATAGTGATCAATCCTACTACAGCCATTTTGTGTTGGAGGAACTGACCGAACACAATCTTCCACATAGGAAGATACTGTTCGAGAGCTTGAATTTCTTTTTGAGAAAGTTGTTTATCGCTCATACTCTTCATCCTTACTTATAAGAAATTCGTGGATCAGCGACACCGTACAAGATATCGGCAATGAGATTCATCAAGAGAACCATGGACACACTGATCACAAAGCTCACCATGGCGACATTAAAGTCATTTCCCGTGATCGAATCAAAAACAAGTTTCCCCACACCTTGATAAGCAAACACCGTTTCAGTGATGATGGCACCTGAGAACACTCCGCTGAATGACAATGCGATGATTGTGATCAAAGGAATCAAGGCGTTTCTAAAACCGTGTTTCCAAACCACAGCCAAACGGGGAAGGCCTTTAGCTTTGGCGGTGCGAATATAGTCGTTTCTCATCGCATCCATCATCGAAGCTCGAACAAACCTCAAAAAGGATCCAATACTCAAGTAAGCGAGCGACAGCGTGGGAAGGATCAAATACTTTAAGCGATCAAGGCCCCCATCCAAAATTCCCGTCGGCTCAAATCCGATGGTGCTGGTGCCTCCCGCAGGGAGCCATCCTAAAGTAACTGAGAAAATAATGATCAGAACGATGGCCAGCCAGAATGAGGGCATCGAAATCCCCGCAAAGGCGAAGAAGTTCACAGTGTAATCAAGCTTTGAACCCGCCCTGAGAGCGCACAAAACTCCGAGGGGGACAGCAATCAGGATGGCAAGCAGCAGTGACGACATCGAAAGAACAAATGTGTTCACGAGCTTCGGGCCAATCAGTTCAGACACAGGGACTCGATAAGTTCTCGAATAACCCAGGTCCCCTTGGACGATAGAGCTCACCCAGTTCGCATAGCGCTTATAAGCGGGCTGATCGAGTCCGTACAAAGTTCTCAGTCGCTCAATATCCGCCGAGGTAATTTTTGGATTTGATTGGATCATCAGTTCCACGGGGTCACCAGGCATCAGGGTCATCAGGTAGAAGCACACATAGGATAAGAGGATGATAACTACAAAAGTTTGCAGCATCCTTCGGACGATGTAAGTGGTCATTTACAGGCCTCCTTGAGTCGTCAGCCAGCAAGCCGAGCGGTGTTCTGAGTTTCCGGTGACGGATTCCAGTGCGGGAGCTTTTTGAGAGCAAATATCTTTCTTATGAGCACAGCGTGGGTGAAAGTGGCAGCCCGACGGGGGATTGATAGGGCTGGGGACCTCGCCAGAAAGAGATTTTTTCATTTTCTTTTTGCCTTCTCCCACGCGAGGAATCGCTGAGATCAAAGCTTGCGTGTAAGGATGTTTTGGATTGCTGAAAAGTTCATCTCGAGTCGCAATCTCCACAATTTTTCCTAAGTACATGACGGCAATACGATCACATAAATGCTCGATCACTGAAAGATCATGGGAAATAAAGACATAAGTGAGTTTCAATTTTTCTTGCAGATCCTTCATGAGGTTTAGGATCTGAGCTTGAATCGACACGTCCAAAGCGCTCACAGGCTCATCGGCAATCACGAGGCTGGGATTCAAGGCAATGGCACGAGCGATACTGATTCTTTGGCGCTGGCCCCCTGAAAACTCATGAGGATAGCGATTCACGTGGGAAGCTTTCAGTCCCACTGTTTCTAAGAGTTGCTTCACTCTCTCGAGTCGCTCGGACGGGGTCATGATATTGTGGATTTCAAAGGGCTGGGTGAGAATTTGCCCTACGGTCATGCGAGGATCTAAAGAAGCATAGGGATCTTGAAAGATCATCTGCATGTCTTTTCTCATTTTTCGTAAAGATTCCCCGCGAACTTTCAGAAAATCTTCACCCTTAAATCGGATACTGCCGCTCGTCGGTTCATACAGGCGAATGAGGGTGCGTCCTAAAGTTGATTTTCCGCAACCAGACTCTCCTACGAGTCCCAGAGTTTCCCCTTGGCGAACATGGAAAGACACATAGTCCACAGCTCTGACATCGGCCACGTGACGGAGGAAAAGTCCTTTTTTTATCGGAAAAAACTTCGAGAGATTTTTGACTTCGAGAATGTTTTGGCTCATCGGGCCCCCATAGGATGAAAGCATGCCACTTGATGTCCTGGCGATAATTCTTGAACGGGTGGTTTTTGCATTCGGCACTGTTCGGTGGCTCGAGAACAGCGGTTCGTGAACGGACAGCCGGCAGGATATTCGTGAGGCGCGGGAACGCTCCCTTCAATGGTGGTGAGTCTTTGCACGCGGTTTCCGAATCTAGGGCGCGAACCGATCAGGGCATGGGTGTAAGGGTGCAAAGGATTTTTGAAAATTTCTTGCGTGTTTCCCATCTCGCAAAATTGGCCGCCGTACATGACTAGTGTGCGGTCCGCAATTTCGGAGATCACTCCGAGATCGTGAGTGATGAACTGGACTGTCATGTTCAGTTTTTCTTGCAGAGTCTGAATCAGCTCGAGAATCTGAGCTTGGATTGTCACATCCAAAGCCGTGGTGGGCTCATCGGCAATCAGAAAAGTGGGATTGCAGGAAAGGGCCATCGCAATCATCGCCCGCTGCCGCATTCCCCCTGACAGCTGGTGAGGGTAGTTGGTGTAACGTTCTGCGGGCGAAGGAATTCCCACCAGCGAGAGCATCTCGATGGATCTTTCTTTAGCTTCCGCAGGAGTGACATTTTTGTGCATGAGAATTTGTTCGTCGATCTGTTGGCCGATGGTCAGAACTGGGTTCAGAGCCGTCATTGGTTCTTGAAAGATCATGGCCATTTCATCGCCCCGAACTTTCTGCATTTCGGGTTCTGAAAGCTTCAATAGATCTCGCCCATTGAGAACGGCTGAGCCACCGGTAATTTGACCTGGCTTTTCAATCAAGCGCATCAACGAGAAACTGGTCACTGATTTTCCGCAGCCAGATTCGCCAACGATGCCAAGGGTTTCGCCTTTTCTGATTTCGTAAGAGATTTTATTGACCGCTCGAAAGGGGCCCGCTTTGGAAAAAAAGGTCGTTTCTAGATCTTTAACTTTGAGAACCACGTCGCTCAAAACAGCCTCCTCCGAAAAAGGGTGGCCATGTGTATCAAATGGACGTGGTAAAATCAAAAAGAACCCTCGGGTTCTTTAGAAAAATTTCTGTTTTTCGAGTTTACTCCAAACCTGAAAGAGCCCTTTTTCCAAAGATTTACCAAGAATCTGAGAAAGCTTCTCATTCCAGCTTTCTTTGGTCTTATAGGAAACTTTGAAAATCGGAGTCTCCGGCGGAAATGACATTAAATAATCATCACTGGTTTTGATCCCATCAATCAAGCCAAGGGCCAAAGCTTCTTTGCCGTACCAGTGATCGCCATTGGCCACCTCTTTCACATTGAGTTGAGGTCTGTACTCGTGAACATGGGCTTTGAAAAGATTATGGGTATCTTGCAGGCGACCCAAGAAGTGCTTTTCTCCTTCGGGGGAGATTTCACCTAAGAGAGAAATGGTCCTTTTATAGTCGCCCGCCGTGTACTCTTTGTAATCCACATCAAACTTTTTAAGGATGCGATGAAAGTTTGGCACCTGAGCAAGAACTCCAATGGATCCAAGAATTGCAAAAGGGGCTG
>JAJTIC010000149.1 GCA_021300175.1 Pseudomonadota bacterium
CATTCGCGTGAGATCTAGCCAGGCAGAGTCTTGAGTCACGTCCTTCGGTGGCACGAGTTTTAACATCCGACCCGCAGCGATTTCCCGAAACGTGAGGACTTGGTTCTCGATTCTTTGCAGAGCTTGATAATAAGGATCAAGCTTTTCCTTCGTTTCTCGCTTCGCTTGAAGCTCTTGCATCAAGAGCCCCAAACGATCGTTGTTGGTGATTTCATTCAATGTAAAAAGCTTGCGCCCAGCTTCGAGCCTTAAACCCTGCTTCACTTGGGCGTTTTTCACTTGAACGATTTCTTTTTCCACCCAGGCTTGAGGTTGCAGGATCCAAGTCATGACGATTTCAACCGCCGGACGACCTTCGTAGTCGTATTTTCCATAAACGAGCTCTAAGTGCTCTCTCGCAAAAGTATCCAAAGGCTTCACTCGCCCACCGTCCTGGACTGGCAAAGACTTGAGCGCTGCCAAAGGATCTGCCTGCGCCACAGGGATCATCAACAGAGACATCAGAAAAGAGATCATCCACTTCATACTGCACCTTCTTTGGGGGCCTGAGCTCTGGAGGCCCTTCGACGGTCAATAAACATCCACACAACACCCAGAGACAAAATCAAAGAGCCCAAATACTTGACCCATCGACCTGGATCATAATTGACCGAGAGGATACTTGCATTCGGAGACCCATCAGAAGCTTCGGTGAAACTGGCTTGATAAAAGGTCAGGCCATTTCTTTTGAGTGGCTCATTCATAGAAATCAATGTTTGCGTTCCATCTTTTTCAGACACCAAACTCGAGTAAGAAGCGGCACGCATGGTCCCTTGGTACCTGCCCACTTCAAACTTCTCAAGCCTAAGATCAAATCCAATATCGACACGCTTGGAAGCATAGCTCACAAAATACACACCTTGATTGGTGAAGAACTTAATCACGTCATTGAGCTGCACCCAATGGTCTTTTCCTTGGAACTGAATTTTGATGGCCGCATTGGTCAGCGGTGTTGGGCGATGATGCGCTTTGAATTCCCACTTTTCTTCTGCCTTTGGCAGAAACCGTAGAACTTTAAACTCAAGCCCCATCCAGCCGGTCTGCAAAGTCTCACCTTCTTTGATGAGTCCTGCTTGAGTGGGCCTTTTTCCATCTAAGTGAAAAATCTTATAGCTCAGTTTTTGCGGATCTTTGGGTGAGGGTTCTAAGTAAATGGCATTTTCATTAGCTGACTCAGGAATGGGGCCCAGATAAACAGCGGCTGGTCCCAACTTGTGTTCCACTTTTTGGTTTTCTTTCCCCTGAACCAACCATTCGGTGACGTTCACATTTGAATTTGAAAGCACAAACCGAAGAGCTGATCCTGCTTTCGGGTTCTCAGTGAACAGAACTTGCTTTGAAGAGAGGGCATAAGGAATATAGTCCGAAATCACAAGCTTCCCTTCCGGAAGGCCAAAGCTCACGGGATTTTCTTGCGGCCGATTCAGAAAGAAGTCGACAGGCTGCTCAAAGATTTTTGAGAATCGATCCCCATCAAAGGACGACCAAACTACGACTTCGGTATCTGGCAATGTCACAAAACGATTGGTTTCACCGATCCCTAACCTCAAAGTCCCATCTAAGCCCCAACGAAACGTGAAAACAGAACCCAGCAAGAGAACCAAAATTCCAATGTGAGCCAAAATAAAAGGCACATGCCGGCGCTTCCAAGGCCAGCGATCCACCATCACTGCCGTGAGATTCACAGCCAACAGCCCTAAAACGAAAAACATGTAGGGCGTTTTGTAGACAAGTTTTTGTGCTGCGACCAAGTCATATTTCGCTTCCACAAAAGTTCCGATGGCAGAAACAACGGCCAAAGCAGCGATGACTACAACTGCCAATTTGAGGGAAGCTAAAAATTTAATCAGTTTTTGAATTTTTGTCTGTTTCACAGGATGTTCAGCTCTACCGAAACTTAAGTTCAAAGTCTAAGACATATGGAGCTCCTTTACTTTGACAAAAGCTGTCAAGATCCCAGCTCCGCAGAAAAAATGAAGTTCAAAATCACTTTTCCTGAAGAAAAGCCCAACAGTTCCCTCACCGAACCCTGACACCCAAAATCTGATGATTGTCTACAATTGAAGGCACAAGGAGGTGCTATGATTGACTTTATCCAAGTTCGAAAAAATAGAGTTCACAAGTTCCAACCCAAAGTGGAGCTCTTCTCTGAAAGAGGTCCTTATATTTTAAAAACGGTGACCCACCCCTCAGAACTCATTCAAGCCCTCAAGCTGAGATACGAAGTCTTTCACCGAGAAATGATCGGCAAAACTCGAAAATCCGGCATCGATGTGGATGAATTTGATTTTCACTGTGATCATTTGGTCATTATCGAAAAGAAATCCCATCAAATCATTGGAACCTATCGACTTAACTGCTCGCTCTTCAATCAAAGGTTCTATTCCGCTCAAGAATTTTCCATGAGAAAGATTCTGGAGATTCCTGGGACCAAACTCGAGCTGGGAAGAGCTTGTATTCACAAAGACTATCGCAAAGGCATCGTGATCAATCTTTTATGGCGGGGGATCGCTGAGTACATGGCGGCCACCCAAAGTCAGCTCGTCTTTGGATGCGCGAGTATCAAAACAGAATCCGCACGCCAAGCCGCTTTGCTTTACAGGTATTTTCAATCGCAAAACGCTTTCGACTCCAGATTTATCACGCCGCCCACTTTGCGCTTTGCCATGCCACACCTAGACCTCTGGATCCATGTGACTCCAAAAGAGCTCACTGCAGAGCAGCTGAGCGAAGCCGAAGCCTTAGTACCGCCTTTGGCACGAGCCTATTTAAAAATAGGTGCCAAACTCGGAGGTGAGCCTGCTTATGATCCGGACTTTAAATGCATCGATTTTCTGACCATACTGGAGAAAGACCAATTGCACCGTGCTTTGTGGAGAAAATACGATCCATGCAAATCCTCGATCAATCCTTCGAAGAATACTACAGCCCCTCACGATATAGACTCCCCAAGCGAGACACACTTCGAAGCCGCTTCCCTGAGTGGCTAGAGCTTCAGAACTGGGCTCTGGATTTTCAAAATAAGGCCACTCTGTATCACCTCGGGGTGGCTTCAGACCCGGAGTTTGACTTTCCGCTCGTGGGAATTTCCATGGGGAGCCAAAGCCCAAAGGCCCCCACCTTGGGACTTTTCGGCGGAGTTCATGGGCTGGAAAGAATTGGATCTCAAGTCGTGCTCTCCCTGTTGCGCTCTTTTTCAGAAATGAGTCTCTGGGACAAAGGAGTTCAAAATAAGCTTTCACAATGTCGCTTGCTCTTTTTTCCTTTGATCAATCCTTCAGGAATTTTTCGCCAGACAAGGGCTAATGGTCGAGGAGTGGATCTCATGAGAAACTCCCCCGTTGAAGCGCTCGAAAAACCGAGCTTCCTCGTTGGTGGGCAAAGTTTTTCCTCTAAGCTCCCATGGTACCGAGGCTCTTCGGAACTCGAAGTTGAATCTTTGGCACTCTTGAAATTTTGCAAAGAACAGTTTTTTAGCTCTGAGCACGCGCTCACCGTGGACTTTCACTCTGGATTTGGAGTTCAAGATCAAATTTGGTTTCCTTGGGCTAAATCGTCCAAACCCTTCCCACATCTCCCTCAAGTGTATCGCTTGACGAGTCAATTTGAGCTCACCCATCCCCATCATTTTTACCGGATTGAGCCCCAATCTAAAAACTACACGACCCACGGAGATTTGTGGGATTATATTTACGGCGAGTTCATTCAAAAGAATAGTTCCACTTATCTCCCTCTGTGTGTGGAAATGGGATCTTGGCTATGGGTAAGAAAAAATCCCATTCAGCTTTTTTCCTCTCTGGGCCCCTTTAATCCGCTCAAGCCACATCGCTTAAAAAGAATTCTAAGAAGACACCACACATTTTTTGACTTTTTGCTCAGAAGTCTCGAAAACACTCACACTTGGGCCCAGCTCACTCCTGAAGAAAAAATCAGTGCTGAGCATAAAGCCCTGGAAAAATGGTATCAATGAAACAGTCATGGATTTTTTTACGAGGACTTGGACGCCATCAACACCACTGGGGAAAATTCCCAGAGCTCTTTTTAGAAAAAAATCCTTCCTGCGAACTGGAACTCATTGATCTCCGAGGCAATGGCGATTTGCAGTACTCAGTGAGCTGCTCTTCGATCCAAGATCATGTTCGAGATCTGCGAGCCCGATCTCAATTTATTCAAGCCGGTAAGAAAGTTCACTTACTGGGTCTTTCCCTGGGCGGGATGGTCGCGAGCCGCTGGGCAACAGATCACACGACGGAAGTCGAATCCTTAGTGATTCTCAACTCCAGCGACCGCCAATTGGGACGGCCTTGGGATCGATTGCGTCCGGCGAGCTATCAACTTCTCATGGAAGTTCTGGCTTTCAAAAATAAACCGCAAGAGTTGATCGAAGAAGCTGTTTTGGATCTCACAACAAAGATGCTGCCTGAGAAAACGAAAAAAGCATGGGCCTACCAGTTTGC
>JAJTIC010000002.1 GCA_021300175.1 Pseudomonadota bacterium
AATGTTTGCACAACTGTCAATTTTCCAATTTCTTGAAATGAGTATCCTCTTCGACTTACCGAACTCACTTTATCATAGGCAATAATTTTATCACCCACTGTTGCGCTTGTTAAAGGTCCGTATTTATATTTAAAACCAGAGGGCACAGTATCTTCCTTTTTATAATTTTGCATTGTTGTACACGCAGACAAAAGAAGACCAACAAAAGACACTAAAATAGCTTTTTTCATATATTTCCTTTTAAATTTAATTTTTATAGTTACGAAAGCGGTTTACGCGTTTTTCTTTGGTGGTTTCAGCGGCTTTTCTAGATAAGGGTCTTCTGGTTTTGAGTGATTAGTTTTCACTACATTTTTTTCCGGCTCTATTATATTTAAATAAAAAGCCCTGGTAAGCTGAGATCTGCAAATATGTGCGAAGTGGCAAACAAGAACATCTCGCTCAGCTGATGCATCAGAAGACTCTGCCCTTTGGCTAAAATCTTTCCGAGACTCGTCAGCAGAACAAATATCTAATTCAGGAACTAATAAGCTGAAAACTATAAATGAAGGAATAATAAAACAGCAAAATAATTTCCATACTTTTATTAAAAGCAATACAGGATTATTTGGTCTGTTTAAACTAAAATTCATGTTTCCTAACTTCATATTCATCTTAAAAGTTCCGCAAATTTTCATTCTTACATGCACTTTTACCTACTAAGAATGACGCTATTTAGTCTCTGCTTTTTTCTACTCGCATTGTTGAGTCCATTTTTAACCCATCTAGAGGCTGAACAATGGCTGAATCGTTATCTATAACTTTCGCTACTTTAGCTTTGCCTACTCTTGAAAGCTTACAGTCGTCTTTTAATTCAGCTCTAGGATGTATTCTAACTTTAACGCAAGTTCTCTGAAAAACATTGATAACCTCATCAACTTTAATCTCTTTTGCGCCAATATTAACCTGGACACCATTCTCGAGTTGATGCTGTTGTTCAGCCGCTTCCATTTTGTGACCGTGCATACACCCTGAACCAAATACCAAAATAACTGCTGAAGCCAAAATGCCTATCGATAATTTCATACATGCTCCTATGCGCTCATGCGCTTTATTTTTAATTCAAACTGAAAATATATACGACGGAAAAGTATGGAATACTTTTCTATTAAATCTTCTATAGAAATAGAAGGTAGATTGTCTTTAAACTATAGGTGGGCGAAAAAGCCCTGATTGAAAATCAAAGATAATTATCGATGATAAATTTGAAAAAATATTTACCGATCCCAAAGTAAAATTAAAATTTAAAAATGGACTTACAGAAAAATCGCAATGACCGATATGGCAAATATGACAGTCAGATGGGTCTTGATGTGACATCGCCTGATCTTTATTTTCTTGATGAGTTAGCTGAGTTGCATAATCTAGATTTTCAAAAGAAGGTAATTCTAAATTTAAGCTATTAGATTTTTCAATACAACCCGGCCCAATGTTAGCAACGCTTACAACAGTCATCATCGAAAAGATTAGCGCCAATATCAGCTTCAACAGGCGGTTCTCCCAAGATTCTGTGAGTCAGAGATCCTGAGTCAGGTGGCGTTAGCTTGCTAACATGGTTTCTCTTTCTTTTGCAAATACTAATGGTGCTTTCATTCCTAGAGCCGAATGTGGATTGACGTTGTTGTATCTCCAGTGCCAATCATCGATCTTTGCTCTTGCATCCTGAAGTGAAAAGAAAACGTGCTCATTCAAACACTCATCTCGGACTCGCGAGTTGTAAGCTTCGATTACCTGATTTGGCTTTCGGACCTTTGTGAACTCAAGCCTAATGTTCCGTCGACAAGCCCAATCCAGCATCGCTCTTGATGTAAACTCAGTACCCTGATCGACTCTGATAACTTTTGGATATTTTCCGGAGGCCACGAAATCCAAGAACTTCGTCACATCCATCCCACGGATAGAATGATCGACCAACATTCCTGGAGAAATCTTCGAACACTCATCAACAATCGTCAAAGTCTTCAGCCTTCGGCCCGTCTCTAAGTAATCGAACATAAAATCAATCGCCCACACATGATCTGGCTCAGTGGCTCTTGTTGGTGGAAGTCTGTGATGTGCTCCAAGTTTTTTGCGTTTTCTCCTCTCAAGCTGCAGTTCAAGCTCGGTGTAGATACGGTGAGATCTTTTGTGATTGATCTCTGGCATCTCGTTTTTTAGAAGCACAAAAAGTCTTGGGTGACCAAATCGCTTGTTCAGCCCAGCTAAAGAAATCAACTTATCCCGAACAGGTTCATCAGTTTTTGGCTTTTCTTTGTATGACATCGTGGAATTACTTAGGCCCAGAAGACGGCAGCAGCGGGCCTTTGCAGTCTTGTACTTGTCGACAAGATACTGGGCCTCAACTCTTCGATCCTTGGGCCTTACCACTTTTTTGAGTTCACATCCTTCAGCATGACGATGTCGAGGGAAAGGTCAGCGACAAGGCGTTTGAGTTTTGTGTTCTCGGACTCAAGTTCTTTGAGCCTTCTTGCATCGACAACGTCCATTCCGGCAAATCTCTTTTTCCAGTGGTACAGCGTTTGGATCGTCACTCCGAGCTCCCTGGAAAGCTCCTTGGCCGAAGTTCCGGTCTCAAGTTTTTTGACGGCTCCGATAATCTGGTCGTCGGTGAATCTTTTCTTCATCTGGTGCTCCTTCTCCGGCCTTTGACCGGGGTTTTGGCACACCATGACTCAAGATACAAGGCCTACAGGTTTATGGGAGAACCGCC
>JAJTIC010000070.1 GCA_021300175.1 Pseudomonadota bacterium
AACTTGGTCACGCTGCCTGAGTGCTCGGGCATCAAAACATCTTCGCAGATGGTGTACATATTTATCAGCTGTTGATCATCGCCAGATTAACTTGAAACCGGAAGATGAGGGCTTCTGGGGACAGGATTTAGGGGCAGTTTATTTGAGCTAGTCCAGTAAAGAAAGCGCCGAACTTGTGAGCTTTAAGGCTTCGGCTTCGCTCATTTCCCAAAAGGCCAGATGGTTGTATTGCGGCAAAAAGATACTAGAGCTCTGTTTCGACTCCACGATGGCATGAGCGATGGGCGCACTTCCTTCGGTCGGACCATACATAGCCATCTGGAGAAAAACAAAGTCCACATTTTGGCTGCGGGGAGATTTTTTAAAAAACTCTTCCAAGGAGTCCGGCAAAAATACCAAGTTAATCACCGGAAATGCAAAATTCTGGATGCTGGGTTGAAATTTTCTGTGGGACATCTGCTCTAAGTTTAAACGACGGCTGGAGGCACCAAGCACCCTCAGAAGGCGAGAGTCGAAAATGGCAACTGATGTGGCAACCAAGCTACTGATCAGGTTCTGCGATTGTTTGTAAATCTCATGAAAGACATCGGCCCGAGATTTGTAGTCAGCAATCACGCTTCCATAAGGTGTTGCTCCTCCAAGAAGAAGTCCTTGGACTTGTTTGTGAATACCAGGATTTCTCTGTAAAATCTCTCTGGCGATGAGTCCTCCCATGGAGCGGCCATAAAATACAAACTTCGTCTTGGGGTTCATGTTGAGAATTTGTAAAACCATTTTTTCGCTTTGAGTAATCTGTTGTTGGACTGGCTCGACAGTCACTCTGTCAATGACATGCACAGTTGCTCCTAGCGACTTGAGGCCTTGAGCGAGCTCATCGGGTGAAAGCAATTCTCGTTCAGCCTCCCAGGGCAAAGTAGGTAAGTCATAGCCAAGATTAGGAAAGTAAAGGACTTTCATCCCGGTTAAGTCGGCTTTTTGGTTCGTTGCGAGTTTGTCTGTTAAATTTTGTTGGAGGTGCGCGGTTCTTCGGGCTTGATTTAAGCTCTGGTGAACGTCTTTGAAAACTTTAACGGTGCAATGGAAGCCTCTTGAGTGCAGAAGTTGTTTCCATTTTAGCTGATTGAATCTTTCAGATTTCATCTGTTGGGCCAAGATTCTAGCATCTGCACACGAGTTTTTGTCCTCCTGAGAAATAAGCTTCGAGCGAAGGGAATCCTCAACTTGGGCTGGATTTATTGATAAAGCCGCCACCCTAAAAGGTTTTTCGGCTTTTTGCTGATGAACAGGACCCAAGAGGTTCGTCGATCTTAACATCTCTGAACTGTTCACGCCAAGATCCCGAAGCACTGCAGAGTAAGTCGGAAAGATTTCTGAAAATTGATCTCTCTTTTGTGGGCTCTTTTCTAGATCAGTTTTCTGTTGTGCCCGACGAAGATAATTCTCGCAAAGGTCTTCGTCGGGCACTTGAAAGCCTTTTTCTAAAAGTTGAGGGCGCTGGAAAAAATTGATATAGTGACAATTGAGAAGCCCTCTTTCAAGATCGCCAAACTCCATCGCTGAGCTCATGATGGGGAAGCCGAGGAATCCGATCTGCATGCATGTCAATAGAAGATTTCTGCTCTTGGGTTTCATAAATTTCCTCCGAGCTCTTTTCGCTCTGCAATTTCCAATATCGACCTCTAAAGCCTAAAAATCGATGCCGACTAAGTGGGAGTGTCGAAAATGTAGACAAGGGCCTAATTTGGGTCAATTTTTAAGGCCCTGAATGCTGAGAGCTGTCGTCTGCTCAATGACTTTCCGTGAGAGTTTCAGATCCGAACAGTACTTGGAATCAAGATTTCCGTTCACTAAGAGTGTTGCTAGCCCATGCACGGTGGACCATGCGGTAATCGCCAGCGCCTCCGTGTCCTTGTTTTTAAATCGCCCTTTTTGTTGATTGATGCTCACGCAGTTAAGAAGCAGCTGGTAGGCCCTTTCATCTTCTGGCCGCGGTTTGAGAAGATTTTTCTTATTCTTACTCCTGCCCTGCAGATCAGGATGAAACATCACCTTGAAATACACAGGGTTTTCAAGAGCAAATTCCACGTAAGCGATTCCAATCGCCTGAAGATCAGAAGGATCCTTTTTCAGAACTGATTCGAATCTCTGACTAAGCTTTCCGAAGCCATCCCGCGCAATTTCTAACAAGATAGACTCTTTGGAAGGGAAATGCCGATAGGCCGCCATCGGTGTGACGCCTACTGATTTTGCAAGGCTCCTGAGCGAGAAATGAACCTCCGTAGTTTTTTTAATCGTCAAAAAAGCAGCTCTGAGCAAGGATTCCTTCAGATCTCCATGCTGATAGGAACCTTTTTGTTTTTTCTTAGGCTTTTTCTCGGTCTGAGTCATGCTCTTATTATCCCCGTCCAATCGCAGCTTTACAAGTTCTAAATCTAATGTATACATTTTTATGTATACATTGTAAATTTATAAGTGTACGATGTACACATATTAGTGAGGGTCTTATGCAAAATCGGCGAATTATCTTTTTCATCACCACCGTTCTGGTTCTACTGGGAGTAATGGCTTTTTTTCTGATGCCTAGAGAAGAGGACCCTCGCATCAAAAAAAGAAATGCATTGATTAGGGTCATAGTGCCGGGCGCTACCCCAGAAAGAATTTTACGACAAGTGGTCCGTCCACTTGAAGATGAACTGGGAAAAGTTGAGGAGCTCAAGGAAATCTTGGTGGAAGTTCGACTCAATGTCGCCATCATTCAATTGGAACTTGTTGACTCAGTGAAGGATATTCCTTTGGCTTGGCGGGAAGTTGAAAGAGCTATGGAGCGGAGTCGCCCCCTCATGCCGAGGTCCATCGATCTTCCTGTTCTTGATTATGGAGTGCTTGATATCGAATCCGTGATTCTTGCAATCACAGGTGGAGCCTATCCAGAAATGATCGATGCATCACAGAAGCTGAAAGATGAGATTCTTAAGAACTCAGAAGTGGCGGAGGTCCGAGTTTTTGGAAGTCCCCAATTAGAGATCAGAACTGAAGTGAATGAGAAAAAGATGTTTGATCTAGGACTTGGAATTCTCCAGTTGATAGATGGAATTCAGCAAAAAAATTCCGGGGCGCAGACGGGTTTTCTTCTGAATGGCGGGGATCGAATTGTCATTGATCAATCGAATGATCTCAGTCGGATTGAAGAGCTTGAGAATTTAAAATTTGAGACACGAAATTTTACCACAGTCAGGCTTAAAGATTTCTCCACTTCTCGACGAATAGAGCAAGATCCACCGCAAAATATTTTCCGTTGGAACGGTCAGCCAGCGATCGGTCTTGGAATTGTGGCAAAGGAGGGGTTAAATATTGAGTCCTTTGGAGCTCGGATCCTCAATTCAACGAAGAATTTTTCGGAGAAAGTTAGTCCACTGAAGATTGACATCGTCGCTTACCAGCCCGAAAGAACCAGCGAGAGAATTTCTGATTTAATGATGTCTCTTTTGACAGGAATGGGGCTCATTGCTTTGATTCTTGTCTTTTTGATGGGGCCCACAACATCTTTGTTGGTGACTCTTATGGTTCCGGTGATCTCACTTGTTGGGCTGTTCATTTATTTTTTGAGTGGGGGTGTTCTCCATCAAATTTCCATTGCTGCTTTTATCATTTCCATCGGACAGTTTATCGATAATGTGGTGGTTGTTGTGGATCAGATGCAAAATCGAATCAATAACGGGGAAGTTCCTGATGATGCTGCGATGAGCGTTTCTGAAAATTTAAAATGGCCCATGGCTTTTGCCACCTTAACCGGGATTTGTGCATTCTTACCAATGTATTCGGCGCAAGGGGGCACAGCAGATTTCGTGACCGCCCTTCCTTTGGTCGCAATGATTACCCTGGTTGCGTCTTACTTTATCACTTTGTGGTTTGCGCCATTAGTGGCAGCCAGAGTGATTAAACCAAGAGCTGCTGGAAAAGTAGATCAAGTCTTCCAGGCTCTTGAAAATCTTTTTACGAAAGTAGCACTCGGGCCCTTTTGGAGAATTGGCGTTCTGGTTCTATTTATATTTGGCTTTTCGCTCCT
>JAJTIC010000112.1 GCA_021300175.1 Pseudomonadota bacterium
AGGGTTTTTAAAACAAGCTCCCCCTTTGACTGGACCCAAGCTTTCTGCAAATCCAAAGCTGACTCACAAAGCCAAAATTCAGCCGTCGGAATTTCAAATTTATTGAGAAGAGTCTTTTGGGAATGTCGAAATTGGATGGCTTTCATGAGGATTGGTGAAGGGAAAATAAAAGTCTTTTCGACAAGAGGAAAAAGTGGCTCTGGTGAAATAAACTCGGACTCGAAAGTGAGGAGGTCCACTTTGCGAGTGAATTCTTGAAGTTTTCTTGGGTCTCGAGGGTTGCCTTCAATCCAATTTCTCACCACTTGGGCGGCTGGATCCTGGGGGCTTTCACTGAGAACCCACGGATTGAATCCATGCTGATGAAGGCTCAAGCAGAGCATGCGAGCCAACTGGCCGCCACCTACGATGCCTATTTTTTGAGTAGGATCAAAAACGGGGGGCATTTACTTAAGTTAGGCTTTCCATTTGCTTTTGAAAAGCCTAAAAGAGTCTGATGCAAAGTCCATCTCCACAAATTCAGGCAATTCAGTTTCCATTGGTGCTCGCCCCCATGGTGGGGATGAGTCATGTGGCTTTGCGTTTGCTTGTGAGAGATTATATGCCGAGCCAAGTGGAAACCATTTGGCCCACCGAGATGTTGAACTCACGTAAAATTCCTCGCGAAACTTTGGGTGAGACTTTTGAAACAAAAAAAGGACCTCAAGAGACAGGGATCGTACCGCAGATTTTGGGAAATGAGGAAGAGCCCATTCGATTGAGTATTGAAAAGCTCAAGAACTGGGGAGCTATTGGAATTGATATTAACATGGGTTGTCCCGTGCAGAAAGCCCTTAAGCACAACTACGGTGTGGCCTTGATGGGTGATCCTGATTATGCGGCTCAAGTTGTCAGTATGGCTGTGAAAGCATCAAACCTCCCTGTGAGCGTTAAGTTGAGGGCAGGCAACCAGAACGATTTTTCCTATCTGAAGAACTTTTGCCAAGGTCTCGTGGAGGCAGGTGCGTCGTGGATCACGCTGCACCCTCGCACAGCTGGGCAGAAACGTCGGGGTTTAGCAGATTGGGAGCAAATAAAAAAATTGAAATCGGAGTTGTCTGTTCCGGTGATCGGGAATGGGGATATTCAAACTTGGCAAGATGTGATCGAGATGAAATCTCAAACAGGCTGTGATCTCGTCATGTCAGGGCGAGCTTTGGCGGCAAGGCCGTGGATGATGTGGCAACTTGCTGAAGATTTAGGTTTTGAAATTCCTCAGGGTGGAGTGTTTAGTTCTCGAACTGGAGATCGCAGAGAAGCGCCAAGAACAGCTCTTGAAGAAGGAGCTGAGTATGGACGAAGTCTTTTGCGATTTCTCGATTACTGTGAAGAGTACTTCCCGGAAAGTTATGGAATTCGAAAGTTTCGATTTCACGTCAAGATGACCTGCGTGTGGTTGCAATTTGGTCATGCTCTTTTCGCCCTCACTGCGCGAGCTGAAACCTATCAGCGACAACGAGAGTTCCTCTTAGAGTTCTTCTCTGTCCCTCAGGAAATGAATCCTCGCACGGATCTCAGAGAATAGATTCAAGACTAGCCTTTAGACTCTGTCGAGGCAGACTAGACAAAGCACTGATCGAGAAAAATTTCTCGACCAAAGCATGGAATTCAAGACTTAAGGAGGCCGAGGCGCAGGCCCAAGGTCTAGAAAGCTTATGACTATGGTCTAGATTTACTCGACGAGACTAAAGCAAGCCCTAGCCTCGCCGATGAACTAGGCATGCAAGCTGATCAAATCAGAAAGCTTGGATGAGAGAAGGTGAGTGAGTGACTGCGCGAGCCTTCAGGGATTGCAATAAATCTCAATCAAATCCGGTGAACTGAAGAGATCTCCAACGTGTTCAAAAACCCGGCGCGACGGAATGCGCGGCTTGCGCCCTGGTCCATAGAGGTAATGGCGAGGGGACAGCTTTTTTAGGACGAGAACTTAACTTTAAGGAGGCCCGTCATGGGAATGAGAATTTCAACAAACGTTTCTTCACTAAATGCACAAAGAACATTGGTGAACTCACAGCGTGAGATCCAAAAGACTTTTGCACAACTTTCTTCAGGTAGTCGTATCACAAAAGCAGCCGACGATGCTGCTGGTCTCGGAATTTCAGAGAATTTAAAATCACAGATTAGATCACTTTCTCAAGCGACCCGAAATGCTAACGATGGGATTTCCATGGTTCAGGTGGCTGAAGGCGGAATGACGGAAGTCTCTAATATTTTGACACGTATGAGAGAGCTGGGAATCCAAGCTTCTTCTGATACGGTGGGTGATCGTGAGCGGGGATATATTAACTCAGAGGTTCAACAATTGGCGCAAGAAGTGGAGCGAATCGCTAGAACCACTCGTTTTGGGCGAACAAACTTGTTGGACGGCTCTGGGCAAAACTTTCAGATCCAGGTTGGCATTAACAACGATAACTTTGAAGATCGAATTTCATTTGACTCCTCGGTTCTAAACACGACGGCGGAAAATCTTGATGTCGCAAGCTTGGACTTCACATCAAAAGATGGAGCGCAGGGTGCCCTTGAAACTCTGGATGATGCCCAGGCGAAAATTGCTTCCTATCGCGCTAACCTCGGAGCTCTCCAGAATCGTTTCCAGAGCACAGTGGACAACTTGGGGGTTCAGCATGAGATGTTGTCAGCGGCCAACTCACGAGTTCGAGATGCCGACGTAGCCCAAAGTGCCGCAGAAAGTGCAAGAAACAATGTTCTCTTGCAAGCTTCGACTTCCGTGTTGTCTCAAGCTAATCAGATTCCAAGTTTAGCATTAAAAATGATTGGTTAATAATTGAAGGGATCACACCTCCTTGTGATCCCGGTCCCTACCTACCCCGGGAGAAATCTTCCGGGGGGACTTTTAAAAAGTCCGAAATCAGTTGGAAATTTTCTTCTGGTTTTAAACACCGCAGTACCATCTGTTTATCGAGCTTCATAAAGCCACCTTTCATGGGAATAAAAGGTGGCCACTGTTCGAAAAAAGAATCAGCTGGGAAGCATTTTGAGGGTTTTGAAACAGAGAACTCACGGTCCCAAGTCTTACGAGATTCCTAAGAGTTTATCGAGCTCTCCTTCTTCCTCGAGGGCTTTAATATCAGTGTAGCCACCAACCAGTTTTCCATTGATCAAGATAATCGGCACAGTTCGCCAGCCTGTTTTTAGTTTTATCTCGTTGATCTCATCTTCTTTTCCTGTGAGGTCGATTTCTTCAATAGTCACACCTTTGTTTTCTAAAAAGGTTCGAGCACGATCGCAGTAGGGACAGGGATCTTTGGTGTACATCACAACTTTGGAAGACATTGAAAACTCCTTTTCAATGTCTTCGAGTCTATCAAAGAACTCTTGTTTGGCCTAGAATTCTATGGGATGCCTGATGGGTGTCAGTTTCTTGTCTCATTTGCAATACAACAGCGCTTCAGCCCCTGTCTCATCAGGAGAGAAAAGATACGTTTTGGTTCTGTGAATCTTGTGAGTTTGCGTTCGTGGATGCTGCCTGCCGAGCGCTGCCTGAAGTCGAAAAAAAAAGGTACGAAACGCATCAAAATCGAATTGAAGATGAAGGTTATCGAAATTTTTTAAAGCCCATCTGGCGAGAGCTTGCAGATCCGGCGCAACCTTCGCTTCGCATCTTGGATTATGGCTGTGGCCCTAATCCTGTTTTAGCTCAAATCCTTGAAGGCCATGGACACCATGTTCAAGTTTATGATCCGTTTTTTGCGCCTCAACAGCCCCAAGGGAAGTTCGATCTGATTGTGTGCACCGAAGCTATTGAGCACTTCTATAAACCTCGCAAAGAAATTGAAAACATGGAGGCTCTCTTAGATCAAAAGTCTTCGGTGGGGAAAATTTGGGTGATGACTCAAATTTTCGAAAAACCGAAATTTTCAAGATGGTGGTATGTGAGGGACTTCACTCATGTCTGTTTTTTTTCAGAGAAAGCTTTGGGACGGCTCTCAACTCGAATTGTCCTCAAAAGATGAGCTTTGATTACTTGCAAGGCCCATGGATCATCAATTTTTCAAGGTAAGGCGCTGAAGGGTGGATTCAAATTGAGGGGGATTATGGATCACCTTGATTTCGTCAAACAGAGGTTTCGCTTCAGGATGTTGAAGGGACAGTTGTCGAAGCCACTGCTTCGTGCGAGCTTGCGCGAACCAGGGGGATTTAAAGTCTTTCGAAGCCAGGAAAAACTGAGGAAGGAGCGGCTTAATTTCAGGCCACTTTTTTTCTTCTTGAAAAGCCTCGATTTGAGAACCGTGCGATCTTTGAATTTCATTAAACAGAAAGGGTCTTGCAATGGCCCCACGGCCAATCATCACATCTTGAGAGCCTGAGACTTCTCGGCAGCGCCAATAATCTTGAACGGTCCACACTTCGCCGTTCGCGATGAGGGAAAGGCTGACCTTCTCTCGCATTTTTGGAATCCACTCCCAATAGGCTGGAGGCTTGTAACCGTCGACTTTGGTGCGGCAGTGGACCGTCAGCCAGTGAGCCCCTGCTTCTTGTGCGGCCATGGCATTTTCAAGACACATGGAAGGATCATCAAAACCCAAACGAATTTTAGCCGTGACTGGAATGTGCGGAGGCACGACCGCACGAACAGCGCGGGTGATTTCGAAAACACGGTTGGGAGATTTCAGTAAAACGGCCCCGCCATCATGACGGTTCACCAATTTTGCAGGACAGCCAAAATTAATATCAATTCCTGCCGCACCCATTTCGGCAGCCCGAGCTGCATTGGCCGCCATGGGTTCTGGTTGGCCCCCCAAAAGTTGCACAAAGACGGGAGTGCCTGCGCGAGTTTTTGAGCCCGTGTGAAGTTCAGGACAGTAGCGATGAAAGATGATTTTGGGATGGAGAGTTGTCGTGACTCTGACAAATTCGGTCACACACTGGTCAATGCCACCCAAGGAAGTCATGGTGTCTCTGAGGACCCAATCCACCACACCTTCCATAGGAGCCAGTAAGAGTCTCACTTTTTCTCCATTTTCAAGATTTCAAGATAGTCCGTTTTCTCGACGGGTTGAATGCTCAGACGTTGTCCTTTTTTCAGGACCAGAAGATTTTGAAGTTTGGAATTTTTCCTTAGCTCATCCAAGGAGATCAGATTTTTGAACTTTCGCTCAAATCCCACTTCAACGCAAAACCAGTTGGGTTTTTGGGCTGTTGCCTTGGGATCAAAGGACTCTGACTTTTTGTCGAACTGGGATGGGTCCGGCTGAGCGAGGGTCGTGACTTTTGCAAGGCCTGCGATCCCTGGTGGTTCAGCGTTTGAGTGATAGAACAAAACGATGTCACCCAATTGCATCTCTTTCATCATGAAGTTTCGAGCTTGATAATTTCGAACCCCAGTCCACCATGTCGTTTTATCTTTGATCAACTGATCAATGCTATAAACATCCGGTTCAGATTTCATGAGCCATATCTTTGCCATGGCTTTGTTTGACTGAGTTTGGCGGAGACGTCAACTGTTCACAAAATGAGAGACTTGATTAAGCACCTCGACTTGCGCTGATTCAAAATCAAGATAGGATAGAGCCCGGAGAAAATTGCTGGGGTTTGTTTTTTGAGGGGGTAGACGTGCAATCGATGAAATGGGCTTTAGTGACCGGGGCCTCTGCTGGGATCGGCCAAGCCACGGCCAAGCTTTTGTGGCAACAGGGTTATTCGCTCATTCTCACGGCTCGTCGAAAAGAGCGCCTTCAGCAGTTCGAAAAGGCCTTGAAGGCAGAGAGGCCTCATCAAGAAGTTGTTTTGGGAACCTTTGATATTTCGGAGAGGACTCAAGTAGAAAGCTTTTGCAGGATTCAGGATTCAGTGCTGAGCAAGCTCGAGGTATTGGTAAATAATGCAGGCCTGGCTCGCGGGGTCGAGAAAGTGCCGGAAGCTCGTCTGGATGACTGGGATCAGATGATCGACACCAACATTAAGGGTCTATTTTACCTCACTCGATTTATCTCTGAGAAAATGCTTAAAAATAAAGCAGGCATCATCGTGAACTTAGGATCGGTGGCAGGAAGATGGACTTATCCGGGAGGGGCTGTTTACTGCGCGACCAAACACGCCGTAAAAGCTTTCAGCGAAGGTTTGCGAATGGATCTCTTGGGAACTGGTGTGCGGGTTGTCAATATTGAGCCGGGGATGGTGGAAACAGAGTTTTCACAAGTTCGCCTCCAAGATGATGCCAAAGGGAAAGCTGTTTATGCAGGGATGAAGCCTTTGACTGCCGAAGATATCGCAGAGACTATTTTGTGGACCATCCAGAGACCAAAACACGTGAACATCCAAGAGCTCGTGATCTTCCCGACAGATCAGGCAAGCGTCAGAGACGTTCATAGAAATGTTTAAGGAGAAAAGAGTGAGCACTGAATTTCGCATTGAAAAAGATACGATGGGTGAAGTGAAAGTTCCAGCTGATGTTTACTGGGGAGCTCAAACTCAACGATCCCGCGAAAACTTTAAAATCGGCGGAGATCGTTTCCCCCGAGAAATGATTAAGGCTTTGGGAGTTCTCAAGAAGTGTGCGGCAAAGACAAACGCTGACTTGGGTCTACTAGATAAGAAAAAAGCAGAGTTCATTTTGAAAGCTGCGGATGAAGTCATCGACGGCAAGCTTGATGCTCATTTTCCCTTGGTGGTTTGGCAAACAGGGTCAGGCACGCAAACCAATATGAATGCCAACGAAGTCATCGCCAATCGGGCGATGACAATGATGGGCTTAAAACTTCCTGCTAAGGACGTTCACCCCAACGATGATGTGAATAAAGGGCAAAGCTCGAACGACACTTTCCCGACAGCCATGCACATCGCTGTGGCTGATCAGATCCACCATCGTTTGCTCCCTATGATTGAAAAAATGCATCAAGCCATGGTGAAAAAACAAAACGAGTTCAAAGACATTGTGAAAATTGGAAGAACTCATCTGATGGATGCGACCCCTTTGACGTTAGGTCAGGAGTTCTCTGGCTATGCCACGCAGATGAAGCACTCCATCGCACGAGTGAAGAATACATTACCTCATTTGCATGAGCTGGCTCTCGGAGGAACTGCGGTAGGGACAGGTCTTAACACGCATCCTGACTTTCCAGTGAAAGCAGCTCAGGCGATCGCTGCAGAGACAAAAATTCCTTTCGTTTCCGCAGAAAATAAATTTGAAGCTTTGGCTTCCCATGATGCTTTGGTCGAAGTGAGTGGAGCTTTGAAGACTTTGGCTGTTTCACTCATGAAAATTGCCAATGATATTCGCATGCTCGGGAGCGGCCCTCGTTGTGGGATTGGAGAGCTGCTTTTGCCTGAGAACGAGCCTGGCTCATCCATCATGCCCGGGAAAGTGAACCCTACACAAAGCGAAGCGATGACCATGGTCTGTGCTCAAGTGATCGGGAATGATGCTGCTGTGGCTGTTGGCGGGGCCACAGGACACTTTGAGCTCAATGTATTTAAACCCGTCATCGTGTTCAATGTTCTGAATTCTGTACGTTTGCTCGCTGATGCCATGGAAAGTTTCACAGACAATTGTCTGGTGGGCATCGAGGCCAACCAAGCTCAAATCAAGAAGCACTTGGACAATTCACTGATGCTGGTGACCGCTCTCAATCCTCACATTGGATATGATAACGCTGCTAAAATTGCAAAAACGGCCCATATAAATGGGACCTCACTCAAAGAAGAAGCGATCAAGCTCGGGCTTCTGACAGCGGAGCAGTTTGACCAAGCGGTGCGGCCAGAGAAAATGATTGGTCCTTTGAGCTAATGTATAAGATTCCAAAGATTCTTCAAAAAGCAGACTGGTACCAAAAGTGGGGAGCGAGTGGGGACATTCGCCCTTATGTTTTTGTTCGACCCGATAATCGGATTGGACAACCAGGCACTCGCCATCGCTTGAACTGGTTTCCCATGGATCCGGTGATTTACAATCCTTTGGATTTAGAGACTTTGAATTTTGCCGAACAGATTTACTTCATTGAAGAAAGAGCTTTTGGACCCTCCAATATGGCCATGCCCCGCTGGGTCTTCTATGACTGTGCCGTCATCCCAGGTTTTGTGGGTGGATTTGCGATGCGGAACTCAGCTCTGCCTGAAGCTGTCAGACAGGTCATGACCCGCACGACAGAGCTTGAGTGGACTCCACTATCTTTATTTATCATTATTCCGACCATGGCCAAGGGGCAGTGGGTGGCTCACAATTTATGCGCCATTAATTCTTTACTGCCAGAGCAGGAGCGCTTCTATGGCCTTGGATTTTTATCGAAAGCCTTCAGCCTTTGGTATGCCAATGTCGAATCTTGTTTAGGAATGACTCAGTGGGGGAATCCAGCGTTGAAGCTGCACTCTCATTACGGTCCTATGGAGATTTTCACTGCCTACACGCCCGTTCATAGTCACGCAAAGACGATAACCTATCGTGTCGATGTGGACACTCATTGCTGGGAGCAGTTCTTTACCCGAGAGCCGGACCTTGCTTTTTTGGAAAAGTATGGTCCAGCGGGCTTTCAGATCGATCCCAAGGATGAACAAAGTATGATTTCCCTCCAGAAAAAGATCGAGTCGGGATCTGGGCCTTATTATTTGAGCAGTGCAGATATTGCCAGTAAAAAACTGACAGAAGCCTTAGATGTCTATAGACTGAAAGAATCATAAGGAGAATCTATGGCAGAGATGACGTTACCACCCGTTGCAAAGACAATTCACCTCGAATGTAAGAAATGCGCTTGTGAGCGATATTTTGTGGTGGTGGCGCACACGTCGGCAACTTCAGCGAAAGTAAAGTGCGAAGTTTGTGGTTCTCAGAAAACTTACAAGTTGCCTTCAAAGAATCCTCAGCCTCGTCAGTTGGCGGGAGCTGCTGCGAAAAGAAAAGAAGCAGCTGCTCAAGCAAAGAAGAACGCTCACACCGATGAGTACAATAATCTCATGGCTTCAGTTCAAGGTGAGGCCTTGAAGTATTCGATGAAATCCAATTTTCCACAGAACACAAAGATCAGTCACCCAAAGTTCGGAGATGGTTTTGTGCGCCTTTCCTATGCAGACAAGATCGAAGTGGTCTTTGCTGACGAAGTTCGAGCTCTCGTTCATAACAGGCAGTAATCCATGTGGACTCAGGGGCTGAACCCTGAGCAGGTTCAAGCGGTCCTTCACCAAGAAGGACCTTTGCTTATTTTGGCAGGAGCTGGCTCGGGAAAAACAACAGTCTTGGTTTCGCGGACCGGTCGTCTGATCGCCGAGAAAGTGGCGCGCCCAGATGAGATCTGTGTTCTTACTTTTACCAACAAAGCGGCTCGAGAATTAAAATCCAGGGTCAGTCATAAACTCGGGGATTCCGCCAAAGGGATCTGGGCCGGAACCTTTCACTCTTTTGGATTACAGCTTTTGAAAAAGTATTCTGCAAAAGCAGGGCTCCCTGCACAATTTGGAGTCGTCGACAGTTCTGATTGTCAGAGCATTCTCAAAGAGCTCATGCGTGATGTGGCCATCTCTGGAAAAGATAAGTTTGATACGGATAAACTTCTTAATCTCATCAACTATCTGCGCACCCATGGTAAAGCAAAGCTTGAAGCTCAAGACGAGTACCATGAACTTGCTGAAGTCTTGTACCCAAAATTTGTGAAGCGATTGGATCTGATGGGTGTGGTGGATTTCGAAGGTCTTCTCATTAAGCCCTATGAGCTCCTGAAAAATCATCCCGAAGTTTTGGAGAAAGTCCAAGATCAATATCGCTTTATCATGGTGGATGAATTTCAAGATACCAATGATCTTCAGATGAAGCTCATTGATTTGATGGCAAAAAAGTATCACAACTTGGCTGTGGTCGGCGACGATGATCAATCGATCTATGGATGGCGAGGAGCTCAAGTTTCAAATATTCTCCAGTTTCCAAAGCGCTATGCCCCATGCCAGGTCGTCAAACTAGAGCGCAACTATCGCTCCACAGGAAAAATCATTGAGCTTGCCAACGATGTGATCGCAAAAAATAAAAATCGCCATGGCAAAGTTCTTCGCCCGAGCACTGAGCTCGGGGAACTGCCGGAACTTTTTGTGATGCAAACCGAAGAAGAAGAAGCTGAGTTTGTTTGTCGTGAGATCAAGGCTTTCATCAACAAAGGATATAAATACCAAGATATCGCAGTCCTTTATCGAAGTAATTCTCAGGCGGCCTTTCTCGAAAGCAATTTGAGGACCAATTCAATCCCTTACACGGTCTCTGGCGGTACCGCCCTGTTTGACCGTAAAGAGGTCAAAGACGTTTTGGGATACATTCGAGCCGCAATGGCTCCACACGATGTCGCGGTCAAAAGAATCCTGAACACACCAGCGCGCGGAATTGGAGATACCAGTCTCGAAAAACTCGTGCAGTATGGTTTAACCAACAAAGTTTCATTTATCAAAGCCTGCTATCACTGGAAAGAAGCGGGCGTGAATGACAAAGCCGGTGAGGCGATCTCTCGTTTCTTAGATCTTCTGAAATCTTTTCCCCAGCGGCTCCTTGATTCTTCTGAAGGTCGCAGTGTGGGTGGTAATCTTGAAAAAATATTTCGAGACATGGGCTACAGAGACTACTTGTTTCACACGAGTTCTGATGCCACAGCGGGTGATAAGAAATGGATCCTCGTGGAAGTCGTCGGCAGAATTTTGGATTCGTTTATAGCCAAAGCAGGACGCTCTGAAAAAATTTTGAAAGAATTTTTAGATTCCATGGAGCTCAGAGATCGGGAAGATGAAGAAGAAAGCAACGAAGTTTCTTTGATGACTTTGCATGCTTGCAAAGGTCTTGAGTTCCCAGTGGTGCTGCTCATTGGTGTGGAAGAAGATCTGATTCCTCACCGTACTTTAGGAACTGACGTGGATGAAGAGCGACGATTGTTTTATGTAGGGCTCACTCGGGCCGAGGAGCATTTAATCTTGACTCGTTGTCGCACGCGAAAACGGCATGGGCAAATAAAGCCGGTGAGCCCTTCTCGGTTTCTCCTTGAAATTACGGATGCGCACTTGAAAAAGCATGAAAGAGATGCAAGGCCCGTCAATGGAGAAGAAAAGAAAAGTCTTCTGGAAAGCTTCTTTGCTAAAGCGGAATCCAAAGCGCTAAATGTGAAAAAGTACTAAAACTTTTTATTCCTCGTTTTTGCCCAAGCTTGCAAATACCAATATACAAAAGCAATCAAGGAAATAAGGCTTGCGACATACCAGCTGAAGCTTGGGCCAAACTTGAGTTCAACGTTTTCACTTTCGGGGACAAAGGCTATAAATCCTGGTGAGATCATCTGTAGATCTTCACCTCCAGAAGCTTTCCAGGCGGGATGATAAGTGAATTTCAAGACGTGTAATTTCCCCGGGCAGCTCGTTTTCAAGGTGATGCGATTGTAGTCAGCGCTGACTTGGGGTTGACATTTTTGTTCAGGATCCAAAAGACTTTCCGTCATCTGAAAATTCTTACTTCGAGGCACTAAGAGAGCTGCAGTTCCAGGTTGATAGTTTTTAAGCCACTCGAGAAATCGGCGCTGAAATCCTTCGGAGAAAGAGATCTCAGGCATTTGAGCAAGCGTTTCAACCAGTCGCAGAGGTTCATTCAGGCGATACAATCTCAAGGAAGAGCTTTGATAAGCGAGTTGAAGTTTTGGATTCTCTGCAACTTTTGAAAAAGCTTCGGGGCTCGTCAGTATGAGATCCTGAACTCCTAAAATTTTCATTTGAACGTCGAGGCCTTTGAAGTCCATTCTTGGGCAGTCCCAGCCTCGAATGGGGCACGAGGGCTTGTCAGAAATGCGAGCCTGCAGCCAGTGGGTGATGGGCGCGGTGTGCGCAGCCTCCTGGTACAAGGATTCCATTGTGGCTCGTACCGCAAAATAGGGTGTCATTTCAAAAACTCGGGTTGTCCCAGCATCATTCAGGCTCGGGTTGTGTTCGTTTGCAACCCGAGCTTGAGAAAAATCACCTTTTAGAAATTTAAACATTTCTTGAGTCTCTTGATACTTGGGTTTTGCGCTCCAAGAACTATAGTTCCACTTCACCCAGTGAGGATAATTTTTGATATTGAGATGAGTCCAAAACAAAATGGCAATGCAAGTTCCTGCGAGAAGGAACCAAGAGAGTATTTTTGGAAATCGCTCGAGGAGAAGGCCCATCCAAATCCCCATGAGCAGAAATAGAAAAAGCTGAATCTGCGGGATCACTCGAGCATCGACGAGGCCCAATTTTGGGAAAACAAAGAACATGAGAACACATGCCAAAGTCGGAATCAGCCAAAAACCAAGAGAGATAAGAATTTCCTTGAGTAGCGTGCGATCACGACCGGCAAAAAAGGTGAGGATAGGAAGAAGGATTGCAAAAACAATAAAAACGGGCTTCCAAGCTTCTGGGAAAACATCCTTCCAAAAATTTTCAAAATACCAAGTCATGGGATTGCCGGTGGTCCATGGGGCATTGAGGACCTGTGGAACTATGAACCAAAGGCTCAGGATCAGTCCCCAAAGACCAACCCAAAACAGATATTTAAATCTTCCCCACTTGGACTCGCTTCCTTGTAAGTCCATCTTTCCCGAATCTTGCAAAGGGAAAGTAAAAATGAAACTCAGGAAGAAAAAAGGAATCAGCAGCAAGATGTACGAGTGGCTGATACAAACAGCCATGACGAGAAGTGTGGATCCATACAGCTTTTGCTGCTGCCGCAGTTCATAGCCGATGAGTCCCAGCGTTAGAAAAAGAAAATTAAGCGCGTACATGTGGGCAAATTGTCCTGCCAGCAGAGACATATTGTTTCCGCCCCACATCGAGAAAGATTCGTTGAAGGTAAAGAGAACTGCCAAGCAAGAAGCCACGAGGGCTCCAAAGAACCGAAGGCCGATTCCTCGTAGGCCCACATAAACGGTGAGAGGAAACACAAGTAAAGGAAGAATCGTTCCAAGATTGAAAGCAAGTCCCACAGGTACGAACAGACTCAAGAGGGCCATGATCAAATAAGGCCCAGGGAAATAATGGAGAAGATGCGGTTCTCCCATGAGGTTCCCAGGATTCCAAGTGCGCAACGAAAGCTGCGGAATTCCCTCTTTCACGAGAACATGAAGAGGATAAAAGTGAGAAGCAGTGTCGCCACCCGTGGCAGGTTCCGTGTTCCAAACGGTCCGGGGAGTTTCAAAAGCAACAAAACCCACCAGAACAAAAGTCACAAGCCAGAGGAGCACGTCATCCAGTGAAAAATATTTTTTCATTTTTCCAGCTTAGGGAAGGATTATTGAAAAATCAAAGGGATCGTCATCTGAGTCGCCCCTCGAGATTTTGGGAATTTGAGTTTTGAATAGATTTTCAACAGCGACTTCAGAAATACCCTCGGTTCTTCCCCATTTAGAGTTTTCAAAGTGTTGGTGGCTGGCACCACAGAACTGACAGTGCCCGCAGTCGTGACTTTCACTTGAAGGCTCAAGGTCCCTGCGAAAGGCTCAGCCTGAGCGCACAGTTCTTGAATCAGATCGAAAGCTTGATTGAGAGCAGACTCAGCGGCTTCTTCAGGGAGATATCCATCCAAATAAGTTTTTGGTTCTGTGAACCACCCATGAATGACAAGGCGAGCTTCTCGAGGGTCGCTCACTCCTGAGACCCGAGTGACTCCGTGAGGAATTCGGGGATCAAAAACAATCAAACGATTAAAGTTAGGGGAGATTGTCTCTAAAAAACTGCTGCGTTCTCGGTCTTGGCTGGAGCCAAAGTTCTTCCAATAGGAAAGAACTTCCGGTTTTAAAAGCAGAGTTTCGCCACCCTTAAACAGAAGATCCTTGGGGCTTAAGGAAAAAACATAGGCCCAGGGTCCGTGGG
>JAJTIC010000081.1 GCA_021300175.1 Pseudomonadota bacterium
AAAATGAAAAGCCCATCGCTTACGTCACGCAAATCAATGAAGATGTCCATCGCAGACCCACGACTCGCCTTCTTTGGCAACTTCTTGACTCTGGTGAAGCTCTTTTTCCTGGCGAAGCGATCCGCACCTCCGCCGAAGGAGAAGTCCGAATTCAATTTTCTGGCACAGATCGTTTTTTGGATCTTGAGCCCGGCTCTCTCATTTTGATTTCTCAAGGCAAAAGAAGTGAAATCAGCCTTGATCTTTTGGACGGAAGTTTTTTTGTCGCACAAAAAGAAGGCTCCTCATCTTCGAGCGACGGCCCCGCTCTGACGTTGAAGTCAGAGAGTGGCGTTGTGGATCTTTCAAAAGCAACAGCCCAACTTTCAAAAACCCAAGGCAAACCTTTGGATGTCCAAGTGATCAAAGGAACGGCAAAGTTAGAAACTGCGACAGGACAAACCAAAGAGATTTCTGCAGGCCAGAGCAGTTCACAGTTTCAGATTCTAAAGCCTTCTCTTGAGAAACCTTTTTTCGTCAATCCCGAAGCCATCGAAAACATTGGCTTTGAATGGATAGGAGCTCCTTCGAGCTCAACAGTGACTTTATGGACTGGAAAAACAAGAAAAAATCTTTCTTCAACTTCAACTGTTTCTACGAGCTCTCAACTGACACATCGTTTTCTTCCTGGGCGACACTTTTGGAAATTAGTGGCCCAAGGCCCTTCAGGGGAAATTCTGGCTGAGTCTTCGATCTACCGTTTAGAAGTGATTGGCCAATACACCCCTCAAGTGCTGTCTCCAAAAGAGAGCACCGATTGGCTCCTTGCCAAAAATGGACCTCTGGTGGATTTCAAATGGACAACTCCCGAAGGCCTTGAGTCTGTGCTTCTAGAAGTCAGCAAAGAGAATACTTTCAATCAGCCAGTCCATCGAAAAAGCTACTCTCCTCAGCAATCAGCCACTCAGCTGGATCTGAAAGAGGGAGCTTACTTTTATCGAATCAATGCGAGATACCCAGGCATTCCTCAATTGATCACTTCAAAAATCTATCAATTCCAAGTGAAACAGGATTTAGCTCCTCCTCCGCCCCCCAAGCCTCCAGTGGTGATTGGGTGGATCACTCCAGTACCAACCGCTCCTGAGTACTATCTTGAAAGTCCTCTGATTAATTTAGCTTGGGTCACAGAACAAAAGGACCAAGTGTCTGAGTGGCGCCTAAAAATTGCCGAGAGCGAAGAGCAGCTCAAGTCAGATCAAGCCGAAAGCTTTGAACTCCAAGAAACTCAAAAAACAGCACTTTTGAAGAAACCAGGCCGATACATCGCCATGGTGGAAGCTCTAGATAAAGACAAAAAAGTGATCGCTTCCAGCAGCTTCAGAAATTTTGAAATACAGCCCAAGCCACTCCTGAAAGCACCTCGCTTTCTCCCCCTTACGGGGGACTTCCAAGCCGACAATGACGGACAGCTCGATCTTTCGTGGGAAAAATTGTCCGGGGTCAAAGAATACTGGTTTCAACTCCTCGATGCGAGAGGAAAAGAACTTCAAAAAGTGAGATTTAAAGGCAACTCGACAAAGCTCAATAATCTGCTTCCTGGCGAGTACCAAATTCTTATCTATGCCGTCGACGAACATGGCAGGAAAAGTACTCGCGGAAATACGAGGAAAATCATTGTCCCTGAGAGCAGTGGAATTCAAGCTCCAATACTGAAGAGGATCAAAGTGGAATGATGAAGACCTTGATTCTTATTCTGTTGATGGTGCCTTGTTTTTCACTCGCTCAAGAGTTCAGCCGAAGCGTGAGCTTTGAATGGGAACCTATCGAAGGAGCCAAGACTTATGATCTCGAGCTGTCTTCCCCTCAAGAAACTCTGAACTTCAAAGTGAGTGAAGCTCAGTGGAGCGGTCCTTTGGAGCCAGGATCTTGGCAGATGAGAGTTCGCTCTCGCGACCACCGCGGCGTCCCCGGTCAATGGTCAACCCCAGAAGCTTTTGAGGTCGGTATCGAGCAACCTAAAAACTTAAAGCCTGCACAAAATCTTCAACTTCAAGCTTCAGAAGCTGAATTTGCCGAGCAATCTTTGAGTTGGGATCCTGTGCCCGGAGCCACCAGTTACACCCTCAAGTTGTCTTCAAAAAAATCGAATTTCAAAGCGGAAGAAAAAGTGGATGCACCTCGCTGGACAGGTAAACTCCCTGTGGCAGATCAATTTGAATGGACCGTCCAAGCTCATCTTTCACCAGAAATTTCATCAAGCCTCTCTGAGCTTGCTCAGTTCTCTGTCCTTGGCGCTGCCCTTTCCAAACCTCTAGTGAACGCTCCTCAAGACGATTGGGTGAGAGACCTCAATTGGACTGCCGTTCCCCATGCTGAACAGTATGACCTGGTCATTTCTCGCTGGAAATCAGAAACAAAAAAGTGGGAATTGGTGCAGAGCAAACAAGATTTTCAGCCAACAGAAATCGTCTTTGATCCCAACTGGCCCGGCGGACGTTATCGAATGATCTTGCGAGCCGAAGCGAATTTAAGAAAGTCCTCTCAGCCCACGGAGATCAAATTCAACGTGCGCGGAGGCGACCGCTCCCCGGCCGCACAATACACAGAAACCATGCGTGAAAGTATTGAACGCACTCGTGGTTGGTACTCGATTGCTTCTTACCTGATCACAACTATGCAGTATGTGGGTGACTACAATGAATCGGGCTCTGTGGATATCAAACTGAAAGCGGTGGGTGGCACAGGTCGAGTTGGAGCGGGTTATTTACATCCGGATGAACCTTGGGGAATTTTAGGAATTGTAGATTACTCCGGATTTACTATTTTCGGAAAAGACCACACTTTTGGAACTGGTGAAATCAGTGCTCTTCATCGTTCAGAAACTTCTGACCGCGGCGAAATTCGTCAACAAATTGGTATCTTCTTTCGAGAGATCCCAGAAGTCCGAGCCGATATCACTGAAACCTATCAAGGAACAAGCAACGTTTCAGGACTCGGAGCTCATTATGGAGCCGAATACTGGTATGCTCTTTCGCCCAAGCTTGGCTTTCAATTGAATAGCCATGGCTATCTCACCTTTGTGAAAATCACGACTCCCAATGGAAAACCCATAAAGCCTTCTCCTTCCTTTCAAGTCGGACTCTTGGGAAGCTACAAGCTCTCTCGCAGAGCCACGGCACTGGCGGGCTATGCCTACCGATATGACTCTCTCTCCTATGAAAGCTCTTCAGGCTCAACTAACCGGGTGGAAATTCAAGGTCATTATTTGAACCTTTTTTTGGAGTACGCTCTATGAGAATACCTATCTCTTTCAAACTGATATTCTTGACCGTGAGTTTCCTCGTTGTTTCAACTGTTCTTTTCATTTACGTTTCTTCCCTGGAGCTCACCACCACGATGGTTTTGCGTGAAGAGGACGCCAATAAATCTCAAGCTAAAGCCCGCGCGAACGATGTTGACAATTTACTCACCTCAGCCAAAGAGCGCACGGAAATCAATGCAGCCCTCCTACTGAAAGATCAAAGTTCCGAGGACTTAAAATTTAATTTCGAAAAAGACAAATCTCTGGTTGCCCTTGAAATCTTTCTAATTTCCAGCACTGGAAACACCTTGACTCAAAGAAAATGGAAAGAAGAGTATTTCAAAGAAAACAAAATTGAAGTCACTCACTTGGAGCAAATATTAAAAAACCTCAACTTTCCTTTTCTCTCGGTTGCGCAGAAAAAAATCGAAGTCAGAAATGCGACGCTCCCAAAGGGACCCACTTTGTTCGTCTTAGGTCTTCCACTGATGAAAGATGAAAATGGCAGCATTACTCATATTGCACTCGCTTATTACAAACTTTCTTATTTACAAAAGCCTTTCACCGAAGTTTCTGAGCGGATTTACTATTTAGCAGACCGCCAAGGCACTTTGCTCGCCCATCAATTGGAGGACAAAGCGCTGGCTCGATTAAGCTTTAGGACTTCCCCCATCATGCAGCAGGCAATGAGCGGTGACCTCCCAGAAAAACAAAGCTCTTTTGAAGATCCCGAAGACGGCGAAACTTACATTGGCGCTTTCGTCAAAAATCTAGCCTTCGGTGTGATCGTGGTTTCACAGATCAAACAGAGCATCGTCCTTGAACCCGCAAAAAACGTTAAACGGGAAGCCATCAAAATTGCAGGCTATATGATCTCAGTGGCCTTGTTTCTCATCTTCCTCTTCTCGATGACGCTGACTTCCCCCATTGAGCGCTTAGCAGAAATGATTCAACACGTGGCCCGCGGAAACTTTGACATCAAAGCTCGCAAGTTCGTTCGCTCAAAAGACGAAGTGGGCGATCTCGCAATCGCATTTGATAAAATGACGGAAGGTCTCAAAGAACGAGATAAAGTGAAATCTCTTTTTAGCAAATTCCATGGCTCTTCAGTGGCGGAAGATCTTCTCAAAAATGACATTGGTGTTGGTGGTCAAAACAAAGAAGTGACTGTGTTCTTTTCTGATATCCGGGGTTTTACTGCGTTCAGTGAAAAGAGAACACCTGAAGAAGTCGTCACCATGCTCAACGAATACTTCGAAGTCATGGTGGGTATTATTAATCGTCATGGCGGTGTCGTCGATAAATTTATAGGTGATGCGATCATGGCTGTCTGGGGAGCTCCTAATGCCACAGATCGTGACACTCAAAGTGCCGTGCGAGCTTGTTTAGAAATGCGCAAAGCTCTGGTGGAACTCAATCAACGACGTGAATCCCGAGGCCAGCCACCGATTATGATTGGAATGGGCCTTCACTCAGGCCGTGCGATCTCGGGAACCATCGGGTCTTCTGAGCGCATGGAGTACACTGTGATCGGTGACACTGTGAACATGACTTCAAGAATCGAGTCTTCGACCAAAGCTTTTGGAGCTGATCTTCTTGTCTCTGAAACTGTTTCTGAAAAGGTGGCCGAAGAATTCCTCTTTGAAGAAGCAGGTTCTGCGGAGGTCAAAGGAAAATCAGAACCTTTGAAGCTCTTTAAAGTTCGCGGCTACAAGGAACATGGCCAGTGGGTGGAAATCACGACTCCTTTTTCGGACTATGAAAAAAGCGATGCCGACAAAGTGAAAGTGGCTTAAGTCTTCACTGAAAGCCCATCTTTCAAAGCTCTGCGCTGCGCCTGCACGGCCGGCAAAAAACCCACCAAAGCTCCCAGAACCACAGTCATACTCATCGCCAGCCAGCCTTGAGACCCAATCCAAGCCCCGGTCAAATAGAGTCCCAATTGATTCTCAAGAAAATCTTTAAGCAACCAAAAACTGAAGACATGCGAGACGACCCCAGCCAACACTCCCAAGGCACTCAGCAAAAAAGATTCAGCAACTAACAGACTTGCTAACTTCATCGGCGAAGCACCCAAGCTTCTTAAAATGGACATTTCGCGACGACGCTCGTTCAAGGATGTGAGTAAAGCAATCAATAGCGTAACGAGACCTACAAAGATCACGAGCCAACCAATTGCAATAAGAACAGCTTCCACAAATTCCAACCCTCGCCAGAGCTCTCCCAAAGTGACTCCTGGGATAATGGCTGAGAGAGCTTCATTTTCGTAAGTGTTAATTTCTCTTTGCAGCCTCAGAGTTTCAATTCGGGATTTCGTCCTCAGGAAAAACGAAGTGATTTGTGTGGTCTTTAAATCTTCAGCTCTCACTTGATCTTGAGGAATTGCTGATTCTCGTGTGGGCTGCGCTCCATTGCTCCAGTCAATGTGAACAGCTTCTAGACCCGCTAAAGTGATATACAAAGATCGATCAAGGGCTGTGCCTGTTTTTTTGAGAATTCCAGAAACTCGAAAAGGTTTATCGTCATGAAAAAGAATTCCTTCACCTTTAGTGATTCCATGAGCAATCACAACCTTCTGCCCCAGCTGATAATTCCACTTCTCGGCGACATCAGCTCCGAGGACCACATCCCAAATCCCTTGAGCTTTGGCCCCTTCAGCAAATTCTAATTGGCGATCTTTGCGAAAACGATAATGCTCATAAAAGCTATCATCAGTTCCAACAACTCGAAAACCTCGGTGACTATCCCCAAGACTATAGGGAATGGTCCATTCCACAGCCGGGTGTGATTTGAAATAGTTGTAGGTCTCTATGGAAATATTATTCGTGGCATTTCCCATATTGAAGACTGTGTACAGAAGTAAATTCAAAGGTCCGCTGCGAGCTCCCACAATCAAATCAGTCCCCGAAATTGTGGAGGTGAATCCTTCCTCACTGGCTCGCTTTGCTCGATCTACAGAGAGAACCAGCGCGATGGAGAGTGCCACAGAGAGAACGGTCAGGAGAGACGTGATTTTACGATTCCAAAGACTTTTCCAAGCCAAGTGAAGGAAAAACATTAAGTTCTCCCTTTTGAAATTTCAGAAAAAGCCACCGTTCGATCGAACAGTTTCTCCAGCGTCCGATCATGACTCACAAAAAGCACCGTGCTTTTGAGTTTTCGAGCTTCTTGAAAGAGGAGTTGCAGAAATTTTTCCCGATGATCGTAATCCAGAGCGCTCGTTGGCTCATCTGCCAAAATCAACTCAGGCTCCCCGATCAAAGCTCTTGCCAAAGCCACTCTTTGCTGTTGTCCAATAGAAAGTTCAGTGACGGCGCGGTCTCGAAAATCACTCATCCCCAAAGACCGCAAAAGCTCATCGATTTTAGCTCGAGGACTGGCGACCTTTTGCTTTTTGTGGGGACTCATTTCCAAAGCTAACTGCACATTCTCGAAGACATTCAAGTAAGGGATCAAATTGAAGGACTGAAAAACATATCCTAAATGATCGGCTCTGAATCGATCTCTTTCTTGGGGACTTAACCGAGACATTTCAGTGGTCCCGATCCAAACTTCACCGGCTTGTTCTTTCTGAATCCCCGCAAGGATTTCCAGCAAAGTGCTCTTCCCACAGCCACTCGGCCCCGAGAGAAAGCACATTTCTCCGGCTGGAACTTGCCAGTCTTTGATATCCACAACCCAAGTTTTTGAAGAAGGGTATTTAAATTGAAGGTTCTTCAGGAGAATGGCTGCCATTATTTATAAGACTCCACTCGTTCGCCGATCATGGTGAACGAAGTTTCTCCGTACAAATGACGTTTGCTTTTCAACTGAAGCTTTCCATAAATCCAGATGGGACCCCACTGCACTTCCACTTCCTTTCCTGCAGGCATATCGATCAATACCATTTGATTGGGCGGAGGTGGGGGGACATGAATACAAGCCTGAGGGCTTGGCACTAAAAGAAATTCTGCCACGGAACGCATGTTATCTTCCAAAGGAACCATAAACCCAGGGATCCTCACCAACTGACCGTCTAAAGCTTGCAGTTCGCTGGGGGCCTTGCCCGTGATGTAATCGAGCTCACCCAAGAGGCGCCAGTCCACTTCAACCGCCCCCCCCAAAGACAGAGACGAGCCGCCCTTAAACAACAGGTAGCCTAGGGCCGCAGAAGCAACAAAAGCAGCTATAAAAATAAGAATCTTTGTTCTTTGCATGGCTCAATCCTAGGGGGTTACCCCAGCAAAGGATATCATTGAAACACCTCGTTAAAAGCGATATGTATTCCTTATGAAATTTCAGCCAGCCCGTGGAACCCAAGATCTCCTGCCAGAAACTGCCAAACAATTCAGAGCGATTGACGACTTCGCTTTTGCCAAAGCTCAAACTTATGGCTTTGAACCCATCACTACACCCATTTTTGAATTCTCAGAAGTTTTTCATCGAACTCTTGGGGAAAGTTCGGACGTGGTTTCTAAAGAAACTTACACTTTCACAGATCGCGGCGGAGAATCCCTCACCCTCAGACCTGAAGGCACAGCTGGAGTTGCGAGAGCTTTTATCTCTAATGGCCTTGCGCAAAATCTGCCACTTCGCTTTTACTACTCGGGACCCATGTTTCGCTACGAAAGACCCCAAAAAGGTCGCTATCGTCAATTCCACCAAATCGGCGTGGAAGTTTTAGGCCTTGAAACTCCAGAGACAGATATTGAGTGTGTAGCTTTGGCTCATGATTTTCTAAAGGGCTTGGGGCTTGCGGACAAAATTCAATTAGAAATCAACACTCTTGGCGACAGTGATTCTCGCGCCAAGCACCGTGAGAGATTGGTCGAGTATTTACAAAAATTTAAAGCAGCTCTCTCTCCAGATTCTCAAGTGCGCCTTGAGAAAAACCCCCTGCGCATCCTCGATTCGAAAGATAAAAAAGATCAAGAATTGCTTATGGGAGCTCCAGCCCTTCATGAGTTTTTGAGCGTTGACTCGCAGAAATTTTTCGACAAAGTCCTGCAAGGTCTTGAAACTCTTGGCATCCCTTTTGTGCATCAAAAAAATCTCGTCCGTGGTCTCGACTACTATGTTCATTCTGTCTTTGAATTCACGACCACTCATTTAGGAGCTCAAGCGACCGTCTTGGGGGGCGGGCGCTACGATGGTCTCATTGAAATGATGGGCGGGCAAAAAACTCCGGGTGTTGGCTGGGCTTCAGGGCTTGAGCGGCTGGCACTTCTCACAGATCCCAATTTTGGCCAGAGACCTCAACTCCAAGTGGCCGTGATTGCCGCCGAGGAGATGACAGAATCCGAATGTTTGAAGATTTCTCATGAACTTCGAAATCACAAAATTCGCTCCGAAACCATGCTCGGCGGAAATGTCGGGAAGAAACTGAAAAGAGCCAATAAGCTTGGTGCTCACTTTGCTCTGATTTTAGGTTCCACAGAGATGGATCAGAAGGTCGTGACATTGAAGAACCTCTCAACAGGGGAGCAAAAAACTGTCCCCCGCTATGAACTCCTTCAGCATTTAAAAATTTAACCACGTCGGTGAATTTTAACAGACTGAGCTTTGCCCCAACCCGGGAATGGCAGAGTCTCGCGACGCCCCCAGACAAACAAGAAAACAAGACCAATCAAGATCACAACGAAGGACAACCACTGTCCCCGAGTCAACTCCAGCCATTGATAACCTAAGTGTGGATCCGGCATTCTAAAAAATTCTCCCACAAAGCGAGCCAATCCATAGAGGACTAAAAACAAAGCTCCCACGACTCCTGGTGTCCTCGGAGAGCGCCAAAACAAAAAGAGCACGAGGAAAATCAAAAGACCTTCACTGGCCGCTGCGTACAGCTGCGAAGGATGCCTGAGTTCAAGTAAAGGGCTCAACGCCTGAATGACAGCCACATTGCCCTGCTGCACTTGTTCAATAACTTTGTAAAGAATCCCTGTCACTTGATGCTGCACTTCGGGCTGAGTCCGGTACTGATCTACCAGCCTCAGCCACTCCTCACTTGAAATTCCTACCTGAGAAGTCACATTGGACAAAGATGAAAGTTTTGAAAATTCATAAGCGGGCCAATTAAGAATATCATGGGGAAACTTGACTCCAAAAGCATAGTCTGCCGGAGCCGTGCGGCCCACGAGCTCGCCATTAAAGAAATTTGCAATGCGCCCAAAGAAAATTCCCACAGGTGCCGTCACAGCCACAAGGTCGAAGAGGTATAATTGAGGAACTCCTGTCTTCGCTGCGAAAAGTGCACAGGCGAGAATGAGTCCGATAATTCCCCCATGGGCAGACATTCCCCCTTCATTCAAAGCCAATACTCCCCAGAAGGGAAGGCTCTCTTTGAACTGCACAAAAAGACTAGGGTCATAAAACAAACAATACCCAAGGCGTCCACCGAGAAGAATTCCAATTGCTCCCCAAGTCACAAAGTCACTGACTTGCTTCACTTGTAGGCCCGCTTTTTGCCGTGAGCACATCCAAGAAATGAAAACGTAAGCAAAGAGAAATCCCAAAAGATAAGAGAATCCGTACCAGCGCAGCCCGAATTCTCCACTAATTCTGTATATAAACGGATCAAATTGATGAATCATGAGCTCATCATAAATTCGAGTGCTCCTCTTCTGCAACTCATGATTTTAGACTTGGAGGGACAAAAACTGAATATTCTCAAAAATAAGTGGTTCTCTCCTCTCAGAGTTGCGACAATGAACCACGAACTTTTGTGAGGTCATATGCAAGATCAGAATAAAATTCAATGGCAACGCATCGATTGGACAACCACACTTTTTTTAACGATCACCCCTCTCGTTTGTTTCGTGCTGGTTCCGATCTATCTTTGGTACTGGGATCTTCAGTGGTCCATGATTGTTTTCACTGTTGTTTTCGCAGGACTCACCAACTTGTCCATCACAGCGGGCTATCACCGCTTGTTTTCCCACCGAACTTATGAAGCTCATCCATGGGTCCGAGCTTTCTGGCTTTTAGTGGGCGCTTCAGCATTTCAAGGTTCTGCTCTCAAGTGGTCGGCAGATCACCGCAAACACCATAACAAAGTGGATAGTGAAGATGATCCTTATTCGATTAACAAAGGTTTTTGGTACGCTCACATGGGCTGGCTCTTCATCAAAGATTCCACGGATCCTAATCCCAAAGCTGCAGATCTTGAAAAGGATTGGATGGTGGTGCTTCAGCACCGCTATTACGTGGCTTTTGCAATCTTGACGGGCTTTGCTGTTCCCACTTTGATTGGCTGGGCCCTGGGTGCCCCTGTTGCAGGATTTCTTTTTGCAGGAGCCCTGCGCATCGTTCTCACTCAGCAATCCACGTTCTGTGTGAATTCACTCACTCATACTTTTGGAAAGCGCCCTTACAGCGAAGATGTTTCTGCCCGTGATAGTTTCTGGGTGGCCGTGATCACTCATGGGGAAGGTTATCATAACTACCACCACCGTTTTCAAACGGATTATCGGAACGGCATTCGTTGGTATCATTGGGATCCCACAAAGTGGACGATCCAATTACTGGCTCTCTTTGGCCTTGCTCAGCGCTTAAGAACCATTTCAAAACATGAAATTCTCAAAGCTCGATTGCAAATTGAAGAAAGGCGGCTGTTGTTGAAAGGTCTTTCCAAGGAAAAGTTGGCTCCAATGAAAGAGCGCATCCTCGCTGCTGGAGAATCTCTTCGCCAACTTCGAAGGGATTATGAAAGCTTGAAGGTTTCAGTGAATGAAACATCCCAGGCTCGCATCGAACAGATCAAACTCCAAATGGCCGAGAAAAAACTCGATTTTGAATTTGCCGTGAAACAGTGGAGAATTTACCTCCGTGCAAAAACTGGAACCTTTTCTTCATGAAAATCTCGAAAAGTTTGAGCCTCTCTTTGATTCTACTGTGTGTTCTGCTTGTTGCAGGATGTTTGGCGTAAGCTGATGCCTCCGAAACCGGTCTGATCATGCTAGAAATTTTTTTGACTATTTCAGTTCTTGAAAAGCACCCAAGCCATTGAGAGCAAACGCTTGTGACTGCTCAATGCTAGAAATCGCGCTTTCCACCTTCCACTGAACTAGGACTTGCATCCCCGCCACTGGTTTTGATTTTGAACCCATGTTGTAAGTGGTAGGAATAGTGGCTGTTGAGTTAAACGTAAACCCCCAAAGCACATTTAAGTTCACGGGACTCACTGTCGCGTAACCGATGTACTTCCCAACACCATTAGCAGAGCCACCATAAAGATAAGTGACTCTGTAAGTAAAATCCACGACCGTGATTCCATAAACATTCTTGAATGTGGAACGATATGCTTTTGAGGTGGGAAATTGCCAGCCTTCGAGGTCATCCCAGCACTGAGCCCCCGCCGGCATCGCTGTCGCGACATCTGTTCGAAAGTTCACAACAGGCTTGCCTGCTTCAACAATTTTCCAAATCTTTTTCCCAATGTTGATGATCTTATCCACCATCATATCCAGTTGATCCAAAGGATTCACTTCACCAGACACAGCGCCGGTCACATCACTGACCAGATCTGTAGCCGAAAGCGGTCTCAGCCCTCGGCAGTCCACAGATCCAATTCCGCCGTTCGCTAACAGAGTTTCAGGCAACTGAACTTCTTGTATTTGAACTTGCGTGATTTTTAAGTATTGAGGAACCTCAGTTTGCGCCCATGAATAAGAACCCAACATAAGAACAAGTGCAAATAACCGGCTCATTCGTAATCCCCTTTTTGTCGAATGCTTTGCAGTCTTACCGACAATAAATGTCTTTGAACAACTCGCTTTTTGAGTTTGAACTTTTTTACAAGACTAGGGTTAAAAGGAAACCAGGCAATTAATAACTGCCCATAGATGCTGTCCCTCGGAACCCACCTTGATTCTGTGTCCAAGATCGTTAACAATTCGACCTGATAGAACGACGACGGACCCAATCACCTTTCAGCTCGATGCCCTAGATCTTAATAATTTTGCCGCAAAAAAACCATCCCCCGACGACTGGTCCGGATCTAGCCGCATTTGCTGATCTAAGGTCCAGCTAGGATTTTGCTGCAAAAACTCCGTCACTTGCTTCTCATTCTCCGACGGTAAAATGCTGCAAGTTGCGTAAACGAGCACTCCGCCTGGCTTCACCATCTTAGAATAATCCTGAAGAATTTCTTTTTGCAAATCTCGGAGGTTTTGAATCTGCTCGATGGAAAGCTTCCATTTCGCATCTGGGTTTCTTCTCAAGACTCCCAAGCCTGAACAAGGAACATCGAGCAGGACTCGGTCGGCCATACCCTCCTGGCGCTTGATTACTTTTTTGGAGTCAATCAGCTTGGTTTCAATGATATCAATACCGTTCCGGCGGGCCCGTCTCTTGAGCTCCTCAAGCTTCCATTCGTGAATATCCATGGAAATGAGCTTCCCTTTGTTTTTCATCAGAGCTGCCAAATGAAGAGATTTTCCTCCTCCTCCGGCACAAGCATCAATGACTCTTTCGCCGGGATGAGGATCCACCAGAAGCGACACTTTCTGCGAGTTTCGATCCTGAACTTCAAAGCAGCCACTTTGAAAAGCTTTGCTTGAAAAAATGTTTTTTCGCTCATCCAAAGACAAAGCCCCTGGGAGGCCAGGAATTTCAGAAGCGAGAATCCCATCACTTTTTAAAGCCATTTGCAGCTTTTGCAGATCACACTTCAATGGATTCAGCCGCAAGTCCACGGGCGCTTGATGATTCAAAGCCTGCAGCACACCTGACCAACGAGGGCCCATCTGAGATGCCCCTAACTCATACAGCCAATCAGGGACAGAGTGCTTTTCTGCTTCAGTGAGTGGAACTAAAGAATTCAATTGAACATTTTGAAATTCTTCAAAGGAAGGCAGGTCTCCCTGCTGGGCAAAATGGGCGGCAACACGAGCGCAGATGTCTTGCCTGTGGAAAGGCTCCAAACTTTCGATCTGAGCTTGCTTCCCTAATTTTCTCCACCATCGTACAATATCATAAAAATTTTCAGCCACCCACTTGCGATCCCGGGAACCAAGCTTCTTGTTATTTTTAAATGTCTTCTCGAGAACCTTATCTGCGTATTGCTTCTCCAAAAAAACTTGTTCAAGACAAGAAACAAGGACGAGAAATAAAGGTCTGTGAATTCGTGACAAAACAACTCTCTCTTAGAAAGACCAAACGGCTCCAGCTGCGAGAGATGTGCCATTGAATTGGCCACTGGACAACAAAAGAATGTGATTTTTCATTCCGAACTCAATAAAGAATCCAGCATTAGTTTCTGCAAGGTCCATCATTCGAAGCCCTGCCACCAACTGGTAGTCAAAACTCAAGTTAGACTCTTCAGGCACTTGCTTTGAAAAAACCCCTAAGCCCGCTCCGAAACCAAAATAGAAGGGAAAACGACTTTGCCCCAAAGGAAAAGTGAGGAGTGGCAAAAGAGAAATCTTCTGCGCTCTTTGATCATCCAACTTGTACTCAGTGAAATCGAGCCTTAGAGCCACGTCCAAAGCTCCCCATTGGTCGGTCACATAAGTCACCCCGTAAGTTGATTTACCTACGCTTTCACGCTTGGATCCGCCTTTCCAATTGTAGGCTGACGAGCCCGCAAAACTTCCCAAATGAATCATCAATAAATAATCCGTAGGGACTCCCCCCTCCGAAGCCACTTCTCTTGCCGTGACTATCTCAGGCTCAACCCCTTTTTCGAAGTATTTTGCTGCGGCTTTTCGTCCGACAACTGGGTCCTGAGCATCAGCAAAAGTGGCTGAGAAAATAGAGAGGAAAATCGCTATGGTTATGGCTCTTTTCATACTTTTGACTATACGCGAAAAGCGCCTCTGGTCAACGCACTTGACCCCACTTCTCAACCAAACTACGGTGTTTGAGAGAGAGGCAGGACCAGACCCATGAAATGCCCCTATTGCGGCCACAACGAAGATCGAGTCTTAGACACCCGAGAACACAAAGAAGGGGAGGTCATTCGACGTCGTCGTGAATGTTTGAAGTGCAAAGCTCGCTTTTCAACCACAGAAACTTTGAGTTTATCTTTTCCTTTGGTGATAAAGAAGGATGGCCGCAGAGAACCTTTCAGCAAAGAGAAAATTCTTCGTGGTCTTCAAGCCGCCTGTCAGAAAAGACCGGTCAGTCTCTCTCAAATGGAAGCGGTGGTTGATCGTTTATCGATTTGGGTCATCAATCGCGGTGAAAAAGAAGTATCCGCTCGACTGCTGGGTCAGAAGCTGATGCGAGAACTGCGTTTATTGGATGACGTGGCTTATGTTCGGTTTGCCAGCGTTTATCGAACTTTCAAAGACGTTCAAGAGTTTGTCGAAACTCTCGAAGGCGAAAATGAGGAACTTTACGATCCGAGTGCCCAGCTTTTGCTAAAACCTGAATTGAAGACTGACTTTAAAGAGGAAGATCTAGATGCGTCGCCAGTCGAGAGAAATCGCCCTGCAGATTCTATTTCAAATTGAGTTTGCAGCCCAAATTGAATATTCCGAATTCTTAGAGGTTTTTGAACAGTCTTACGACCAAGAGACTTTGGATTTCGCTGATCTTCTGATCACGGGAGTGAAGGAGAATAAGGAAAAGATTGATTCTTTGATCACATCTTCGGGCTCTCATTGGTCCCTAAGTCGCATGGCTATTGTGGACAGAAACATTCTTCGCATTGCTATTTTCGAAACGAAAATCCTGCCCGACCCTATTAAACCCTCTATTGCCATTAACGAAGCCATCGAGCTTGCAAAGAAATTTTCGACCACCGAGAGCGCAGGATTTGTGAATGGCGTTCTTGACCAAGTGACTCAAACCTAATGTCTGTTCAAGTTCTGACTCAAATCAGCGCTCACAATCCAGGTCACGACCTGTGGATTTTGCCATTGAACTTCAGAAAAACTTCAGCTTTGAGAGTGGACTGGTTAATGAATTTTCAGAGAGCCCGGGCGGAAACTTACTTACCCGAAAGAATTGACTCTGAGCTCGTTGAATTTTTGAAAGAAACAGAGCTTCCTTTTTTCGACAACCAAACACCTAACACTCCTTTGATGATCGTTCCTCGATCCTCAATTCCCGCTCGTTGGATTGTCTATTTTGATTTTGTGGATGCAACTCCTGAATTAAGCCAACAAGTGGATCAGCTATGGATCTGTTTAGGAAAGCCCTCGGTGCGAATTTTCTTACCTGAGCCCGTGACTTCTCAAGAATTTCAGAGAAAATGGAATCAGCTCAGTCAAATAAAGGACTATTCCCTCGTATCTGAATAGGAGGAGCTGAATGGAAAAAATCTCACGCTTGCTTTGGAGTCAAATTCAAAGATTCCAAATCAAACTCCAAAGCTTGTTGGAGCCAAAAACTTTGACACCCCACTTGAGGTTAGAAGAGAGCTCATTTGAAGTCAGTTCTGATATCAATCAACTCGAGTACTTGGGCGATGATTTGCCTCAAGATCCTCAAGAGCGCTGGGTGGTCACCTTTTCGAGGCTCAATGCTTTTTTTGAAGCGGGCATGATGCTCTCTAAGTACCAAGAAAAAAAGTGGGTGGCCGTCGCAGCTTTCCGCCAAGGAAAATTCTTTCCTCTTTCTTTAGAAGACGCAGAGATTGTCTTCCCTTTTCCGGATATGGGCACTCATGAAGTCCGTCAAGTCACTCAAGAGACTTTTCGAAAGAACTTAGCCACTTTCGGCTTGATTAAAAACGAAGAGACAAGAATTCTCACCCTCGCCCCTCAGCCAGGGATCATTTACCTATTCACTTCAGAAATGCCCGATCCTTGGTTAAAGACGGTCATCAGTGCTGTTCACCGAGAGCTCAGCAGTATTTACCGCCGAGACCAGTAATGAGTGCCAGCACGATTTACATCATTTCGGATGGAACTGGCGAAACCGCCGCCACCATGATTCGTGCAGCCCTTGTTCAGTACTCAGAAAAAGAAATCCAAATCGTACGCTGTAAAAATATCCGAACCGAAGACCAAGTTCTTCCGCTCATCGATGAAGCAGCTGACCGCAGAGCCATGGTGGTTTATACGGTGGTTTCTGCTCAGCTGAGATCTAAAATTTTTGACCGAGCCAGCTCTCGTGGAATTCCTGCCATTGATTTGATGGGGCCTGTCCTGAACACTTTGGATAAATTTTTTGGAGGAAACCACGAAGCCCCCAAAGCTGGTATTTTGAGAGCCGTGGACGAGCAGTATTTCCGCCGAATTGAAGCCATTGAATACACCGTCAAAAATGATGACGGCAAAACCCTGCAAGAGCTCGACAGAGCCGACATTATTTTGGTGGGAATTAGCAGAACGAGCAAAACTCCGCTGTCGATTTTTCTGAGTCATAAAGGCTGGAAAGTGGCCAATATCCCCATGGTCCTGCACGCGCCTCTGCCTGAGCAGCTTTTTAAAGTGGACCAAAGAAAAATTGTGGGACTCATGATTGATATGGATTCATTGCAGAGGATTCGAAAAAATCGTCTTGAGAAATTCGGCCAGGATCCTGGCGGTGAGTACGCATCGCTCGCTCATATTCAAAAGGAAATTGAATATGCTCACGAAGTTTTCAAACAGAATCGTAAATGGCCTGTCTTCAACGTGACCGATCGAGCTCTGGAAGAAACAGCAGCTGAGATCGTTAGAATCGTTGCGGCTCGCATGGGCTGGCCTGAATCAGCGCTTTTTTAAGAGCGCTCTTGCTGCATCAGTGCCTGATAGAGAACTTCTGACATTTTGGCGAGATCTCCACCTTTGCGGTAGTAGTAGAAAAACTCTACACTATATGAAAACTCTTTAATCAGCACATGATTGAGACGCCCCATCCTCACTTGCTTTTTAATGCTCGTGGCTGGCAAAAATCCCCAACCAAGACCTGACTCAATGACTCGCTTGAGGGTTCCCACGTTGGTCGACTCGAAAGTTGGCTTGGCTTCAACGGTGGCTTGCGAAAGAGCTCTATCAAGTGCCTGATTAAAGTTGGGATATTCACCCGTGAACAAAATTACAGGATAGTTGGCGTACTGAGGAAGACTGATTTGTTTGGGCATCTCCGTGTCTTTGCCAGTTCCCACCAGCCACATTTCTTCTTTAAAGAGAAATTTTTTCTCGGCTTCAACCAACACAGTATCATACTCGGATTGTGTGTCTGGAAGAATCAAAACATCCAAAAGGCCTTTCTTAAAATCCTTAATAAGGTCTTCCCCTTTTGAATAATCGACTTTGATATTTAGATCCGGGTTGTACTTCAGCAAACGACCTACAATAGGGCTCATGAGTTGAACCCCCAAAGAATTTAATGTTCCAACCCGGAGGTTCCCTTTTAGCTCTGCACCCATGGTCTTAATCGCAGTCTCTGCTTGCTGGGCCATTTGGAGAATTTTTTTTGCATAATCAAAAAGAACTTCCCCCTGGAGTGTCGGGCGAATCTGCCGAACACCGCGAACCAAAAGATCGACACCTAGATCTTCCTCGAGGTTTCGAATCTGTTGACTGATCGCCGGTTGAGTTAAAAAGAGCTTGTCCGCCGCTCCCGTCATGCTTCCTTCGCTGATCACGGTCACAAATGATTGTAATTGGTAAAGGTTCAACATGGATTCTCCCTTGTTGTTCCCCTTCATTCATGGTTAGAATTTTGTAAAAAGGGGCAGTCATGAGACCACTATTTTTTCTAACTTTAAATCTCGCTATGATCTTAACGACTTGGTCCGCTGATGCCAAAGTATTTCGGAATGCCTACGTTTCTTTTGAGCTTCCTGATTCCTGGAAGTGCGCTCTTCAACACACCGAATGGGTCTGCCGCAGTGAACAAACAAAAGAAGCGAAAGAGGCTATCATTATTCTTACTGCCAAAGAAGTCGGGCCCACAGATAGTTTTGAAGCTTACTCTCAACATTTGAGTCAGAGTCAGACCATCAAAACACGAACCGGCGGCCAAGTTTCTTCTCGCGTGGTCTATACCCCCAAACAAGTGAAAATTAACGACCAAGTTTGGATTGATGGCCTCCAACAGAGTTCGGAGGTTGTGAACTACTTCACTCGTTATTTGGCGACCATCAAAGACCGCATCGCCGTGCTCGTGACTTTGAGCGCGCACAAGGATTTTTACACCAAGTACAGCCAAGACTTCTACAAAGCAGTCATGAGCCTTCGCGTGATTGCAACCAGCAATTTGCTCGCAAAACCAGAGCTTGGCCCATTAAGACCCGGAGGGGAAATGATTGGGGGTTCGATTGGAGCAGCAATGCCCTCAGAACTTGATGAAAGCGGGCTGGGAGATGGCAGGGGAGCGGAAAGTGGAGGCACTGGAACCCAAAACTTGATGATTGGTTTAGCCCTGGCTCTTGCCGCGATTGGTGGTTATATCCTTATGAAGTCGAAAAGGTCCTAGCGGGCCTCTTTGACGATGAGCGGAATTCCCAAAGCTTTCAGTTGAGCTTCCACAGCTTCGCGATCAGAGTACACCACAATCTGAAGTTCTTCAGGAACGATCAATTTCTCGATGGCTTCACGGACTTGGGATCGCGAAATCCCATTCACGTTCTGATTGAATTTTTTCAAGTAATCATCACTGATTCCGTACAACCTTAAGAGCATCATGTTAAAAGCCATCCGGTCTGTGGTTTCCAGTGCTGCTGGAAATTGACCAATAAGAACTGATTTGGCTGCTGAGAGCTCTCTCGCCGTCGGACCTTCCTTCACATACTCTCGCAAAGTCTCAAGAGAGGTCTCGATAGTTTCCTTCACTTTTTCATGGCGCGTGAAAGTACTCACTTCAAAAAGCCCCGGATCTTTTCTCGCATCGACTTGTGAATAAATAGAATATGTGAGGCCTTTGTCATCCCGAACTTTTTGATTGAGCCGGGAAGCAAAAGCTCCACCCAATGTCATGTTCGCTAAACGATAACTCAAAAACAAAGGATCTGTTCTTTGCACCCCGACACGCGACATTCTGATTTGCGTCTGCTGAAGTCCTTTTTGATGAAAAAGAATCACCCGAAGACGTTGATTCGTGACCGCGGGAACTGCCACTGCCTTTTCGCTTTCACGGTACTGCCATTTTTTGAACTGATTTAACAAGAGCTCTCGGGTTTCGGGACTGTACTGTCCAGTCACCGACAAAATAGCTTCGTTGGGCTTGAAAATTTTAAAGTACTGGCGAATAACATCGGCTCTCTGCAAATTGCTCACTGATTTCTCAGATCCTGCAGAGAGCTTGCCGTAGGGATGGCTCCCAAAGATCTCGCGATCGGTCAAAACATCCGTCCACGAAGAAGGATCATCCCTCATTCTTTGCAAAGAGGAGATCTGCTCAGACTTTTTCTTGATGATTTCTTTAGCTTCAAAAGCGGGATTCAAAATCACATCGGCAAAAAGTGTGGCAAGATCTGACTCATACTGCGAGAGTCCACTGGTGGAAACGGTGATGTAATCAGAAGTGACGTTTTGATTAAGCTCACTCCCCAGATTTTCTAGTTCAGAAGCGAGCTTTGTCGCTGATCTTGTAGTTGTGCCCATCTCTAGCATTTGAGTCATCAGTAAAGAAACACCTTCTTTCCCCTGGGGATCTGTGGCTGAACCATTCTTGAGAAGAAGCTGTAGTCCTAATCTTGGCAAGGAACTGTTAGGGATAAAGATCACCGTGAGGCCATTCTCAAGCTTCACTTCTTCAGAGGGACGTAGCTGAAACTGTCCCTGCTGAGAGCCGAGATGCGAACAAGAAGCTAAGATCGATAAACTCAAAAGGAAAGATATTTTTTTTAACATGATTCATCTCACTTTTTCTTAGGAAGAAGTGTAGCAGTAACACTTTGCTGGGCTTGAAAATATTGTTTCATCACCCGACGAATATCTTCAGAGGTGACAGCTTTGACTTTTTCGAGCTCGCGGTAGACTTCCCGGTAGTCCCCGAACAATATTTCATTCACAGCCAGTGTTTGGGCTTTTCCATCAATCGTTTGAAGTTTATCTACAAAGCCTTTCAAATACTTGTTTTTAGCTCTCTGGAGTTCCATTTCTGAAACTTTGATATTCTTCATCTTATCTATTTCTTGTTGAATAATCTGCTCGGCCTTCTTCTGATCTGCTTTCGATTTTAAAAGAGCATAGATGAAAATCACTCCAGGATCGGCGTTCGTCATATTGTAGCCACCCACATGGGTGACTAAAGAATCTTTATAAGCCAGCCGTTCATAGAGACGAGAGCTCATTCCATCGCCAAGAATTGCCAACGCCACATCGAGTGGGTAAGAATCAGGATGCCCAGCTTTCACTCCCGGATAACCAATATTGAAAGAAATATTTTGCACATCCCAGCGGATCTCTTTTCGTACGGGTTGACTTCTCCGGTCCTCGCGAGGGAACTCGACCTTCGCCACAGGACGAGCTTCTAGGCGGCTGTAGTATTTCTCAACCAGCGCTTTTGTTTTTTGAACGTCGATATCCCCTGAGATAACAAGAACAGCATTGTTCGGAACGTAGAACTTGTCATAGAAAAATTTAAGCTTCTCTGAGGTGTAAGCTTGAATATCTTGCATGTAGCCAATGACTGGCCATCGGTAAGGATGCACTTTGTACATCTCTCCAAAAAGCGCTTCCTGAAGAAGACCAAAGGGATTGTTGTCGACTCTCCAGCGGCGCTCTTCACCGACGACTTGCAGCTCACTTTTTAAATCTTCGGGATTCAGTGAAAGATACCTCATCCGATCGACTTCCATATCCATCATGAGCTCTAGCTTTGCTGACGGTAAATTCTGGTAAAACCCTGTGTAGTCCCAAGTTGTGAAGGCATTGTTCGTGATTCCATTTTCATGAAGAATTCGATCAAAGTCTTTGCCTGAATATTTCTTTGCCCCTTTGAACATCATGTGCTCAAGCATATGAGCAGCACCTGTGGTGCCCACATTTTCATTCCGTGATCCGACTTTGTACCACGTGTGGTAGCTGATCAGTGGAACTGAAGAGTCAGGCGCGAGCAAAACTGTGAGACCATTTTTGAGCTGAAACTTTTCGACAGGAAAATCAATTTTTAGAGTTTTCGAGAAAGCTTGATCGGGAGCAAAGACAAGAAACAAAAGAACTAATAAAGCAGAACCTAACTTCTGAAAAAACATCGACCCATCCTTGGTACGCCAGCGAGCAATCCTACCGAGCTCGTTGCAAGATTATTGCACGACAAATTCAGAAAAGTAAACGTCCTTTACCACCCCATCCTTCAGGAGCGCATTGATCTCACCAGAAATGCGATCCTTGAGGAAAAGCTTCCCTTGGATACTCTCGACTTCGGCAAAGGACTTCTCATTGAGAATTCTGACGATCCGATCACGGGCCTTAGCCCTGTTCTCTGTGGAAATAAGCTCTTCAAATCCATCTTTCCCCAGCATTTCCAAGTTCACTTCAAGACGAACTGTCCGCTTCGGCTCACCATTCAAATTCACCGTGAATTTATCCATGGTATAAATCAAAGGACCAAGTTTTGCTAACTCAGCATCCAAAGCCTCTTCACGGGCTTTTTTCGCTTTCACAAGTTCACTTTCGCGAATGGAAGGAGCTTCATGACCTAAAGTGGCCTTATAAACTAACAAAGTTCCTCCACTCAAGATCCCGAGATTCACCACGGCAAACGCAATCCCGAGGATGAGCTTAACGTTTAACGGTTTCTTTTCTGTCGGCGCCTGATTTGGTTCTGCCATCGTCCCTTATTTATCGGAGACCTCGACCAAAGGCTTAAGAGCTTATCCTCTATTTTTGAATGGAAATTTTAAAAAAAATGAATAACTTTTTGCCAAATCAGATCTGACAATTGAAAATGAGATTATGCTTTTAAGTACAATTGCGTTGACCTTGGGACTCTTTATAATACCAGCAGTCACTTCTGCTCAATCTCAAGATGAAACACTCTTTCCTTCAGGGATGATCGCCATTCCTGAGGATCCTCATTTTTCGAATTACTCCTTCGTGGTGGATAAATCAAAACGCATGCTCTATGTGTATGAGGGGCAGGGCGAAAAAATTAAGAAGCTCGCTGAATATCCAACTGATATTGGCAAAAATTCTGGCGATAAACAAAAAGAGAATGATCACCGCACGCCTGTGGGGATTTACTTTTTGGAAAAAGAGCTCACTCAACCTGAGATTCCTTTCGATCTCTATGGCAATCTGGCTTTCACTACGGACTATCCCAATATTTTTGATCGAAGAGAGCAAAAGACAGGTTATGGCATTTGGCTTCACGCAGTCCCTGACAGTATTCCTCTCACTCGAGGATCTCGAGGTTGTGTGGTTGTCAGAAATGATGTCGTTAAAATACTAAAACAGTTTGTGAAACTGGGACAGACACCCATCGTGATCTATGACCAAATCAATTATTTGTCGACCACGGACTATAAAAATCAGCGACAAAAGTTTCTAAATTTTTTCGAATCTTGGCGAACAGCTTGGGAAAGCCAAGATGTGGATTCTTACATGAACTACTACGACTCCACTTTCAAAAACGATCAAATGAACTACAAGCAATGGTTTCGTCACAAAAAGAAACTCAAAGACCTTTATTCCTTTATCAAGGTGGAGCTTGGCCCCCCTCTGATCCTGCAGAACAAAGATCAAGTGGTGATCCGAACCGTCCAAAGATACAGTTCAAATTTACATTCTGATTTCGGAGAAAAAACAATTCATGCGAGATTTGATTCCAAAAGCGGATTCAAAATTATCCGCGAGGACTGGAGGCCGTTGCCAGATCCTTTGGCATCAAAAAATACACAACCAAAATCCGCGGACGCTTCACCGGAAGCTCGTTTTCCTTCCGGTGCTTTGAACAACTAAATTAGTGCTGATCGTTGTCTGAGTCTTTATCTTCTAAGTTTAATGCCTCAGCGTTGGCGGCTGAATCTTGGATCGTCTTCAAGTGATTCTGAAGGTCTTCTTTACTGTAGGTGCCATGTTTCAGATTTGTTTCTTGCAAACGAACATCAAACTTCAAATTCTTCAAGGCTTTATCTAAAGACATCGAACACTCCTCAGTTAATTTGGCTTTGGTTATAGCAGAGTCTTTGCCTTAATTCCAGTACTTGGGGGTTTTTCCAGATTCTTCGTTGTCTACTACGAGCCTCAGATTCCCCTTTTTTTTCTTCGCTTTTTGGGACAAAGACGCCATCTGCCACTTAGTCCAAGTCAAAAGGGTCAAGTATCCAGAAGCGAGGCCACCGAGATGGGCTAGATAAGCAACATTCCCGCCATTGACATCCGCCGTCAACAATGAGGCAAATTCCACGGCCCCCATAATCATGACCATGTATTTTGCCTTCATGGGAAACGCCATCATCACGTAAACAGTTCTTTCCCCAAAAAGAATCCCATAGGCCAGTAAAAGACCAAAAATGGCCCCTGAAGCCCCCATGACGGGAGCGATCAATCCGCTGGTTGAAGGGTCAACGAAAGAGTAAGCAAACATCCCAAGCACATAGATCAAGGCCGCGCCAACGCCAGTGATAAGATAGAACCCTAAGAAAGCTTTTCTTCCCCAGCGCTGCTCAAGCTCAACCCCCACAAACCAGAGAAGCAGCATATTAAAGAAAATATGAAACACCGAGTAGCTATGCAAAAACATGTAGGAAAAGAGCTGCCAAACATAAAAATCAAAGAGAACTTGCGAAGGAAACAGAGCAAGCCAGTGAGAAAATGGCAGACCAAAAAACTTTTCAGCAAGAACTTGAAAGACAAACCAAATCCCGACATTCAAGATCATCAACCACTTCACTGTTGGAGTGATGGACCATTGAACCTGAGGTTGTTGGTAGCGGTTCATAATTCTCCTAACTCTGACGGAGCTTTTTCATCCCAATCTTCAGCTTTTCAAAACTCTGATCAAGACTCTCAATCACAGCCTTCGTTTCGGCAATTAACGGAAAAAAATTCAGATCCCCAGACCATCTTGGGATCAAATGATAGTGCAAATGATCTGGAATCCCTGCCCCTGCCACTGCACCATGATTAAGACCAAAGTTCAGTCCGCCTGGCTGATAGACGTGCTCCAACAAATGAAACCCCGTTCGCACTAAACTTTGAAGGTCAAAATACTCTTCATCCGAGAGCAGTGTTAGATCCCCCACATGACGACGAGGTAAAATCAAGATGTGCCCGGAATTGTAGGGAAACTTGTTCAGCATCATCATCGAATTTTTGGTTTGATAAAAACACAAAGATTCCACACTGGGCTCAGCCCCTGAAGCCGCGCAAAAGACGCAGCCTTGAGGCTGGATCACTTTTCTTACGTATTTAAAACGATCCGGTCGAAAAAGAACATCCCGCTCCAGGGGCCAAATGTTTTGATCTGCCTGCAAAGACACTAACTTGCGGCTCTTGCCCGCGTTGACTGACCGATTTTTTTTGGCCATTTTCTTCTTGGCCATTTAGAAATACCCCGGCATCAGATAAAGAGGTTTATTAGCGAGCTCTAGTTGAAGAAATTTTTGTGCAGCCTTGGTGTAAGGATCATCTTCCTCCGTAGGAATCAAATCAAAAAAGTTCTTTCTTTCTTTCGGTGGAGTGAAGATATGAAAGTCTTTTCCCAAAAAAGCCATCTCTGCAGCCTTATCAAAAGCTTCATCAACGGTTGCAAAACCATCGGCAAATCCCAACTCCACGGCTTGCCGCCCCGTCATGACTCTTCCATCCGAATATTGCTCAACAACGACCTTCTTAAGACCCCGCCCCTCTTCCACAGCTTCTTTGAATTGAACCCAAACATCATTGATCATACTTTGGAAAAGTTCACGCTCATCTTCCCGCATGGTTCGGTACTCCGCCCCCGAATCTTTGTATTTTCCAGTCGTGATCGTGTACCGGGAAACTTTCGCCCAATCATAAAGTTTTTCTAAATTGACGAACTCCATGATCACACCGATAGAACCAATCAGTGTTCCCGGAGCTACATAGATTTTATCCGCAGCGGCCGCTGCATAATAGGCCCCACTGGCAATGAGTGAAGTTGAGACCACCACAACGGGCTTCTTGAACTGTTCGCGCGTTTTCTTAATCTCCATGTACATTTCTTGAGAAGGCCCCACCACACCACCTGGAGAAGAAACTTCAATCACGATCGCCTTAATATCTGGATTTTCGCGGTACTTAATCAACGGGTTCAAAAACTTTGCCCCACTCATAATCACGCCATCAATTTTCAAATGAAGGACTGAGTTTTTCTCAACAGTGTCAGGCATGGCCCCGCCGCTCAGTGCAAATCGAGCAAGCAATCCAACCAAAATCAAAAAAGCTATCATCCCCGCAAAAACAGTCCCTAAAAAGATCAGTATTTTTCGCATAGTATCTCCTAAAGTTCATTCTAGAAAGCAGGACTAAAAATGATCAAGGTGAAAAAGAAAAAGGGGCAGTGATTTCTCACAGCCCCTTTCCTGAAGATCATGACTCAAAAGCCGAATTAGTCTTTCTTTCCTGCATTCTTCAACTGCTCAGAGAACAAATCTCCCAGAGTTGATTTTGAAGTGCTAGTTGCTTTCTTCACGTAGTCTTCAACATCCGCTTTTGATTCACGGAGTTTCACGAGCTTTGAAGAAAGACCGATCTTACGAGCATCTTTATCGATGCTGATCACTTCTGCTTTAACAGTGTCACCGGCATTACAGAAGTCTTCAACTTTTGCAATACGCTCAGTCGTTAACTCAGAAATATGGATCAAGCCTTCGATGTCAGACTCAAGCTCTACGAACACACCAAAATCAGCGACTTTAGTGACTTTCACAGAGTGCTGAGTACCCACAGCGTACTTTGATTCAATATTAGACCAAGGATCTGCTTCGAGCTGTTTAAGGCCCAAAGAGAATCTTTCATTCTCGATATCGACTCCCAGTACAACGGCGCGAACTTTCTGACCTTTTGTGAACATTTCGCTGGGGTGATTCACACGCTTTGTCCAAGAGAAGTCAGAGATATGCACAAGACCGTCGATACCGTCTTCAACACCAATGAATACGCCGAAATCAGTCACTGACTTCACTTCGCCTTCAATGATTGTTCCTGGAGCATAAGATTCTTTCAACTCAACCCATGGGTTCGGCTGAAGTTGCTTCATGCCCAAAGAAATTCTGCGGTTTTCTAGGTCCACCTCAAGAACTTGCACTTCCACTTCGTCACCAACGTTGGCAACTTGAGAAGGATGCTTCACGCGCTTTGTCCAGCTCATTTCTGATACGTGGATCAACCCTTCGATACCATCAGCCAACTCAACGAATGCTCCGTACTCCGCCAAAGAGACAATCTTTCCTTTAACTTTCGCACCCACAGGGAATACAGCTTTAACGCCTTCCCATGGATCATTCTGAAGTTGCTTCAAGCCCAAAGATACACGCTCTTTTTCAGAATCATACTTAAGAACTTTAACTTCGATTTCATCGCCAACATTCAACATCTCAGAAGGATGTTTTACACGACCCCAGCTCATGTCTGTGATGTGCAACAATCCATCCATACCACCCAAGTCAATGAAAGCACCGTAGTCAGTGATGTTCTTAACATTACCGCGAACGATTGAGCCTTCTTTGATGGCATCGAGTGTTTGAGTGCGGAGAGTATCTCTTTCTTCTTCAAGCAATGCTCTTCGAGAAAGAACGATGTTTCCACGCTTCTTGTTGAATTTGATAACTTTGAACTTATACTTCTTACCAATGTAAACATCCATATTGCGAACTGGTCGCAAATCGATTTGAGAACCAGGCAAGAACGCTGTGACACCGATGTCAACACTGAGACCGCCTTTCACTTTAGCGATCACTGTTCCTTCGATGACTTCTTCGTTTTCAGCAGCTTTCGAAATGTCGGTCCATGCTCTCATCATGTCAGCTTTATTTTTGCTGAGACCGATCATGCCGTTTTCATTCTCTATGCGGTCGATGTAGACTTCCACTTTATCGCCGGGCTTTACTGCACGTACACCGTCAACCACGCGGAATTCATTGATGGGGATCAGACCTTCAGATTTATAATTGATGTCAACCAAGACATAGTCGCTTTGGACTTCAACGACTGATCCTGTGACAACATCCCCAATTTTAAAATCTTGCTCATTCATGGACTGTGTGAACAATTTTTCAAAATCTCCACCGACTTTGTCTGCGTCCAAGCCTGGATTAGCTGGAACGTCTTTGTCAGCTTGATCAAGGAAAGCCAGGACCTTTTGTTTCTCAAGCTGAGCTTTGTTAAGTGATTTACTCATATACAATTTGTGACCTCCTGTAGAATTTCAGACCAGCCTTGCTAAACGCGATTGTCCAGACCGCTTTCAAAAACGCTGCGAAACTCTGTTATTTTCCCACTTTAGATTTTGACCAAAATGATAGTCATTTTGATGGATTAGAAAGCGAGTTGAAAGTATTTACAAGGGGCCTCAGAACAAAGTCAAAAGGTATCTTCTAGAGAGCTCTCTTTTTGAGGCCGTTCTCAGCGGCTTTTTCGTCAGAAAGCTCATCAACCAGCCCTTGGATCACTGGGGAATAGCATTCGATGACCCGTGATATTTTTGATAATTTATCAGCGTAATCAGTCACTTGGCGCGGTCCTTAGTCAATTTCTCAAAAAACCCATATGATCCTTAAGCAGCCGATTTCTGAGTCGCTTCAAAATGATTCTTGATCAACTCCACCATCTTAACGAAGTCAATGGGCTTCTGTAAAAAAGCAGCGAACTGATGTGGCTTCAGTAGATTTTGAAAGACCATGGGTTCGGTTCCAGAAATAAATATGAGGGGCAGATGAGAGAAATGAGAGCTCTTTCTGATTCGAGATAGGAAGTCAATTCCGTCCATATCTTTCATCATCAAGTCTGAGAGAATTCCAGTCACCCCCGAAGATCGTTCATCGAGGTACGCCAAAGCAGAGCGGCCTGACATAAAGTGAAGAACTCGGTAAGGTGTTGCATCTTCAATAAATTCCTTCACTGTCTCTGCAAAATCCACATTGTCTTCAACGAGAATGATTACTTTTTTAGAATCAAATTTCATAAGACCCTCTGCAGGTCCTATCGACGGGAAGCCCAAGCTCCGTGAGACAAAAAAGATTCTTTACAGAAACTTAAAACCCCAGGTTAATTCGAAATTAAAATCAGATCCGTGCCTTCACGAAATCTTCGATAATTTGAACAACTTCATGAAAGGACATTTCTGTGGTATCCACAACGAGAGCGGATTCAGGAACTGACAAGGGTGCTGTTTTCCGAGTCGAGTCCTGCTGATCCCTAATCTGTTGAGCTTTTGCCATTTCCTCTTTTTCAAGTCCCAATTCTTTCGCCCGGCGTTCTGCGCGGTTCTCGGATCTTGCAGTGAGGAAAATTTTAATTTCAGCATCTGGAAAAACCACGGTTCCGCAATCACGGCCTTCAGCAACCAAACCCTCTGTTCTTTCTCGGCAATCTCTTTGTCCTTCAAGAAGGCTTTCCCGAACCTGCGGGAAGTGTGAAATCTTTGAAGCTATACTTCCAATATCTTCATGAGTGATGTGGTCCGTGACATCTTCATCACCAAAGAGAACTCGCGTGCGAGATTCCGTCATTTCCACTTTCCATGAGTCACTTCTTGAAAGCTCACTTAACTGAGATTCATCATCCAGATTCAAATTCAGTCGCTTCGCCGTGTAAGCAAGGCCTCGATAGAACGCTCCTGTGGAAACCCAACTCCAGCCCAACCGACGAGCAAGCTCACGACTCACTGAAGTTTTACCGGACGCAGCAGGTCCGTCGATTGTAATTACTCTACCCATTTCCATACTTCCATCACTTTGGCTTTACTTCTTTAAGAACCTCGAGAAGAGCCTGAAGAGCTTTTTGGTTCTCTTCATGAGTTCCTACACTCATTCGCATGTGGGTTTGAAAACCGTAATTCATAACGGGCCTCAAAATCACACCTCTCTTTAAAAGAGCTTCATTAACTTGTACTACGTCTCTTTGAGTGTCAAACAGGACAAAATTCCCCTGAGAAGGAACGTACTTTAAACCAAGATCATTGAGCCCCTGATAAATTTGATCCAACCCCAGCCAAGTCACCTCTTGGGTGCGCTTGAGAAAATCATCATCAGACAGAGCTGCTCGTGCCGCCACTTGAGCCAAGTCATTGACGTTAAAAGGATTTCTGACTCGGTTGAACAGATCCACGACGAAGTCTGGAGCGAGTAATACGCCGAGTCTAAAGCCCGCAAGACCATAGGCTTTCGAAAAAGTTCGGATCACAAGCACATTGGGAAATTGAGTCATAAAATCTTGAGCACTGCTATAATCTTTAGCACGAACGAACTCGTTATACGCTTCGTCGAACACTATCAAGAGATCTGGCAAGTCTTTTACTTTTTCAAGAAACTGCCGAACTGCTTCCCGGCCAACATAACTTCCCGTGGGATTATTGGGGTTGGGGATAAAGACAATCCTGACTCGTCCTTTATCTGGGCTTTCAACAAGAAACTGAGCCATGGCCTCGAGATCTAGGGTGAAATCCAGCTTGAGTGGAGTGAAAAAACGTTGAACTCGCGCCGCTTGCGCACAAACTTGATAAGCCACAAAAGCCGCTTTTGAAGTGAGAATGGCCTCTCCAGGTTCACAGAAAATCCGAATCAAAAGGTCGATGATCTCGTTGGAGCCGTTTCCAATGGCCACCTTCTTCGAAGAGATCGACCACTTCTGTGAAATCAGATGCACAAGTTCATAGCAAGATGGGTCTGGATACAAATTTTGATTCTTCAGTGCTTTCTCAACTGCTTCTATCGCTTTGGGTGACGGCCCTAAAGGGTTCTCGTTGCTAGCTAGCTTTACCACCGACTTTAAGCCGTACTCTCTCTGTGCTTCTGAGATTGGCTTTCCTGTTTTGTAAGGCACCAAACTCAATATTTCACTGGATACTTTCACTGAGCCTCCGACTTCTCTCTTTTGCCAAAGTTCCACGCGGATTGTCGAGATGAAAACCTCTTTTTTTAATACGCCGCTTTAGCTAAGATCTCTCTTTAGCTTTTAGGGGAGGTTGCCGTGCCAGTTCTTGCAGGAGTCAGTCTCGGGCCTTCTTTTGTCGAAGTCGCTCTGATTGAAGAAAAGGAACTGAAAGCCTTTAAACGCTTTTACCTCCCACAAACTGCTCTTTCTACAGGAATTAAGAAGTTTCTCGAAGAGGCCCAGTTAAAACCTGTTAAAGCTCAAGTGAGCTCTCGATTTCTTGAAAAAATACTGGGAAGCAAACTGGGCGGGACAGTAGCACAAGTTGTGACCCAAGGATTTGAAACCTGGCCCGTCCTGCGACAGCCTACCCGGCCTCATTACTTTGAACTCAATCCTCTTCGGCAAGATCCCCTCGCCTCTCAAGATTTAGTGTTCGGAGTGCCAGAGCGTATTTCCTCTCGAGGTGAAATTCTAAAACCATTGGATATGCAGTCACTCAAACCGATCCATGAAAAGCTTCAATTGATGGAGGTCAAAAAAGTGGTGATCAATTTTTTGCATTCGCAAATCAATCCTGAACATCAGAACCGAGCAAAAGCCTATTTCAGTGAATTGGGATATCAAGTTTTTTCAGCCACTCGCACAGAAAGCTCTTCCGACGAAATGCCTGCATGGAAAGAAAATCTTTTAAGTGCTTGTTTTGCGGGCTCTTTTGAAGAGCTTCGAGAGGAACTAAAAAAGGGCTTTGACCTCCCGGAAACAGACATTTTGTTTTGGATGGATCAAGGAAGACTAGCTCAACCGGCCCCTGAGAACTATGCGTCCACCTTGCATGGCTGGACCCACACCGTTCTACAATCTCGGACTGAAAAATCCCAATCTGTTTTGTTCCTTGAGCTCGAAAATTGGTTTTTTGTGGACGCCCAAGGAGAGCAAGAGTACTGGGAGAGTCCTTGGGGCCGAATCAAATCACAAAATCCCAGATTTCATCGCTTAAGATTACAACCTTCATGTGAAGTAATTCGGCATTCTTCCTCAGGCCTCGGGATCAGTCGAGAAGAACTCAGTTTTGAACCGGGTCCGATGACTTTTGGTCGTAGCGTTCGTCCGTTACTTTTTGATCTTCTCACTGAAGAGTTGGGACTTGAAATCTCTACGATGACAGAGGCCGGGCGAAGAAAATGGCAGAATACCATGATAGCGTTTTTAAAAAATTCACCAGATCTTTCTTCATTGACACTTGAAAAGTTCTCGAAAAAATTCATGGCTCGTATTCTAGGTCAGCTAGCCGATGAAGTTCGATCCCTGCACAAAAAAGGTTCTGTTTTTGTGTCGGGATTCTGGGCCGAACCTATGCTTACACACTTACAACATGAGGCTCCTGAAATTGATTGGGTTTTGGATTCTCATTCTTCGACAAGGGCGGCGGTGAGCGCATCACTTTGTGAAGGAGGAATCAAATCATGAACTCCATGCATACAGAATGGCTGCAGGAATTTATCGGTGATTGGCTTGATTTTGGCGATAGCGCAGCGCTGCTCGGGCCGGGTCACCAGACCCTGGGATTGCGCTACGAAACTTTGGCCGATATCGGCACTCTCGGTGTTGCTGCACAAACTGTGGTAAAATATTTCTCACTGGAAGAAGGCGACGTCGTCTTGCTGAATGATCCCTATTCCGGAGGATCCACGCTTTCAATGATGACTTTTGTAGTAGGTCTTGCCGGTGGTTTTAGTTGGGTGATAAGAACTGGTTTTCGCCCTAAATTGGTGATGTCGAAAAAACTCGAAGAAGAGGGCCTGAGGATTCCGCCAACACCTCTTGTCCAGAAATTTGAGATGAACTCACTCATTGCAGATGCAATCTACTCTCACCCACAGTGCCCTCCCACGATGAAGCGGCGAATGACTTCACTCATTCCCGAAATTCTTCACAAAGTAAGAACATGGGCCCTTTTGCATAATTCAAGAAGCCCCCTTTTAAAGACATCAAACTTGAATGATTACTTACAGGCCAGTCGGTCCCATTTGGAAGCTTTACTTTCTGAGGTCGCTCAAGGGGATGCTAGAGTCGAAACCAAATTGGAGACCGGAGAACTCATTAAGCTAAAACTTTCGCTGAAGAATCAACAGTTATTCTTGGACTTTTCTGGGACTGGCCCCAGCCAAAGAATTTGCATGACAGATGCTGCTACCATTGGAGCTTGTTTCGGGGCATTCAAAGCTTTCTTGAATACTGAGATCCCAGTGAACTCCACCACTCTAGAATTTCTTGAAGTGACAACTCCACTCGGGAGCTTATTGAATTCAAAATATCCGAGCCCTACTTTTCGTGGAATGACAGAAGGCTGTGCCTTAGTGGCAAGCACAGTAATACAAGGACTCTCTGAAGTGATGCCCCAAAGGAAGATCAACCTGGGCGCTTCTTCACCACTGATGATCAGTCTTGATTTCTCTGATCAACGCAGTTTCTTTGACGTGCTCCCCTCTGGCGTTTCAGCCTCTTCTCTGGGTGACGGTAGTGATGCACTTCACTTTTGGACAAGAAATCGCCTGCAAAATTCTGTGGAAGAAATCGAAAGATATTTTCCTCTGAGAATTCACCATGTGGGAATTCGAGGAAAGTCAGGTGGTCAAGGCAAGTTCCGCGGTGGAAATGGTGTTATCAAAGAATACGAGGTCCTTGAGGCTGCCCAGCTGAATTGGGTTCTTCCCTCAAACAAAATTGCCGATAAGGCAGGGTTGTCTGGTCAAAGCGCAGAAATCATTCTCATCGAAGATAACAAAACAAGAATCCACTTGGACCAAATTGAAGGACATCGCAAAATTCTTAAAGGATCTCGACTGATTGTGAGCAGCTCTGGCGGCCACGGATTTTAAAATTTTTGCTAGAAACGAGCTCCCACTTTTAAAAGAGCGGACCGAATTTGCTCGATGTGCTCCCAATTTTTAGTTTCGAGAACAAATTCTATGCGAGTTTCCCTCAGGAATAGCCCATTAGAAATACGATCATGATGCACTTGCATGATATTAGCCCCTAGGCCAGCAATCACTTGCGTGAGTTTATTCAGGTTCCCTGGCATATCATCCACGACCACGGAAAGCTCAACTAATCGACCCCGGCGGATTTGCCCTTTTTCAATAATCTTAGCCACGATGTTCAGATCGATATTTCCACCGCACAAAATGACACAAGTCTTTTCTCCGAGATCTAATTTGCGATTAAGGAGAGCTGCCACACCTGCCGCGCCAGACCCTTCGGCCACAGTTTTGGCGCGCTCCAATAGAAACACGATGGCATCAGCAATCTCATCATCCGACACAGTGACAATTTCATCCACCAGCTTTTCGATGAAGCTTGCAAACATGATTGGGCTTGGTTTCTTGATCGCAATCCCATCCGCGATTGTAGAGATGGTTTTCTGCTTGAGCTCAACTGATTGGTGATGAAAAAGTTTTTCCATCCCGGGGGCTTGCTCTGACTGTACACCAATAATTTTACATCGAGGATTGACCGACTTGACAGCTGTCGCAATGCCACTAATCAATCCTCCACCGCCAACAGGAACAATAATAGAATTCAAATCTGGCAGTGCCTCCATGAGCTCGAGGCCGATCGTTCCTTGGCCCGCAATCACCCAAGGATCTTCATAGGGATGAACAAAAGTGTACCCTTCGGTTCTCTCAAGCTCGCGAGCTTTTTCATAAGCTTCATCGTAGATTTCGCCATGAAGAATAACTTCTGCCCCGTAATTTTGAGTGGCTTGCACTTTCACAAGAGGTGCTGTGGTCGGCATGACAATGACTGACTTCACTCCTGCTTTGCTCGCACTAAGAGCCACTCCTTGAGCGTGATTTCCGGCAGAACTAGCGACCACGCCCTTTCTTTTTTCCATCTCGCTCAGGTTTGAAATCTTATTGTAAGCCCCACGCAGCTTGAAGCTCCCCGTAAATTGCTGGTTCTCATGCTTCAAGAACACTTCCGATCCTACAAGCTCTGACGCACTCCACGACTTATCCACTTCGGTGTGCTTGATAATTCCCTCAAGAACTTTTCGTGCTCGTTGGATATCTTCGATTGTGACTTTCATGCGACTACTTTCATTGAGGTTAAGAATCCTGAGGACTAATCTCCCAGTAAGTGCTTAAACCCCATAGTGGGTTGTACTGCGGAACTCTCTTCCACTGACTCCAATGAACCCCTTCTGTGGACAGCCCTTCCATCCGACTTTCATCGAAATAGTAAAAGGGTGAAAGATACTTCCCACAATGGGAACAGCGGCGAATAGCTGAGTTCTCCTCCTGGTTAGTCTCTCCACAAACATGGCATCGGCGTATATGAAAAACCACGATACTCCTTCCAGCCCGAACTTAAGTCTAGGCCCTCGAGATGTACTCTGCAAGACTGTGGACTAAATACAACCCATTGAAATGACACAGTTAATTCGTCTAATGACTTTACGCGTTACCAAACATGGGCCTCATTTCCGACTCTTAACGCAGGTCACTTACGTCTCACACAATACCCTCGCCTGAGACTTCGACGCCCCGAAAGGCGACACCCAAGCAAGCAGCCACTCTTTCAGAATTTCAGAGCTCTTGGCTGTCGAACTTGTAGAACATACAGCAAGTTTTACCAAAAGTGGCATTCCGTGGGGCTGTCAGGGGCTCATAGAGGCTCTCAATGCTTCCTGAAAAAAGTTTCCGTGGCCCCAGATATGCAAACAGGGGACAGAGTACGATGGGATTTTCCGAAGCCCTAGCTTCGGGGGGATTTTATGAGTCTATTTAATGAAGCTGTTCGGTTAGGATTTGCGGTCATGGCCCTGTTGCTCGTGGCAATGCTGACTGGCCAACCAGGGCAAAGCAAAACGGCAAGCCAATCATCCTTTCGACAAATTGCATCGATGGAAACAGAAATCAGGCCCACAAAAAAAGAAGAAAAACAAAAATCTGTTGAACGCAAAAAAAAGAAGTCTTCAAAAAGAGTAGGAAGTTCCTACGAGCATCGTGAAGATCTGAACTGATTTAGTCACCACTTCATAATTCTGATTGACCCGTTGGACACTTCGCCCTTTGCCACCCGTGTAGTATCCACCAAAAGTGTATTCAATTTTTCCCGAGAGCAAAGCCGCGTTTGCGCTGAAGCCTAATTGATCAACGCGGTCACCCTGGCCTCGAACAAGAGCAGGATCTGGATTCGGATGAGCGGAGAGATTCGTAAAGAGGCCGCCCCGAAATTTCAGCTGGTCATTCCAGAGATACTGGCCCCCCAAAGCAACATTCCAAAGTTCATTGTGCTGAATTGTCTCAGCCACGGTGGGCTCTTCAATATCCAGGTACTTTAATCCGTGATAGTGGGACACATCAAAGCTCAAGATCCACTTTTCTTGAGGAATCCAAGCAATCCCGACAGTCTCCTTCATGGGAATTTTCAAACGACTTTTTACGTCGTCAAAATTCGCGGTGGGCTGAGAGTTGGTTGTTGTATCGATAAGAGAACTTGAAAAAGCTCCCTCCCCCGCTACAGGAATGACAGGAAGTCTGACACTGAAGCCCCATCGAAAACGCGTCGAATACTGATGGTAGTATCCCAAAATGGGGACAACTCCATTTTGAAAATAATCTTTTTGCTCTGTGTAGATTTTCTTATCCGTAGAACTAATGTTAGTGATATCTGTCACCGATTTGGACAAGGATCTCGCTGTGTAATACAGTGTGAGTCCAAACCCCTCATTCATTGAAATCTTTCGACCAATTCCCACGCCCACCCAAATTGATTCATCTACCATTTCAAAGGAGGAAACAAAGTCAGCGCTCGATTTAATTCTACCTTTAAAACTCTCGTAATTGGGAGTGACGATGGAAAGGCCTAAAGTATAGTCTTTCAGAAAATCTTCATACCTCACCACACTGCCCGTGGATGAAGGAAGAGCGCGAAAGAATCCTTGATTCACTCGGAGACTGGCTTTCTCCAGGGACTCGTCCTGTGCATAGCGAATATCAAATTTTTTGTAAATTCCAACAGCTGCTGAAAAACTTTGCCCCTGCAAAAAAGCCAAAGTAGCTGGGTTGTACCAAGCAAGAGCTGAGGCGTCCGAGGTCAATGCAGTATAAGCACCGCCCATGCCCGCAGCCTGGTCCCCAATTAAAATTGAATTGTAATTTCCGATAGCAGCTTGCGCGGGCGCCAACCAAAGAGAGAAAAGAAAACTACACAGAAGCAATCGCAAGATAGCTCTCCACATGAAGACTCGCGCCACCGATCAAAAATCCATGAACATGGGGAATCGATGCCAACAGTGAAGCATTGTCTGGCTTCACACTGCCCCCATAGAGGATGGGTGTGGCTGAATTAAAACCAAGCTCCTTCAGGATTCGATTCACTTCCTGATGCGCTTCTTCAACTTGTTCAAGGCTTGCCACTTTCCCAGTGCCAATGGCCCACACGGGTTCGTAAGCAACGACCAAGGATTTTTGAGGGAACGCGAGCTTCAAACCTTCGCGCAACTGATACTCTAGAACTTCTATTGTTCGCTGGCTTTCCCTTTCAGCCAAAGTTTCACCAATACAAAAAACCGGAGTTAAGCCTTGCTCTTGCAAAAATTTAACTTTCTTCGCAAGAACTTCATCTTTTTCATGGAATAAAGCTCTGCGCTCGCTGTGTCCCACCAAGGCCACCTGTGCGCCAACGGACAAAGAAGCTGTGGCTGAATTTTCACCAGTGAACGCACCTTGTCCTTCAAAATGAACGTTTTGCAGTCCAAATTGAACAGACGTTACCTTCAATTTTTCAGCAACAGCTTCCAAACACAAAGCCGAAGGAAAAATCATCAACTGATTTTTAGCCTTGAGCTTTGGGATCTGAGTGAGAAGTTGATCACAGAACTCACGAGCTTCTTGAGGGGTTTTGTGCAGTTTCCAATTGGCTGCAATAATTTTCATGAGACTAACCCCGATTTCTCGCTCTGAGAACTTCAAGCCCTGGCAATCGATCCCCTTGGAGATACTCTAATGAAGCTCCACCACCTGTTGAGATATGACTCATTTGAGCGGCATATCCCGAAGCTTCTGCCGCGGCCGCAGAGTCACCTCCACCGACAATTCTCAGACAATCCAACCCCGCCAAAGTTTCTGCCACAGCAAAAGTTCCTTTAGAGAAAGCTGGATTTTCAAAAACTCCCATCGGTCCATTCCAGAAAATAGTTTTCGCTTCTTTCAGTGCTGTCCGATAAAGCTGGATGGTTTTAGGACCGATATCAACGCCCATGTAAGGCTCTTCCAAGGCCGCATCGACCGTGACTTCACCTTTTGCATCTTTGATCGTGAGCGCTTTAACGTGATCAACGGGAAGCAACAGTGTCTTATTTCGAGCTTCCATTCTTTTGAACATTTCACGGGCATAGTTCAACTTGTCAACTTCCACGAGGCTCTTTCCCACGGGAATACCCTGTGCTTTCAGAAAAGTGTAGGCCATAGCTCCGCCAATCACAAAGCCATCCACGAGATCCATGAGCTTTTCGATCACCTCAATTTTATCAGAGACTTTAGCTCCGCCGAGGACAGCCAGGTAAGGACGTTGAGGATTCACCAACAATCGATCCAGCATTTGAATTTCTTTTTCGATCAAAAACCCGATCCCTCTGTCTTTCATGAGCCTTGGAAGCGCATCAATGGTTGCATGAGCCCGGTGAGAAGCTCCGAAAGCATCATTGATGTAAACATCTGAATAGCTTGCCAAGTGCTGGGCAAAAACTTCATCGTTCTCTGTTTCACCAGCAATGTAGCGAACATTTTCTAATAGGATCAGCTGATAGCCTTTTTTAAGTCCGGTGAGAAGCATTTTGATCCCATCAGAGTCAGGTTCTTCCACTAGGATCACTTCTTTCTGCAAAAGTTCGGTGAGTCTTGCAGCCACAGGCTCCAGAGAATACTTTTTATCTCCGGCAGCCTTGGGCCGCCCCAAGTGGGAAGCCATGACAATCTTAGCACCTTTTTCAAGAGCATACTGAATAGTGGGAAGACTTGCCTGAATTCGCGTGTCGTCGGTGATTTTTCCGTCTTCGAGAGGAACATTCAGATCCAATCGCAAAAACAAAACTTTATCGTTCAATTCAAAATCACGAATCGTTTTAATTCCCGCAAGTCCCTTTTGCATTTTAAAGACCCCTCTCGGCCATGTATTTCACAAGATCAATCATTCGGTGTGAGAAGCCTGTTTCATTATCATACCAAGACATCACTTTCGCAGTTCTTGGACCCACGACCATCGTATTTGGTAAGTCCACAATGGAAGAATGAGTGTTGCCATTATAATCCACAGACACCAACTCCTCACTTTCAACTGCCAAAATTCCCTTCAGCTGATTTTGAGCAGCTTGAGTGAGAGCAGCATTGATGGCTGCAACGGAGACCTCTTTCTGAGTGTTGAAAGTGAAATCGACTAAGCTCACATTGGGAGTCGGAACACGAACTGAGACTCCATCAATCTTGCCTTTGAGCTGAGGCAAAACGAGCCCCACGGCTTTCGCAGCCCCCGTTGTGGTTGGAATCATACTGACAGCTGCAGAGCGAGCTCTGCGCAAATCTTTGTGAGAAGCATCCAAAACTTGTTGATCGTTCGTGTAAGAGTGCACAGTGGTCATCACGCCATTTTCAATGCCAAAAGTTTCATGCAGAACTTTTGCCAAAGGGGCCAAACAGTTCGTTGTGCAAGACGCATTACTGATCACATCATGCTGAGATGGATTGTAGGACTCGTGATTGATTCCGTAAACAATCGTGAGGTCTGCACCATCCGCCGGAGCTGACACCATCACTTTTTTTGCACCCGCTGTTTTGTGAAGCAGGAACTCTTCTTTTTTCTTAAAGGCACCCGTGCATTCAAGAACAAGATCCACTCCCCAATCACTCCAAGGGATCTCCGCAGGATTCTTATTTTTCGCAATATTGATTTTTTGTCCATTGACGAAAAGATTCTTTTCGTCGTGCTTAACGTCACCCTTGAAGCGACCGTGCGTTGAATCGTACTTCAACAGATGAGAAACACCATCCAAACTGTCCAAAGTGTTGATTCCAACAATCTCGACCTCTTCAAATCCAGCCCGAAAAAGAACCCGACCGATTCTTCCAAAACCATTGATGCCCACCCGTAGTTTAGCCATGAATTGCCTCGACTTTCTTGAAGATGATTAAAGAATCAACAATTTGAAATCAGAGACAAAAAAAGGCAATTACCAAATGATTTTTGGGAAAAGTTGACGCGCATTTTCGTTCGTTTGCTCCAGCAACCGCTCGACCGAGATTCCTTTCAGCTGGGCCACGACCGCTGCAGTGTGTACAACAAAGGCGGGTGTGTTCTTTTTACCGCGCTGAGGAACAGGAGCCAAAAAAGGAGCATCAGTTTCCACATGCAACCGATCCAGAGGAACAATCTTCTCACAGGTCTGACGAAGATCATCGGCATTCTTAAAAGTCACCACACCTGAAAAAGAAATGTTGTATCCCAAATCCAAGGACTGCTGTGCCAGCCATGCACTGCCCGTGAAACAATGGATGAGGCCTGTCACTTTCCCTTTGAATTCTTTGAGAATCTCAACAGTGTCTTCTTCTGCATCACGAGTGTGAATCTCGACGGGCATTTTGGCATCAGCCGCGATTTCAAGCATTCTTCGAAAAGCTTGCTTTTGGTCTTCTTTCGGAGACTGATTGTAGTAGTAGTCAAGTCCAATTTCTCCCACTGCAATCACTTCTTTGTCTGATAAATGATCGAGCAAAAATTTTTCGCTCTCCTGATTCCATTCACTGCCATGGTGAGGGTGAAAACCCAGAGTGCAGTACACTTCAGGATACAGTTTCTGAGCGATGGAAAGCACTTTGGGATGATCTTTAGGCTCTGTCCCAATCGTGACAATTTTATTCACGCCCTGAGCTTTGGCGAGAGCCAAAGTCTCTTCGGGAGAAGTTTCCAACATATCCAAATGTGCGTGAACGTCGATAAATCCCATGACAAATTCTTAACACAAATCCGCACGAGTGGTCACCCAGAACTGCTCAAAAACGAGCTGAGGGTCACGATAAGCTTGATAATCTTTCTCAAGTTTCAAACAGCGCTCAGCTTGAGAGAGAATCACTTCAGGACTGATGGATGGCAAAGTTTCAAGGACCTTGAGTTGATCCGTGTTCCAAACTTTTTCAGGGTGCCCCATTTGAAAAAGCGCCCAATCTCTCAGCAGTCCTGCCATGTGCTTACACCAGCTGAGAGAATCTTCTCGATCTCGGAAAAAATCGCGAACTTCAGGTGTCAAAAAAAGAGGGCGCCCCGAAGGCCACTGCTGCAAAAGATCAATAGCCATGGTGCGCGCCTTGAGCTCTTCTTTGTCCCCGAGCTGATTCAGTTTTTCCATGGATCCTTGGGCCGATCGCAAAGCCCACTCAGGCGCTGTCTTCAACTTCTTCAGTGAAGTTGTACTCAGAGGCTGAAACTTCATGATCTGGCAGCGAGAACGAATAGTGGACAGCACATGGTGGGGCGAAAGAGTGAGAAGAAAAAAGTACACTCCTGGAGGAGGCTCTTCGATGGTTTTTAGTAAAGAGTTACTCGCTTGAGCTCCGAGCTTTTCTGCTTGATCAATGATCACGATTCGCGCTTGACGAATATTTCGAAGGCTCAAGCTTTCTAAAAGCTCGCGAATCACATCAACTTTGTAGCCATTCTTCTCTGGTGCTAGGATGAGGACTGACTCGGACCTTAAAGCCGCCACTCGGGAACATTGGCCACATTCACCACAAGCCATTCTCTCTTGGCGTTCACACAAAAGACTTTGAGCGAATCCCAAAGCCACTTTCTTTTTGCCAACTCCAGTGGGACCTACCAACAGAAAACTCTGTGGCAAACGACCTGCCTGTTTGGCGTTCAAAAAAGACTCCACATTGTTTTCGTGCTCGAGAACTGAGCTTAATATTCTTGCCATTTTAAACTGATCAAATGATCCAAGAGTTTTTGAAGCAAGATTTCCGGAGTTTGCGAAGCTTCCAGCACCAGCCAACGCCGAGAATCCTCGCGGGCCTGAGACAAAAAGGATTGGCGAACTCTCTCATGAAATGTGTCCGCTTCACTTTCAATGCGATCTTCTTGGCTTCCCGTGTGATGCTGCCGCTGATTTCTTCGACGACGGCTTTCCTCAACAGACAAATCTAAGAGAACTGTCAGGTCTGGAGTCAGTCCGTTCGTCGCAAATTCATTCAGACGCTGCACCCATTCAATATCAATGCTCCGTCCGCCAGCCTGAAAAGCAACGGAGCTTGCGGAAAAACGATCGCAAAGCACCCAAGAATTTTTCTTCAAGTGAGGAAGAATGACTCGATCCACGTGCTGAGCACGACTCGCCTCATATAACAGAAGCTCCGTGCGAGGTGTGGGATTGTCCCCTTCTCGTCGGAGAATCAAATTTCGAATTTCATCACCGAGCTCTGTGCCACCAGGCTCCCGAGTTTTCACGACCGTCAAGTTCTTCCCGCGAAGATGGATCTCCAGCGCTGACATCAGCGAACTCTTTCCTGACCCATCTAAACCTTCGAATACAATAAACGGCATGCTTTTCTTTAAGGGGAAGAGGGGGCTGGAGCAATCAATATCATTGGGCGACCCGTCGTATAATCTGTGGGAATTCGTGGGAGAGCTTTGCCTTGTAAAAGCTCTTCGACAGTTTTCGCTTTCAGCCCAGTTCTTTGAGTATAAATGGCTGCGGCCACTCTGAGCTGCAACCGCCCTGCGCGATTCAGCTCTTCTTTCAGCGCTTGATAATCATCTTTTTTCCATAGTTTTTTCAGCAAGTTGGCCGATTCTGGCAAAGTCTTCTTGGATTTCTGTTCCCACTCTTCAACGCTTTGATAGGGATTTTTTTGCAGCGAACGAGAAAGGCTCTCCACCGTTCCCAGAAGCGCCGGTGGCAAATGTTTTTTTGATTCTGAAACAATCATTCGATCCACAGGCCACGAAATTCTTAACGAGAACAACCACTGCAGCTGCTCAGGGGTTATCTTGATCAGGGGCTGGGACCAATCGATTTTTTCGAGTTCATCGAACAAAAGAGAACGAATCACCGAAGCTGTTTTTAGGCTCACAAGACTCGCTTCTTCATAAGGAAAATCTGCCGCAAACAGAAACCAAGCTTGAGAGCTCTTTAAAAAGGAAGAGTAGTTCCCAGCAGCCCAGTCCCGAGATCGCTGTTGCGAGGACTGACGAAAAAGCTCCATGAGGCGATTCAGAAGAGCCGGATCCTCGATTTCACCGCGCACAAAAGATTGCGATTCCAGCATGTGCTTTTCAAGGTCACTCAGCTGCCAATTCTGCGTGAGCGAAGGCTTGGCCCCGGCAGAAGGCAGGGCTCCCAACAACAAACTGACCGTCAGTAAAAATCCAGGGAAGGCTGAACCCATGGCCTATTGTTTCTGAAATCCCTAGAACTCCAAGGCTTGACAAGTGGCATTAATCTTTGGGAAAAACTTGGCCTAGTTCTATTGACGTCATATAAAAAGAGCCTTTAAAGGAAACACCATGGAAACATTTGCAGCCATTCTTCATATTCTTGTCGCATTAGTCATGATCGTCCTTGTTCTTATTCAGGACACCAAATCCGGTTCTTTGGGTGGTGCCTTTGGTGGTGGTGGTTCGAATTCTGTTTTCGGAGCTACAGGAGCCGTTTCCCTCGCGGCACAACTGACTCGCTGGGCAGCCGTTGTTTTTGCTGTGACTTGCATCTGGCTTTCAATTCTTTCTGCGCGCTCTGGCAAGTCAGTGGTCGATTCCCTGACCCCTCCGGTCGCTGTCCCGACGGCAACTGAAACGACTTCACCGCCTGCAACTCAGTAATGGCTAACGTCAAGGAAAACAAAGTACAACTCATTGTAGGGTTCACCCTCGTGGGGATTGTTTTTCTTGGCCTTGCCTATCTCTCGCAGTTTTGGAATGAATCAAATGTTGAGCCTGAGATTCGTGTGGCACAGGCCACTCGCGACACTGGCGACTCTTGGCTTTTGAGAGCAGGCTTTCTAAAAAAAGAAAAAATTGAGAAAAGATCCCCTGTTTTTCATCTAGATTCCATTGAAACAAAAGAAGCAGCTCAAGTTCAGCTTGCCTTTGAAAGTGCTTTTCGAGTCACTGTTCTTGAAAATTCCCTGGTTACCCTCGAGAAAACAGAAGGCCCCATCACTGATGTGATTGTGATCATCATCAAGCGCGGAGATGTTAAAGTGGACAACTTTGGCAGAGAGGGCGAGCTCATGATTGCAAAAAATGGAGAGCGCCTTTTGGCCTCAGATTACAATGGCTCCCCCTTACGCTTGGCTCCCACAGAAGAAGAGGCTCTTAGTACAGCAGACGCTTTTTCCGAAGCTTTAACAACAGCGACCCTTTCAGAGCAAGACATCGTGACAACACTGAACGGACAAAAGAATGCTTTTTTTAAGTGCTTTGCCTCTCTGTTACAGAAAGATCCTCAAGCCCAAGGCGATCTCGCTCTGAATTTTACTATTGAACCCACTGGCAAAATTTCTTCAAGCGAAGTGGTCAATTCCCCGATCAAAGACGAAGATTTTAATAAATGCCTTCTTGAAGTTCTCTCTCGGATAGAGTTCAAGTCGTTTGAAGGAGCTCCCATTTCGACCCTGTACCCCATCCAATTTAAATAGCCGGCTTGATTCTTGAATTATTATTTATTCAAAATGGCAATGTTTCGCCGGATCCACTTTATTTTGATTTCACTGTCTATCTTTTTGATAGGTCCCGCCTCTTTTGCGAACTTTTGCTCCCGGGTCCATGTCAAGGCTCCGGCTGCTGAAACGTCCGTCGAACTGGAAACAGAGCTCACGGCTCGAGTATCGACCCTTCTCACTTCGAAAGATGGTCGGGTCTTGAGCCTCTTTGAAGGAGAAGCCCGAAATCACCCCCAGACTCAGGCTGCCCTTCAGAAAGTAAAGGCCTTGTCTCAAAAGCCGATTGACGAAGTGCTTTTGGACGATCTCTCTTCAGAGATAAGAGCGGACGTCATGCGAATTTCCATCATCGCTCAGCGCTTGGTGTTTAGCCAGAGTGCGGGCGGAGGCCGAGTGATTCCCCATTTAAAAGTGAAACCTGAGTATGTGGAAAAATTTCTTTTGCGGGAGAAAGTTGATTTGGGATCTCCAGAGACGCCACTGAATGGTAAACTGGTTGAGCTTCATCTTCGCTCGAAGGAAGCTTCCGGCGATTTACTCGAAAGAACAGCCTCTGTTTACAATTTACTAGGATTTAGAACAGGATCATTTCACATGCACATTGTGATGAATCTTCCGAGCAGCTGGATTCAACGAAATCCCGAGATTAACACTTGGAGATTCATTGAGTACTGGCGCAGGATAAATCTCTTTTTTGAAATGAGAGATATGGTAGAAAAAGGACTTGCTATCATTGAAAATACCAGCGGCAGATATATGAACTTTGCTCCCCTCAAGCAAAAAGAGATCTCACAGGCATTCACTTATTTGACGAAAGCCACGAGGGAC
>JAJTIC010000123.1 GCA_021300175.1 Pseudomonadota bacterium
CCGCCAGGGTCAAGGCTAACCCCCCAAGACCCAATCCAGCCAGCACTGATACTACATTGAAGCCAAAATTTTGGAGGATTAGCAAGATCCCGAAAACCACGACAAAAACTTTCAGTGTTTTTGTCGCGAGCGGTGCAAGCTGGTCGTCCAAAGTATTTTCGGTTTTTGCAACATGTTCCTCCAGCCAAAAACCAAGAGCTTCCACAGCTAGGTAAGCAAGGCGCAAAAGATAAAAAGCCAAGAGAACTTTGAGGATTGTGAAAATGTTTTCACTTGTTCTTTCAGAGAGCTCAAGAAAACCAAGGCTGGCTTTCCAAAACAGAACAAGCCCGATCCATGAGATCGGTTTTTCGATATCGAGATTTAGAAAGTGAGGAATGAAAGGATTTTTTTCGGCGATTTTGAGCGGGCTCTGACGAGCTTTAAGAACCACTGAGTTGATCATAGATTTTAGAACCCATCCAGCCAGCAAGAGAATGAGCAAGGAAAGCCATTTCCAATTTGGTGCAAAAAAGACCGTTTGACTAAGCCAATCAGACATCATTGAGTTGAATTTCCTAAGTAGACTGAGATGAGTATAAGGACTCCGACAAAGATTCGATAATAGCCAAAATGTTTAAAGCCAAATCGGCTGACGAGGCCGATAAAAAAGCGAATGGCAAGAAGGGCAAACACAAAAGAAAAAAAAGTTCCAAAAAGAAGGAGTCCTATCTGGTGAGCTTCAAAACTTTTCAATATGGGAAGACTCTTCACGAGAGAAGCTCCCGCCAAAGTGGGCACTGCTAAGAAAAAAGAGAACTCAGCGGCTTCTTTGCGCTGCATTCCTAAATAAAGGCCTCCCACAATAGTGGCTCCGCTCCTGGAAACGCCGGGAATAAAAGCAAAGCACTGAATCAAGCCAAGCTTAAAGCAGTCTATCCAGTTCAGGTTTTGAATGGTTTTTCCTTGGTGTTGGGAGTCAGGGAATGCTTTGTCTGACCAAATAAGGACAAAGCCACCGAGAATCAAAGCCACGGCCACCACAAGCACACTGCCTAGCAGAGCATCGATATGATTTTTCACCAGCAGTCCAATGACGGCCGCAGGAAAAAAAGCAATGAAAAGTTTTTTGTAAAATTCGAGATTGGGGAGAAAGCGTTTCCAGTATAAAACCAACACGGACAAAATAGCACCCGATTGAATGACGATATTAAAGGACTTCACGAATCCTTCTTCAGAAATCCCCAGCCAAGCAGATGTAAGGATGAGATGACCGGTCGATGAGATGGGTAAAAACTCGGTGAGTCCTTCGATAAAAGCTAAAACCAAAGCTTCCCAATAATTCATATCGTCGACATCATTGCTGGTGCTCTTCGGGGAATCAATTATTTTTATGGGAGGGAAAAGCTTTCCTTTAAAAGTGCGCCATGCAGAGTCATTAGTCATTTTTTCTTTTTACTTCCTAAAACAGACCTGCCTACACTTTTCTACTGAACCAAGGAGGGGGTTTTATGATTAAAATGCATCGGGCTTTTCTGGGCCTAGCAGTTTTATTAATGTCGGCTCAGTCTATGGCTGCCGAGTATCTTGTGAAGTACAGAAGTCCATTTGGAATTATGTCCTTTTCAAACAAAGTCCAAGTCATGGACCAGCATGCGGCTGGACAGCTGGTTAAAGTACGAATTCCAGATGGGATGAAAGTGCAAGCGATGGTCGACTTGTTTTCAAACCCAAATGTTGAATACGTAGTGCCCAACGTGAAGCTCAAAGCTTTCACGGCGCCTGTTGAGATGAATGCTCTGAAAGAGCAGTGGGCGATCAAGAAAGTTCAAGCAGAGGCAGCTTGGGCCAAAGCTGGAAACAAAGGAAGCAGGCAAGTTGTGGTAGCAGTGATTGACACGGGCGTTGATTACAAACACCAGAGCTTGGCTCCTAACATGATTCCAGGGTATGATTTTGCGCGAAATGACTCTGATCCAGACGATACAACATCGGCTCAAAATCCCGGTCACGGAACACACTGTGCAGGGATTGTCGGAGCGTCAGGTTTAGTTGACGGTGGTATTGTAGGTCTTAGTCCTGAGGTTTCCATGATGCCGATCCGCTTTCTGGATGAAAGAGGTTCTGGGGATTTGAACAATGGTATTAAAGCGATCGATTTTGCGATCGAAAAGGGCGTAGAAGTAATTTCAGCCTCTTGGGGGGCTGCAATACCTCGGTCTCAAGCTCAGCCTCTGATCGAAGCTGTGCAAAGAGCTGAAAAAGCTGGAATCGTGTTTGTTGTTGCCGCTTCTAATGATGGTAAGAACAATGACACTTTTGAAGTCTATCCTGCGAAAGCGGGTCTTTCGAACGTGATCGCTGTGGCTGCTTCGAACAGCAACGACCAAAAGCCTTCTTGGTCAAACTTTGGTAAAGCAACAGTGGATGTTGCAGCGCCTGGTGATGGAATCATGAGCACGTTGCCTAAGGACAAGTACGGAAATCTTTCTGGGACATCCATGGCCACTCCTCTGGTTTCAGGATTAGTAGCTTTGATCAAAGCTCAAGATCCGACTCTGAAGCCTGAAGAGATCAAATCATTGATCCAAGCGACAGGTGCTAAAGTTGCGATTCAGACTGCTTGTGATTGCCGTGTTGATGCTTTGGCAGCTGTTGAAACCGCAAAAGAGAAGAAGATGTTTGTTCATCCTAATGCAGCAACAGTCAAAGCCGGTGACAAACTGCAGTTCACAGGCGTTTACGGTGTGGCTCCTTTCAAGTTTGCTTCTTCAGCAGCTAACATCGGTGAAATCGATGCTAATGGCATGATGACAGCAAAAGCTGACGGTGAAACTGTGGTCACAGTCACAGACTCTAGGGGTGTGACGGCTCAGTCCTACAAGATCTATGTGGGTAAGCCAGCTGGAAACAATCCAGGTGACCCAGGCGATCCAGGAAATCCAGGTGGAGATTGTCCATTAGGTGATGAAATGCTTTGCCAAATTATCTGCGGAGTTGTTCCAGATCTTCCGTGGTGTCAGAAGTAGTTTTTAGATCTAAAATTGAAATGATCAAAGAAGAGGTCCCCCCAAAGGACCTCTTCTTTTTTTTTTGGAGCTGGCTTTTAAGAGTCAAAATGACTCTGATTCCCCTGGCATCCCGATTGCTCTAAGGGATTTCGTCGCTTTTAGGGAAAGCGTAAAACCAAACAGGGGGAGAAAAAATGAAACTGTCTCAACTAATGATGATCGCAGGTCTCTTGGTCATGACAACGGCAGCTGAAGCGCAGTTGCGTTTAGGTAATCCAGCTTACGGTGGTTCGGGTTGTCCAGCAGGAACTGCAGCTGTTACTGTGAGTCCTGACGAGCAAGCGATCTCTGTGCTTTTCGACCAATACACAGTGGAAGCAGGTCGCACGACGGGACGACGTCTTGATCGTAAAAATTGTAATTTAACGATTCCAGTCCAGGTTCCTCAAGGATATAGCGTGGCTGTGTTTCAAGTTGATTACCGTGGATACTTGGCAGTTCCCCGCGGAGGCGCTGCTCGATTTGACGCAGAATACTTCTGGGCGGGCTCTCAAGGTCCTCGTTTAAGTCGCCAGTTTAATGGACCAACCAATGATCTGTTCACTTTGACAGATGAGCTTTTGGCGCGCACTTTGGTGTGGTCTCGTTGCGGTGAATCTGTGAACTTGAGAGTGAATACTTCGATTTTGGTACAAGCAAACTCAGCGATGGATCAAACTCTGGGGCAAGTGGACTCTGCCGATGTGTCGTCCGGCGTGATTTATCACCTTCAGTGGAAACGTTGTTTCTAATTCCTTGAAGACATCAAGAATCTGGGGAAAAAAGCGCCTCTCACAAAGAGGCGCTTTTTATTTTTGGAAGTGAACTTTTTTGCCAGCAGGAGATCCAATCAGATGATCTTCCTGCATACGAACTTCGCCCAGCAAAATAGAGTGAGTGGGCCAGCCCGTGACATTGAGTCCATCAAACGGTGTCCATCCGACCCGACTCGCAATCCAGCTGTTCTCGATTTTCTTTTTCTTTTTGAGGTCAACGAGAGTGAAGTCAGCATCAAGTCCCAATTCAATTCTGCCTTTTTGAGTGCAACCGAAAACATGTCTTTGGTTCTCACAGGCAATTTCCACGAATTTCTCAAGGCTGAGTCGGCCTTCGTGAACATGGTTTAGCATCACGGGCACCAGAGTTTGCACTCCTGGCATTCCTGAAGGGGTTCCCGGGTACTCTTTGTCTTTTTCTTCTCGGGTGTGAGGCGCATGATCAGAGCCCAGAACGTCCACAGTGCCATTATTAACAGCTTTCCATAGAGCTTCCCAGTGCCGCTTTTCCCGAATGGGCGGATTTTGCTGAGCATAGGTACCTAAGCGCTCATAACAATCGGGGGCCCATAGACTCAGGTGATTGGGGAGGACTTCGACAGTCACTCGGCCAAACTTAGGTAGTTTTTGCTTTTCTCGGAACAGAAGTTCCATTTCTTCCTGAGAGGTCACGTGAAGCACATGCACAGGTCGACCTGTTTTTTCAGAAAGAGCTAATAAGCGCTGAGTTGAGCTCAGAGCGGAGTCCACATTTCTCCAGACGGGGTGGTCAGTCACTTTTTTGCTTTCCAAAACAATTTTCTTTCGCTCGCGCAACACATACTCGTCTTCAGAGTGAAGAATTACTCGGCGTGATCCTGATCTAAAAATTCTTTCCAGAGTAGGATCATCTTCGACAAGCAGAGAGCCTGTGGAGCTCCCCATAAAAATTTTAGTTCCGCTGCAGCCTTCCAGTTGCTCCAGGTATTTAAGGCTCTCAACATTTTCAGGGGAGCCACCAACAAAAAATGCATAATGCGTCCAACATCGGCCAGCGGCGGCTTCCATTTTCTTTTGAAAAGCATCTTCGGTGGTCGTTGCAGGAACAGTGTTGGGCATTTCAAAGATCGAAGTAACTCCTCCTAAAAGAGCTCCCCGTGTGCCGCTTTCTAAATCTTCTTTGTGGGTGAGTCCTGGTTCGCGAAAGTGTACTTGCGAATCGATCACGCCAGGCAAGAGGTGGAGCCCCCTGGCATCGACAACTTTTGTCGCGTCGACGATACCTGATCCTAAATGAGAGATCTTTCCGTCTTTAGCTGCGACAGACATTTGTTCTTTTGTAATCTGCCCATTTTTAAAAATAAGGGCTTCAGCATTTTTGATCAGAAGGTCATGTTTCATGCTTTGAATCGTAATCAGAATTGGGTCAAAGGTCCAGGGCCCTGACTTGACCTCGGCACTGAGAGTCGAGACAATAAGTGGCGATGAACATTGAAAAAATTCTGAATTTTGTCATGACTCACAACACTTTGATGATTGAAGTGTTGATCGGTGTCATCTTGGTTCTTACCTTACTCATTGCGATTCGCACTTTTCTGATGGTTAAGGAAGAAGAGGATCATCCCCAAAGTGGAATGAATCTCGCAGATCTAGAAGCTACTTTAAAAAAGCTTCTTGAGAAGGCCAATGCTGTACCTGCAACAGGCAGTGCCACCGCAGAGGGAGCTTCACCGGAAGTGAGTAACCTGATCGCTGAAATCAACAACCTGAAGCTTGAGCTCGATCAAAAGCGAAAAGAAATCGAAGATGTGAAAGCTTCTGCAGCCAATATTCCAGCAGGAGCTACCGCTGCGCCAGTGGCAAGTGTTGAAATTTCAGATGATGAACGCGCAAAGCTTGAAGCGAAGCTCAAGGAACTCGAAGGAAAATTGGCAGAGTATGAGATTATCTCAGAGGATATTGCGGATCTTTCTTTCTACAAAGAGCAAAACACAAAACTCCAAAAGGAACTGGAGTCGCTGAAAGCTGGAGCGGGGGCAACAGAGCCTGCGGCAGCTCCGCCACCACCACCTGCACCTGCGGCAGCTCCGCC
>JAJTIC010000083.1 GCA_021300175.1 Pseudomonadota bacterium
ATTCGAACCCTCGAGACCCGCGAAGGCCTGCCAGTTTTCAAGACTGGTGTATTCAACCGCTCTACCATCTCTCCGCCGACCGTTTTATTGAATTTGGTGAGTGCTTTCAACTACTTTATCGACTTTGAAAATTATGGCTAACCGCATCTACCGAATCTCAGTCATCCCACCCATATACTTCTGTAGAACTTTAGGGACGGCGATGGAACCATCTTCCCGTTGATAATTTTCCAGAATAGCAATCAGAGTGCGCCCCACGGCAAGTCCACTTCCATTGATGGTATGGACAAACTGTGGTTTACCTTGACCCGACTTGAATCGAATATTTGCTCGGCGGGCTTGGAAGTCTTCAAAATTAGAACATGAGCTAATTTCGCGATAAGCATTGGCGCCAGGAAGCCAAACTTCAAGATCGTAGCATTTGGCTGCCCCAAATCCGATATCTCCCGTGCAAAGAGCCATTCGTTTAAATGGAAGCTCTAGATCGATCAAACACTGCTCTGCATGTGAAGTGAGTGACTCGTGTAACTCATAAGAATTTTGTGGATGTGCAAAAATCATGAGCTCTACTTTATGAAATTGATGCTGTCGAATCAGTCCCTTGGTATCTCGACCGGCGGCTCCTGCTTCTGATCGAAAGCAGGGCGAGTAAGCACAAAACTTTAAAGGAAGATCTTCCTCTTTTAAAATTTCTTCTCGGTAAAAATTTGTAACAGGAACCTCTGCCGTTGAAATTAAAAAGTAATCTGTTCCAGCCAAGTGAAATACGTCTTGCTTAAACTTAGGAAACTGGCCTGTTCCCACATAGCTGGGAGTATTCACGATGTAGGGTGGGATCATTTCTGTATAACCGTGCTTATCAGAATGAAGATCCATAAAATACTGGATCAGAGCTCTTTCAAGACGAGCGCCCTTTCCCGTGAGAAATGCAAAACGAGTCCCTGTCACTTTGCCCGCACGCTCAAAATCAATCAGTCCCAGCTTCTCACCAAGTTCCCAGTGCTCTTTGGCTTTGAAGTTGAACTTGGTGGGTTCACCCACCTTTTTCATTTGAACATTTTCATCGCCTGATTTTCCAACAGGGACAGAGGAATGGGTTTTATTCGGCAATGTCATCAGCAAATCTAACACTTTAGATTCGGCTTCTGTGGCTTTTGCTTCCATCTCCTTCACAGAAGAAGAAATTTCGCCCATCTCTTTAATCAAAGAAGAAGTATCTTGTCCATTTCTCTTCATGACTGCGATTTCACCAGAAACTTTATTCTGATGAGACTTTGCCGTTTCAGCTTGTGTGATGAGTTCTTTTCTTTTGCGGTTGAGTTCCATGACTTGATCTAAAACCGATGCTTCAGCACCACGATGAACCAAACATTGCCTATACTCATCAAGATAGCTAGGGCCATTTTCAGACTTTTTTTCCAACAGCTTCAGATCAATCATTTAAATTCCTTTTTATGGGGCCACGAGAATATACATTCGCAAAAGAAGTGCGACAAGAATCAAAAACAAATCAAAGATAACTACTGATCCAATGCTCCAGGAGGACATCAGCTTCAAAATTGCTCCGCCGACAACAATCATCATAAAGACAAAGGAAATAGTTCCAAACTTCATCATCTCTTGACCAATCAAAGCTACTGTCAGTCCCACCATGAAAGCGGTTGCCAGCTTCAACATCCAAAGAGCCAGTGAAATGGATGTTGTTTTTACTCCTTGTTGGACATTGCCAGCCATTTGATTCACTTTATCTCCTAAACCCATTTTGTTCCTCCTGTGCTTCAAAGATGTTAGCGAAATTGCCTATCGCGATAAAGCTGAAATCTTAGATTCTATTTCGCGCCGATCAGGAGCATTTGGCGAAAGCCCCAAATACTTCTCAAAGGCTTTCACCGCAGCCGGTCGATCCCCACGCACTTCTAGAACAGCCCCAAGCTCCCTGTAGATTTCAGGGTTTCCGGACTCTTGAGTCGCAGCAATATTGAGCATGCTCTCAGCAACTTCAGGACTTCCAGCTTGGCGGTAACATCGGGCCAAGCGGACATAGAGATCTGAGCCGGTAGGGCGCAGACGGACGGCCTGTTGGTATTCGTTTGCACATTTCTGGAATTGCTTGCTCGCTGAATAGATCTCCCCCGCAAGAATATAGGAGTCTGCTAAATTGGGATTCATTTGTCTCTCAGCATCTGCGGCCTGAAGGCCCAGCTCATAATTGCCAGCTTCAAAAGCGGCTTTTCCAATGTAATAATTGATCTTCGGATACTGAGAATTAATTTTAAGCGCGCGCTGAAACTGCGTGATGGCTTCACTGAATTTATTCATTTCAAGATAGAGCAGTCCGGCTTTCACGAGACCTTCTGGATCCGAAGGATTTAAGACCGTCGCAGTCAAATATGGCTTTAAAGCGGCACTGAAAAGTCCCTGGCCCTGAAGGCTTTCTCCCAATCCTAAAAACGCTTTTTTGTGCTTTGGCTGAATTGTAATTATCTGTTCATAAATGGCCTGGGCCTCTTTGAACCGTTCTTGCTCTCGAAACAAATCGGCAAGAGCCAACCGATACTCTAGCGTGTAGGAGTATCGACTGATCAAGTCTCTCAAGTACACCACACCTGTTTCAAGGCCTCTGAATTGAGCCAAGATTTTCGCATACATGATTTGAGCATCTGCATTGGTGGAATCTAGCTCGATCGCTCTTACGGCATATCTCTGAGCCGAAGAAAACTCACCCGACAAACCAAATGCTTGCGCCAGCGCAATCAATGTCTCTGAGTCATTTTCAAAAATTTTGTGAGATCTTTGTAAAAAGGACAGCGCATCTTTAAAATTGTTCCTGCGCAGCTCAACCAG
>JAJTIC010000146.1 GCA_021300175.1 Pseudomonadota bacterium
CAGCGCTCTGAAAAAGAGCGTCGCCAGTACACTGAAGCCGCAAGTGAGCTCTACTTGCTCGAAGGAAAAATAAAGGAATCTCAATCGACACTCAAAAAACTACTGACAGGTGAAAAACAAAATGATGGGCGCATCTACTCAAAAATTTTAGCCACGCTCAAGGGCAAGGAAACAACTGATGAGTATCAGAACTTAGAGAATAAAATTGCAAGTCTCGGTGTTGAACCCTTTGCAAGTCATGTCAGAGTTCGCAGAGTGGAAAACCTTCTCGAACAAAAAAAATGGACGGAAGCTTTCAATGCGGCAAAACCCCTCGTCTCACAAGACAGTAGTCTTGACGGTGATATCCGCGCGAGAGCTCGTCTTGTACAAGCTAAAGTTCTTGAAAAAGAATTCGTTGAAACGAAAACAAAAACAAACATTGAAAAGCTAAGCATGATTCTCGCCATCAAAACAGAAAAACTCGACAAAGCTCAGACAGCTTTTTTAACTTCTGCAAAACTTGCCAAAGACCCCAACACTCAGTTACATGCCCTGATGGGATTGAGCCGTATTTATGGAAATTATGTGGATACGGTCAGTCATCCGATCATTAAAAACGAGCATGAGCTCACTGAAGACGATAAAAGAGCCCTCGCCACCGAGCTTGCCAAACTCACAAATCCCATCTTAGAAAAAAAAATTGAGATCGATAAAAAACTTCAAAACTTAGCCAAAGAAAGAAAAGCAGCTTCTTCGACTGCAGTCCCTTGGCTTGAACTGCCTGCTGAAGAAACCGTGAAAGCGCGCATCCGCCCCGTAGATCCTTCTTGGTTTAAACCCCTTCTGCCCGTGGTCTCAGGCAATGCTATTGAAAATGTGCGTTTTGAAGGGCAAAAAAAGGGCATCACTTGTTCTCTCAGTAAAGAAGAAAAGTCTTTGGATATCGCGACACTTTCCATGAAAGCAAGCCAATGTGTTCTCCAAAAAAATGTGAATTTGACCGAGAAAATTGGTTTTGAGATTTCGCGCAAAGATCCCGCGTCGCCATTAGGAACTTTCTATCTCTCTTTGGCGGCTGATCTCGAAACGAATTATGATAAAGCCATCTATTTAGTGGAGTCCGCTCTCAAAAAGTCAAAAGAAGCTCCTTTCCTTGTGTTTCAGAAAGCTCGTCTCCTTTACAAATCAGGTGATTCCGCAGGAGCTAATGCGGCTTTTATCAGAGCTGATGAGTTAGGTCTCAAGTCCCAAGAGTCCACTTTAGTTTCAGGAATTGTAGCGTACGCTCAAGGTGATTGTTTCACGGTGCTTGAAAAGTTTCAGACTCTGCAGTCCTCTCAAGTTAAAGACCTGCAGCTCGCACCAGCAATGAGCGAGTGCCTGGCTCAAAAAGGGGAACTCGACAAAGCTCTTCTCTTTGCAGAGCAAAATATCAAAGGGAGCTTAAACCCTGCTGAACTTTATGTTCAAATTGCTCACATCCACGAATCATTCCGCTTTGACTCTGGAAAAGCTCTTCTGAGCTATAAACAAGCTCTCAAAGTATCTCAGGACTCTGAAATGAAAGAATGGCTCGGTCGTAAAATTGATTGGCTCAAAGGCCAAACACCGACGACCACTCAATCTTCCAATTAGAATTCCCGAGGAAAGTCCTGTTGTGAGCTTCGACACTTTCAATAACTTTCCTCGAAATTGACCGTGCCTCAAAGACACAAAATTTCTAAAGCTGTGCAAGTCTCAAACGACCCGATACATACAAACTTTTGCTGTTTCATTGAAAGCCTTGAGGATTCCAATAGTTAGGCCCCATAAACTGATCTTAAAATACCTAATTCCTTAGTCCTATTCAGTATTTACGACCTTTTTCCGATAACCTCTCGAATGACTGTAAACTGTTATCGTCAAGGAGATTTACGCCCATGAAATGGCTGGTCCCTGCATTTGTTTTCTCTGTCAGTCTTTTTCTAAGTTCTGTCAACTTGGCTCAGAGCAAATCAAAGACCTATCGAAAAGTTCAAGAAGTAAACTTTGAGGAAATGAATCTCAAAGGAACTGTGAGGAACCCTGATGGAGCTTATCTCGTGCAAAAGCGCGGTATTAAATTCATGCCCTTGTATGACATTCAAAAAGAAATGGACTCGAAAATTCGCGAATCTGTGGAATACGTCCGCTAGAGGATGAGGAATATGCAGAATTTACTGATTGAACAACGCAGCCCTGAAGGACTTCTTAAAACCTGGCGACTTCGCGAAGAGCAAGGCCCTCTGACCTTCGGACACTCCCGTCATGCAGCTCTCAGAAGCCCTGCCAACAGTATTCGAGGTATCCAAGGCGTGTTTGAATTCCGCAATGGCCATTGGTACTACATCAATCTCGATCAACAGTCGAATCACCCTGAGTTCCATGGAAAATCAGAAATTCGCCTCGATCAACCTCTTGAGATCAAAATCGGCACTAACACGCTGACGCTCACTCCTTACGATGCAAGATCCCCACTGTTTAAGACTTTGGAAAAAACAGAGATCTCTCAACCGAGCTCTGATCGTAAACCTTATCAACTCTATACTGTCTATCAAGGTCCTCAACTTTTAGAAACAACTGTGGTCTCCATCGGTGAAACTTTCTCAACTAAATTTGATCCCATGAAAACTGCTTTTGTTCCCACAAAAACGGAGCAGTGGAAAAAAACTCAGCTGGGAAATCTGGAGATTTCTGAAAGGACCGTTTACCTCACAAGTGCTGAAGCCATGTCTTCATTGCGTGGCCAAAAAATGGATCGTGAAGGAAAGATGGCCTTGTTGGCCACTCTGGCTGGTGCTTTCGCTCTGGCACTGCTGTTCACAGTAGCTCCCGAACGTGAAGTGGTTGATGTGGTGGAAGTGGAACTTCCCCCCATCATGCGCGAAGCGAAGATCGAGCCCCCCAAGAAACAGAAAAAAGCGGGTGATCCAGTGCCTCAGCAAATGCCTCAGCCCCCAACTCAGCAACAAGCACAAGCTCAAGACGGTGGTGGACCCAAAGCTCCTTCTGGCTCAAGCAAAGCAGCGAGTGCAATCAAGTCACTTTCCAGTGGGCGCATCAGCCAACTCGTGGGAAAAGTGTCGGCAGGAGCTGCTAAATCAAACAATGTCATTATCTCTCAAGGAATTACGGCGGGCCAAGGCCCCAGTGGCCGAGCCCTCGCTGCGGTGGGATCCCTGAATAAGTCTGGTACTGATTGGTCAAGCGAAGGGAAAGGAAATGGAGTTGCAGTGGCCACCGCAGGTAAAGCTGGTGGTCAAGGCACAGGGCAAATGGGTCAACTTGCTGGCGGCAAAGCCGGTCAAGGCGGTGTTGGACTGCTCGAAGAAGAGGGAGAAATTGTCGGCGGTCTTGACCGTGAAGTGATTGCTGCTTACATCCGCTCCCAGCTGGGTCAAATTCTCTACTGCTATGAGCGCCAACTTTCCGCTCAGCCAGATCTCTACGGGAAAGTTGCCATCAAATTCACCATCTCGGGGGATGGAAGCATTGAAACTCAAAGAATCGCTGATACGACTTTGAAAAACTCCACGGTCGAGGGATGCATTCTTTCCCGAGTCGCAAAATGGAAATTTCCAACTCCAGACGGTGGGACCAAAGTTATGGTCACTTACCCTTTTCTCTTTAAGAGCACCAATTAAGAAGGAGCCCAATGATGAAAACCACCGCTTCAATTCTTATAATCTCGCTGCTGAGCTTCGGAGCCATGGCACAAAACACCGACCGCGGATCTGATAAAATAGATCTTAAATCCCTCGAAGATAAATACTGGGCGGCGAAAGATACAGATTTCAGCGTTGTTCAGAATCGAACATATACAAAAAAAGAACGATTCTTTACATCCATCTCCTACGGCCCTCTCGTCAATGACCCTTGGTCTTACGGACGCATGACTAATTTTGCCGTGGGTTATTACTTTAACGAGCGCTGGGGGCTCGAAGTCGCTCACGAAGTGGGGTCTCTCAGAGACAATGAATCCACCGACGAAATTTTTCGAAAAGGGGGATCGCCCGATCGAAACCTCTTTGAAAACTACACTTCTTTAAATCTGGTGGTCGTTCCCTTGTATGCAAAAATGAGTTTCTGGGATCGAAAGATTCTTTACTTTGATATGCAATTTGCTTTTGGCTTAGGTCAAGCTAACGTGGAAGAACAGAAGCTGAGCAGTTCAGGACAGGATGTAAGCACAAAAAAATCAGCTTTTGGATTCAACATCGATGTGACTCAGCAACTCTTTTTCCACGAAAATTTTGCTCTAAGATTTGATATCAAAAATAAATTTACAAACCAAGAAAAATTTAAATACAGAACGTCCACATCTGAAAACCCATCTCTAGGGAAGTCCACAGTGAATGATACAAGCATCTTGCTTGGTCTCACGTTTTTCTACTAAGAGGCACTTTATGAAGTCGGCACTGAAACTGACATTTTTATCGATTCTCGGCGCAGCATTGATTGGGCTTCTCCCTATTTTTGTTTGGGCTCAAGTTGAAACGAAATCCACCGGCCGAGCTCCTGGACCTGAGATGAAAATCAAACAATCTCAAGTTCCGACTTATGAGATTTACCAAACAAAAATAGTGAACGGCAAAAAAGAAACATTCAGACTTAAAAATATTCCTCGCTTGAATATCGGTGAAGAACCCCGCTTAGAAGCTAGTGCAATTTCAGACCTAGTTTTTCCTCCGGAAAAAAAACTGAAATTAAAACCCATCGAAGAACGTCCCCCCCTTCCTGAAGTGTTCATTGATACTGCTGGCATGAATATGCCAGAGCTTCCCAAAGATGCTAAAGAGGTCAAAGCCATTGATCCCACATTCAGTGCGCCATTCGTCTCTCCACCCCCTGTGATGGAACTGACAACAGTGAGCGAAGTGAAGCCTGAAGTGCGCGAACTTGCGGAGATGAGCCCTTCTCAAATGAAACTCTTGCAAGCTTTGATTTTTCTGGAAATTCAAAAAGAGTACGGATTAGCGATTGGTCTGTTCGCAGAGCTTCTGGGTGACCAAGATCCCAAGATTCGTACGGAAGCTACTTATCACTTGGCACTAACGACTCATGCCGTAGGTCTTTACTCTGAGTACAAATATCAAATGAGGAAAGTGCTCTCTTCAGAGGAAAAAGAATGGCAAAAAAGAGCGGCATTGTCGCTTGCTTCTCTGTCCGAACCTGGGGACAAAGCCCTGGTTGGTCAGCTCGATCCAATCCTTGAAAAACTTGGGATTGAGCCAGAAAAAGCCGATCAATACCAACTCAATCGAGCGAAGTATTACCTAGATAAAGATGACCTCGGCAAATCCATGATGGCCATCGACCAAATCTTGCTTGACTCCCCACTTTACACGCAAGCTCTGTTTCTCAGGGGAATACTGCTCTACAAATCCGGTCAGCTTCAAGAAGCGATCGGAATTCAACAACAAGTCTTGGCCAAATATGAAAAAACTGCGGGATCTGAAGATATGCGGTCCATCACAGCGCTCACTTTAGCTCGTTTGCATTTCCAAGCTGGCGAATTGCGAGAGGCCTTTAATACTTACTTAAAGGTCGATAAAAAACATCCTGATTGGATGCAAGCCATGATCGAACAAGCTTGGACACAAATTCTTTCTCAAGACTATGAAGGCGCCGCCGGGAACATGTTTTCCCTGCATACTGACTTTTTCAAAAAAGCTTTTCACCCCGAATCTTATATCGTACGCACGGTGGGCTATTTGAATCTTTGCCAGTATGGGGACGGCGCAAAAGCCGTTTATGATCTCAAACGACGGTATGAACCCGTAAAGACGCAACTCACGACTTTTGAAACTCAAAGCAAGACAGAGGAATACTTCTATGACACTGTGAAATCTTGGGCTAAGAACCCTGCACAGCCTGTGGTGAACGGACTCCCCCGAGAATTTATATTTCAGCTCACTCGGCATCCTCACTTTATTCAGCGTCAGCAAAACATCAATTCTTTGGAGGACCAAGTCGTCAAGATCAATCGTTTGGCTTTGGACATCATCAAAAAAGAACGAGTGACTATTTCTAAAGTGAATGATGCCCGGGCAAAAATTGCCGAGTATAAAAAGCGAGCTGAAAAAGCGTCCCCTGAAGAAAAAAACCGTATTCGCGAAGAAGCATCCTATCAAGCCAAGCGTGTCCTCAATTACCAAATTCAGGGCCACATTGCAAAGAAAGCTCGAACAGCCATCCGTGACTTAAGAAAATCAGGATTGCAACGCCTCGAAATCGAAGAAATCGACATGCGCAAACTCGCTGGCAGCGCCCTGAAAGAAAAATTTTCTGCCATGAAGACTCGCCTTGTAGCATCACTCGGTCAGACCGATGTCTTGCAGTACGAACTGTACTCAGGAGCTGGTGAGCACATCCGCTATCAAATGGCCGGTGGCGAAATCAACGAAAAGGAAAGACCTGAACTCAAAGTCGAAGCGGGAAAAGCTTTGAAATGGGATTTTAAAGGTGAAATTTGGGAAGACGAACTGGGGCACTATCGTTCGTCTTTGAAAAATGTTTGCGCCCCTGAAGACACGACCGTTCAATAGCTAATGAGGTATTTATGAAAACACTGATTTTTAGTTTACTGATGATAAGTTCGATGATGTTCCCAAGCTCAACCACTTTCGCCCAAACTTCAGCGAAAGATGGTCTTGATCGTTTGAAGAAGAACCTAGAAAACTCGAAGCACAATTTGTCGGAGTATCAAAAGAATCTCCAAATCGCGTCCACGAATCTCAAAGAAATCCAAAAAGCTCGTGGAGATGTCGAAGCTCAAAAAACGGAAGTCACCAAAGCTCTTGAAGAAGATCAAAGAGCGATGTTTGAGATCCAAAAGCACGACACTGAAATTCAAAACTTAGTGGCGGAGGAGCAAAAGGAAATCTTAGCTGAACAGTTAAAGATTCAAGAGCTCGAAAAAATGATCGCGCAGCTCAAAGCCAATAAAGAAAAACGAAACCAGAACATACAATTCTATACCAAACAGCAAGAGCAGATCACCAAAGAGCGCGCTGAGTGGACGAATCGCACCGATCAACTTAAAAAAAACCAAGCTCAAGTGGATGGGAAGCTGAAATCCCTCGTCACTAGCCAGACGGAATGGGCCAATAAACAACGTGGCTATCAGGGCGAAGTCTCCCGTTGGCAAAAGGAAGTCGAGAGAAACCAAAAATTGGTGGATAACTACTCGACCCTCGCTGAAGTCAAAGACTGATTAAACCCTAAGACTTAAAGATTTCATTGAGCTCTGCCATGACGGAAGGCTTTAGTTTTTTATAAACTTCGATCGATCTCATGTTCTCATTGACTTGCTCGACAGAGCTTGCACCTGTGATCACCGTGCTCACATGGGGATTCTTTGAACACCAAGCAATGGCCAATTGAGCTGCCGTGCAATCAAGCCCATCAGCTATTTTCATGAGCTGACGGATCATCGGCTTCTTACGTTCATCGGTGATTTCATCCACAAGCCAGGAAAGACTCTTCATCGAAGCACGACTCCCCTTTGGAATTTTCTCGAGGTACTTCCCTGTCAGAGCCCCAGACGCGAGGGGACTCCAAGTCGTGAGCCCGATGCCCGCTTTTTCATAAACCGGCAAATACTCGGCTTCTACTTTTTCGCGAACAAACAGATTGTACTGTGGTTGCTCGACGATGGGCTTTCTTAATGAGTACTTTTCTGCAATATCATAAGCTTGCAAGATTTCTTTTGCCGACCATTCACTGGTTCCCCAATACAAAGCATAGCCGCGATCGACCATATCATGCATGGCCCAAACTACTTCTTCCATATCAGTGTTGGGATCTGGACGATGGCAGTACACGAGATCCACATAATCCATATCGAGCCGTGAGAGTGACCCTTTAATGGCTGTTAAAAGATATTTGCGATTGAGAGTGTTTCTTTCATTGGGCCCCTCGGTAATTCCCCAGAAAAATTTGGTCGAGACAATATACTTCATGCGAGGCCATTTGAGCTTTTTAAGGGCTTCACCCATGATCAATTCTGATTTTCCACCGGCATAAACTTCGGCATTGTCAAAAAAATTGCAGCCATAGTCATAAGCCACAGCCATCGTCTCCATGGATTTTTTTAGGTCCATTTGAGCTGAAAAAGTCACCCACGAACCAAATGACAACTGAGAAACTTTAAGTCCCGATTTTCCAAGCCGACGGTATTCCATGCTAATTCTCCTTTTTCTTTAATGCTTGAATAACCAGGTAGTAACAGATCATCACATAAGGAACACTGAGCATCTGCCCCATATTCAAAGGCCAACTTGCCTCAAAAGCCTCTTGGTTTTCTTTAAAGAATTCCAAGAAAATTCGACACAAAAATATGGTTCCTACGACAAAACCAAAAAGAAATCCTCGCGACTGACTGCGAGGCCAAACTTTGTACATGAGAAAGCTCGCGACAAAAATCAAAAAATAACAGAAGCTCTCATAGAGCTGTGCTGGATGTCTGGGAATTTGGTCGACCCGAGTAAAAATGAATCCCCACGTTCCATCGGTGGGCTTTCCAAGAATTTCAGAATTCATCAAGTTTCCAAGGCGAATGAAAGCTCCCGTCAAAACAGTGGGAATTGCAATGCGGTCTAAAATCCAGAGCCCCGGCATTTCAGGATTTTTTCGAGCAAATAAAAAGCAAGCGATAATTACCCCGAGAGCTCCTCCATGACTGGCCAGCCCCCCCTCCCAGATTGCGAGGATCTTGAGAGGATTGCTGAGGTAATATCCAGGATCATAAAATAAACAATGGCCGAGCCTTGCTCCAATCGTTGTTCCAAGAACTAAATGTACCAGCAAACTATCCAACACTTCACTGGACTTTCCTTCGCGGCGGCAAACCCACTTCATAAACTGAAATCCGATGCTAAAACCGGCAACAAACATCAGCCCATACCAGCGTATTTTCACTGGCCCAAGGGCAATGAGATCAGGGCTGACACTCCACTCAATCATGCTTTCTTCCTTTTCAGTCGTCTCATGACTCCCGATACAAAAACTTCAGCTTCAGGAATTTTCATCATTTTTGCCACACCTAAATAAATCAAAGCACCACCCATGACGCTGACACCAACGGCACAGAGCCGCGCCAAAGTCAGAAGCACATAATGATCTTTGAGTGCCGGGATCGGCCCCATGAGCAGTGAGAGCCCGGCCATAAAACCATCGAGGAAAAACGGG
>JAJTIC010000142.1 GCA_021300175.1 Pseudomonadota bacterium
ACCCAAATATCTGATTGAAATCCGGAAGATGAGGGCCTCTGGGGACAGGATTCAGGGGCAGTTTATAATTCTCAAAAAAAATTGGGACGCATCCGTACGTCCTTGACCAAGATTGAGTCAGACAATATATTGCGGAGCGTTATACATCTATAAATACTTTATAAATTTTAAATATAGTTATTTATCTTTTGATAAAGTTTATTCTCTAAATATCCGATATAACTTAAGTAATGAATATATATAAATACTCAGATTATCGCCTACTTTTGAAGGATTGGGTGCAAAATCAACCCAAGAAGGGCCGCGGGATGTTAAGCCAAATGGCGATCAACACAGGAGTTCATCCGACATTTCTCTCTCAGGTCTTGAGTGCCACCAAAGACTTCTCGAGCGAGCAAGCCCTCCTTGTCGCCGAATTCCTTGGCCTGAGTGATCATCAGACTGAATACTTCATGACCCTGGTTGAGAAAGAAAAAGCCTCACACTTCAAGCTCGAAGATAGATTGAAGCGAAAGATCAATACCCTCCAAGAGGAAGCACAACAATTAGACAGGCTCCTAAAAAAGGAGAACGACCGACTGAACACCGAGCAGCTCGGTGAGTACTACTCCTCGTGGACCTATATTGCCGTCCACTCCCTCATCGCACTCGCACCTTATCAGAACCGCCAAAGCCTTTACCAAGCTTTGAATATTGAAAAGCCGGAGATCGACCGCATCCTTCTCTTTCTCTATCGCGCCGGGCTCGCTATCGAAGAAAAAGGACAGATAAAGCGGATCGGTTCTAAATCTACATTTATTGGCAAAGAATCACCGTTTATCTGGACACATTTGAGAAATTGGCGAGAGGTTGCCATACAACGTATGCAAAACTTAACCAAAAACGACCTCAGCTACTCCACAGTGATCACTTTGAGAGCCAAGGACGCACAAAAAATAATGGATATTGTCAGAGACGCCATCAAAAAAGCCGACGAAGTGATTGAGAGCACTGAACCTGAAGTCATGGCTCTCCTGAACTTTGATTTTATGGTTCTGAAAGAATAGAAACTGATCCTCTTGAAGGTTCTCGAAGGGGGATCAGTTTCCTAACGATAAGCGGAAATTCCTGTGATTTTCTCACCCACAATCAAACGATGAATATCTTCAGTGCCTTCGTAAGTGTTCACACTTTCTAAGTTCAACATGTGACGTCCCACTTGATATTCGTAAGTGATTCCACTGGCGCCAAGAATGTCTCGACAGGTTCTTGCAATATCTAAAGCCGTTGAAACATTATTCATTTTGCAGAGACTGATCTGATGCGGCTGCGCGAGACCTGCATCTTTCAATCGACCCAACTGCAAAGTCATCCATTGCATTTTTGTAATTTCTGTAGCTATGTTGGCAAGCTTTGCTTGAACTAACTGATAAGCGGCTAGTGGTTTATCAAACTGAATCCTCGTTTTTGCGTAATTTAAAGCTTCATCAAAACAGGCTTGAGCCGCACCGATTGCCCCCCAAGCTATTCCAAACCGTGCTTGATTGAGACATGAAAAGGGTCCCTTCAGTCCTTTGATATTCAGAACATGAGTGCCTGGAACTTTGACGTCGTCAAAGAAGAGTTCACTCGTTACCGAAGCTCTCAGTGAGAATTTTTTTTCGATCACTCTTGCAGAAAATCCGGGAAGGTCCGTATCCACAACCAGTCCCATAATAGCTCCGGATTCATCTTTGGCCCACACAATAGCAAGTTTGGCGAGATTCCCGTTTGTGATCCACATTTTACTTCCATTCAGGATGTAATGGTCTCCTTGAATCTTAGCTGTCGTGCGCATGCCCCCTGGATTAGATCCGAAATCAGCTTCTGTCAGACCAAAGCATCCAATCCATTCCCCAGTAGCCATCTTAGGTAAGTAGCTTTTTTTGAGATCTTCGCTGCCATAGGCATGGATCGGATACATGCAAAGCGCACCTTGGACACTGGCAAAACTCCTGATCCCCGAGTCCCCTCTTTCGATTTCTTGCATGATCAGACCATACTCCGTGGGTGACATTCCTGCACAGCCATACCCCTCAAGGCTTGCCCCCAAAACCCCCAGTTTGGCAAGGCCGGGTATAAGGCTTTTCGGAAACTCCCCGCGGTCATAAAATTCCCCAATCACAGGAATAATTTCTTTATCGACAAATGTCCTAACAGTGTTTCGAATCATTCTCTCTTGCTCAGTCAGAGATGCGTCGAGATTCATCAGGTCTAGTTCCTCAAAAGCTTTCATAAAACTTCCTCCATCCCATTCAGAAACACAATCTCAGCTCCGATAATCTCTGAGTGAGATACTTTATTTTTACTTGCCCAACCTTGATCGTCTCTTTTCTCTTGGGCTTTCAAGCTCTGGGCTCAAAGTCACGCCAGGATCAGTGTCCAGCCCTCCGTGAAAAAATTGGTGCTTACAACGTAATCCAAAATTTTCCTTCTCCAAAAACAGGCTGCTTTATCGGACTGATGGCTGATACCTCAATCATCAAAGGCCCATCTCGATCATTTCAATTTTTCGAGACTGGACAGATGATAAATTTGGTCAAAATCAATGATCAGTCAGGTCGCAATTACCGGACAACTGGTTCTCGCATTTTTTTTATTCTTCCGACACAAAGCATCCCTAAAGTTGAAACATTTGGCCTCGGAGCCACCGTGACCGATGCCTCTGGTCTAAAGTGGACTATCAACGAATCTGGCAACCTCAAAAGCGAATCTGGCTGCGACATTGAAGATCTTCCCTTAGTCAGCTGGGAAAACAAAGGCGGTTTTCGAGTCAAGAGATGTCCTCAAAGGATTGTTCTAGACTTAGGATTTAAAAGAGGAAGCCCTCCGATTGAAGATACCTCTCGTATTGTTCACATTATCGATCCAAATGGCCTCAGCTGTGCTTTGCATAACACACAAGTCTTTGATTACTCTCTTGGCAAAAACGAAACCCATCTCAGATATCCAAAGGGGCCTCAGTTATTTGCTGCCCTCAAAAGAATACCAGCATGCGCCAAACTCAACCTAAACTCGCTTTTGCAAGAAGACACCACCAATTTTGACAATTCCTCGAGAGAACTTATTCGGGCCGAGCCAAACAAACATTCAGGGGCACGATAGCTCAGACCATTTCCAGCTTAAGTGATCGTGACTCTTTAGGCGGATCGGACCTGATCAGGAGTTTTGTATTTTGGAAGCTCTATCACGAACTCAGTGTTGGGACAGGTTTGATTCAAATAAAACCGACCGCCTTGGCTCTCTATCAACCCTTTTGAAATTGAAAGTCCTAACCCAGTTCCTTTACCCACTTCTTTTGTGGTGAAAAAAGGTTGCATCAATTTAGCTACGATTTGTGGGTCTCGAATTCCTGGGCCACTATCAGTCACCCGAACTATGGCAAGCACACTGTCTTCCTCCAAAGTGATCCTAACCCACTTTTGCTCGAGGGATTGCACGGCATCAAAAGAGTTATTAAGCAGGTTCACAATCACTTGAGAAACCTGCACATGCCTGCACTCCACCACCGAATCGCCTTTCACCTGAATTTCAAGGTTAATACCTGAAGCCTTAAACCTCTCCATGCAGAGATACATTGCTTCTTGTGCAATTTTTAATACTGATGATTCTTCAAAGGGATCATGCTCCCCTGACCTAGAAAAAACTCTCAGACCATGCACAATTTTGGCAATCCTGCCAACGGTGGAATCAATTTTATCTAAGTTTTCTAAGACTTTTAATTTTTCTTCTTTTGCCGACTCGAACATACGGCGAATTTGCGCAACTTTACCTTGTATGATGGCAAGAGGATTGTTTATTTCATGAGCAATTCCGCCAGCCATTTCACCCAAAGAAGCCATTTTTTCCTTGTGGATGTTGGAAGCTCTAAGTTCTTGGATCTGCTTTTCTGCTCTCTTGTCTTGGCTCACATCTTCATAAATCTCTAAAACTGCCTGAAGCTGCTCTAAAAAGAGAGTTTGTCGCCTCAGATGTTTCTCTTCACCTCTGAGTTCAATCATGAATGCCTGTTGAATGGCTACTTTTTCTTTCTTAGCTGCTTCTGCCCATTCTTCCATTCTGATTCCCAAGGCATGACCAAACACCTGGTCCACTCTCTGACCGATGGCAGATTTATTGACCTCCCAGATGTCCGCAGCCTGAGGATTCATGAGCTTTACAAAGGAATTATCACCGCCCACAGTTCTCAAGATGACACCCATTGGGACGCTATCCACGATACTCCGAAAGAGCTCTTCTTGCTGGACCATCTCTAAGAACTTGTAAGACTGTACTTTAGCTTGAGACAGCAAAAATACGATATAGATCACAAAAAAAATGGGCAAAAATTTGGAGGAATTATGAAGGTCCATATTCATCAGAGTGATCGCAGGAACTCCAAGAGCCATCAGCAAGTAAACGAAGGCCAATGAAAAGCGGACTGAAAGATCTGCTGCAGCGCTCGCACCGATACACGCCAGAATAAACAAAGCAGTCACCGCCTCCATCGAGCTCACGCCATACTCTAACAAGATTAAACTCGAAGACATCCCCCAAGCCGTTCCAATACTCCCCAAAATCATCAGTAGGCCATAATTCCACACAACAACGTTATCCCGATATTGATCCAACTTCTGAACCCAGATTACTCGCACCAGGTTCATGACGATGTTGAAAGCCAACAGAGCAATAATAGGCTCCTCGCTCCCCCCGAAAAGATAGAGCATGAAGACTAAAAGAAGAATATTTCCAGCGACGGCACTCGGAGTCCGGGCTTGAAGCTCCCTGTGAATCTTAAGCATGAACACTTATCGGCTTATCACAAGATAAACCCATGCCTCGTCTTGAGAAGTTTAAGTATTTTTATTACTTTTCAATGAGAAGATAAAATCGGTTGTCCAAATAGCGTCTCATAAAAAAATAGGGCTGAGGCTCAGAGAACTTATTATTGACTTCTCTGACTGACACAGCTTTCAGACACTCAATGTTAAGAATTTGTTGTTCCTCACACTCCGGCGGTACTGACTGACCTCGCCGAAAGCTAAGAACGTAAATCCAAATCACCTCTTCTTCGGAAGATGGCTCCCCCTCTTGAAGCAGATCCCTCATGATAAACTTCGGTTTTTGATCCATGAAAATTCTCTCGTGTGTGACCTTTGCAATGACCTGAGCTAATGGCATCATCTCGCCAGAACTTATCCAATAGACATTTTTTGCCGACTGGAAATGAGGAAAAAGCCTCAGAGCCAAACTCTCCCCGATCAGACTCACTGGTTCAGGAACCAACATGGGCTTAATCACACCGGCAGAACGAAGAGCCGCTCCCTTTTTGACAAGTTGAACTGTGATGGCAATCATGACTACAAAAGCAAGACCTAAAATGGCTACCATAGCTTTCATGGGACACCCACGAATAACTTTTCTTGAATTAATATCTTTCGAGCCAATTCAAAAAACTCAATGAGATTCAGAGAACCACCCACTGTATTGAAAACACCTGACTCAATATACTCCACCATCTGTCTGCCAATAAATTTTATTCCACCAATAAAAAGTAACTTCATAGAACCATTTAAAGCAGTTCAGTTTTCAACTTCTGCTGTTCAAGCCTTGTCATCCATTTTCTAAAAAAGACGGTGGCCGCCGCCGAAGAAAGCACAATAAACAGGGAATACAACACGGGGATCAACAAAATTCCGTCGCGTGCGTTCTCAGGAAAACTGAAGAGAACAATTGCAATCCCCAGAGGCCCATTTTGAATTCCAGTTTCTAGGCAGATTGTCATGGCTCGCTTTTCTGTTTGCTTTGCCAATCTTGCAAACAGGTATCCAAGGCCAAATCCGCAAAGTCCTAGCCCAATCGAGGCTAAATAAATATTGATCGGCGTGGTTGCTAGCAAGCCTGCATTCCTTGGAATCCAAGTGACAATCAGGAAGAGAATCACAAAGATACCGAGCAGCCCACCGATGAATTCAGAAACGGCACCCACGTTCGCGTTGAACTTTCTCACAAACATCCCGAGGGCTACAGGTACTAGCAGAACAAACAAGGTGGCCGAGACATCCCCAAAGGGAACATCGAGCTGACTATCTTGCAAAATTTTTGCTCCATAAGTGAAAATCAAAAGTGGCGTCAAGACCACTGCCAGCAAAGTCGAGAACACTGTCATCATGATGGAAAGAGCTAGATCCCCTTTTGAAAAATAAGTGAAAATATTTGAAGTGGTTCCCCCTGGAACACAGCCCATAATCAGTAAGCCAATCGCCGCTTCGGGACTGAGGCTCAAGGCAACGCCCAAAGAGTAGGCAATCAGAGGCATCAATCCAAACTGTGAAAGAGCCCCGATCAGTAAGCCCTGTGGCTTTTTGAGAGCTCGAAAGAAATCTTTCCAGATGAGTCCTGACCCCATTCCGAACATGATTACAATCATCATGATCCCTAAGAGTTTTCTCTCTACATCTGAGATCATGCCTTACTTCCTTTTTCAGAGAGTGCTTCGGAACGAAGTTCTTTCCTTAAAATCTTCCCGACATTGGATTTAGGAAGTTCACTTCTCACTTCAAAATACTTAGGCACTTTATAGGCCACCAGAAGGCCTTTGCAATGGGCCCTTAAATCTTCAGGCTGCGAAACCATGCCCTCTCTCATTACCACAAAAGCTTTAACTGCCTCTCCTGCGGGACCATCCGCTATACCAATCACGGCAGCCTCTTGAATTGCAGGATGCTGAGTCAGCGCGTCCTCCACCTCATTAGGATAAACGTTGAAGCCAGATACAAGAATCATATCCTTTTTACGATCTACGATTCTCAGGTATCCCTCTGAGTCACTCACAGCAATGTCCCCTGTTGCAAACCATCCGTCTCTCAGGACCTTGCCTGTCTCAGTGGGGTTTTTCCAGTATCCCCGCATCACCTGAGGTCCTTTGATCCACAATTCTCCAGGCTGCCCGATCGGAACATCGAGGCCCTGGTCATCAACCAGCCGAACCTCAGTCAGAGGCACTGGCTTGCCAATGCTGCCTGGCTTCGGAGCCTCAAAGGGATTAAATGAAACCGCCGGGCTTGTTTCAGTAAGACCGTAACCTTCAATAATTTCTAGCCCAGTGATTCGTTTAAAGTCCTCAGCTACTTTAGAATGCAAAGACATTCCTCCTGCCACAGCCATTTTCAACTTTGACGGTGGAGTATCTCGAAACCACTCTTCTGAATTGAGAGCATTATAAAGTGTATTCACACCCGACAACACTGAGACCGGATAATTTTCAAAAGCCCTCTGCAAATGAGAAATCGGGCGCGGATTAGGAATCAAAAGATTCCTGGCTCCAATCGCATAAAAACACATGAAATTCACAGTGAATGCAAAGATATGATAAAGCGGCAGCGCGGTCAGTACACACTCTTCTCCTTCTTTGAGTCTTGGAGCCAGGAAGACAAATAGCTGTCTCATATTCGCTAGAATGTTTCCATGAGTCAGTATTGCGCCTTTTGAAATTCCAGTTGTGCCGCCAGTGTACTGCAGAACAGCCATAGAATCGGAAACCAGGTCATTGAAATAGGACTCCGTTTTTATCTTAAGTTCGACTCGACGGGCTCGGCCCTCTTTGAGCGCAGCCTTCATCGATACCGAAGGCCCGGCATCCGCCGGTATCTGTTTATTCCAATATTTGATCACAAGCTCCGAAATAATCTTTGGCATCAATGGTAAACAATCCACTAGGGATGCCACCACTACTCGCTGAATCTTTGTTTTGTCTAACATGATAGCCGCCTTATCGCGGTACAAATTCACGGTGACCAAAACCTGAGCTTCAGAATCATTCAGCTGATGAATCATTTCAGGAACGGTATACAAAGGGTTCACATTGACTAAGACAAGTCCCGCTTTAAAAATTCCCAGAACAGCGATTGGGTAGGAAAGACAATTAGGCATCTGCACCGCAACGACAGTCCCCCTCGGAACTTTAAGAACTTCTCGTAAATAAACCGCAAAGTCGTCAGACAAACTGTCGACTTGTTCATAGTTGAGACTGCCATTCATCCCGTTCGATAGGACCATGGTGACAGCTGGTTTTTTTCCAAATTTGTGCGCCGAGGCTTTCGCCAAATGGGCTAAACTAGGGACATGCTGAAGATCATTCATGACCTTAGCTTGAACAATTTTCCGTGAAATGTCTTTTCAAATCTGAAATTTTTTTGATTTAAATTAGTCAAAATTTTTATGGCAAATAACATCTCAACAAAGCCACCAGGAGATCAGTTCTTAAATTTTTCTTCGAGTCGAAAAATCATTTCAGCCCAAGCCTTCTCAGACGATGTTAGCTTCTGTGTTTCCTTAAACCACTGATCCACATCATCCACTTGACTCCGATTGCACTTAGCCTCGGCGTCTTCTGTGTAAAAACTAAAGTTCGTCGACCAACAAGCTGCGCCATTTTTATTATGCAGTTTTTCGAAGAGCAAATTCAACTCTGCAATATCATAGGTCGTCAAATCAGACTTCAAAACATCGGATAACGGCACCGGAAAGGTAGAAATTCGCACCTCTCTCTTCAAAATATCTTGAGTCACCTCTTCCTGGTAAAAATCGATCATTCCAAACTTTGGAGAAACGATCCGGAAAGATTTCGCGGGATAAGATTTTTTTGGACTGCAGTAGTTTTTAATCACGATCATATCTGAGCTCACGTAAACACAACTCTGAGTCGAGTAATAGCCGAACATGCGACCGACTTCTTTGAATCGAAATTCCCGAGAAAAAACGGCTTCCACGGCAGAAGCAATAGGTTTAGCCTCTAAAATCTGTGCCTGAGCTCTGCAATTGAATATGACGACAAGACTTAAAAGAAATAAATTTTTCATGTCCCTAGGGTAAAACACTTTGCCTCTACAGAACATCTCTCGATGAAATTCGATGAAATTAAGCCACTTTTCAGGTCTTCTGTCGGGGCTCTCTAGACACATGGTATATAAGAGGGACTGCCCCGCACCCGAGAGACTCTGATAGTCAGAGAACCTGTACGAGATGCCTCAATTCGTGCGTCGGTCCCAGATAGCTGGTTCCATCGGCGGTTCTCCCAAGATTCTGTGAGTCAGAGATCCTGAGTCAGGTGGCGTTAGCTTGCTAACATGGTTTCTCTTTCTTTTGCAAATACTAATGG
>JAJTIC010000015.1 GCA_021300175.1 Pseudomonadota bacterium
AGAAGAGAATGTTAATCTTGTGATTTGACCTATTGTGTTAGTTCCTTCTTTGTTGTATACATCGCTGCTCACGTTTTTAAGGTAATGCAACATCAGTGAAGGGGGCCTCGTGGTCTTTGAAGCTTTGGAACAACAATGGGATGCTGATTCAACTCAACCGGGAACACAACCTGTGCAGAACCGCGATTCCATGGATGAAGAGGATGATGATGATTTTGGAGATGAGAAAGTAGATATGTTTGGGGGCGGGGACCTCGATAAGAATTTTGACAAGTTCTTCACTGGTGAAGAAGTTGAAGATGATCTTAATCTTGACGAAGTCGATAATATTCTGGAGCTCGCTGAGGAGCGATTTCCTAAGTTCACACTCGCAAAAAACAAAGCTCGCTTCCTAAGAATGGTGAGCTGGTATCGTCAAAAAGAAGAGTGGATTGATGTGGCCCCTCTTTCAGGTGTGACAAAGCTGTTCAAGCAGCAGACCAAAGAGCTTGAAGGCATTCGTTCAGCTAAACTCGATTACGAAATGGAGCTGGAAACAGGAACTTTGACTCCTTCTCAGCGTTCGTATCGCAAAGACGAATTGAAAATGTGCAAAGTCCAAGAAAAAATGGCTGTGCATTTGATCTCTAAATTGCAGCTCAAAATTAAATCCGGACGTCGATAAGATCTCGTTTTTTCTACTGAGAGTGTTTCAAAAAGAGACAGCCTTTAGGGCTGTCTCTTTTTATTCAATTTCATCTCAAATCTAGACCGACCAAAGATGAGACAAAAAAAATATCGTTTTAGACCTTAATTCTCAAGCTGGATCGCCGATAGGTGCATTGTGAGTCAACGGAAGGCTCAGTGCGAAGCTGATGCTTTTCAGGTTGAGACATCTCTGATTTGTTTCTTTAACCTTAAAGGGGGTCTAAATGCCGCGTACAACGGTTTACATTGTAGGTGACGACTTTACTGTCGTCGAGAAAGTAAAAACAAATTTACAGGGATCAGACTGCACAGTTCAGTCTTATGGCCCTGGTCAATGGCGCGAGGGTTTAGAGAATCCTTATTTCCGAGCTCAGTTGCTGAATGGAGTTCCCGCTTTAGCATCGGGTTCTAATCCTTTGGAGCACAAGTCCAACGTTCTTCCATTTCCGGGTGTTTCAACACCAGGTCAGCAAGATGGAAAAGTGGCGACCATGAACGAACTGGAAAGCAAAGCGATTGAGAATGCGATCATCCAATTTCGCGGCAATCTGACAGAAGCTGCGAAAGCTCTGGGCATCGGTCGTGCGACCCTCTACCGTAAAGTGAAGCAATACCAAATCGATCCTTCAGTAGCGCGCAAAAAACGAGCTGCTTAAGGGGCGAATGATCAAAGGGAAGAGAGAGGCGCTGAGCGAGAGCTCGGCGCCTTTTTCGTTCTTAGGTCCAGTCCAGTGGAAATCTCGCAAAACCATTGAGACAATAAAATTCTGGATTTCAATCGTATGAGGAAATAGTCATGATCAAGTTAAAGCCAGAGGCACAAAAAGTATTTCTTGGAATTGCTTTGATTGCTCTGGTCGTTTCTGCTGTGATGACTCAAGAACAGAAATTGAATGAAAGTCGCCCGTTTTATATGGTGTCCGATTCTCCGGATCGGTTAAAAGATCTCAACCGTGCCATTGCGAGCGCTCAGCCGATGAATTTGATTGAAGATGTGGAGTGGGAGCATCGCTTAGCCCAGAAACTAGGAAAAGAAAATAGTTTAGAAGCTCGCAATCCCGCTTCGCAAAGTCGAGGGCTTTCGAGTGCAGATCAGCTTCGCTATGGGACTCTGGCTGGAAAGTATTCCATCGTTCACAAATTAGATGAGCAGACAAAAGATCAAAAAATCTTTCAAATTGAATACGTGACAAGTTCAGAACTCAACGATCGTCCAGTATTTCTTGAACCCTCAGAGTTTTTGAGCGATTTCAAAGCTCATTTTGCAATTTCTTTTGCTTCTTTCAAGCTTGAAAGCGAAAAGGCTGGCCAATTGGTTTTTCAGCTCCAAGATCAAAACCAAAAAAGCGTGGGCCAAGCTATTTTTGACACCAATGACGAAGGCCGTTTTTTAAAAATGCGCCTCTCTGAAAGCAAATAGTCGAGCGCTAAAAGCTACTTTTTTCAGTCTAGTTTCTGTGCTTACTATTTAGGTCAGAGTCCCTGAATTCCGATAACTCCTCATGGTCATGCCAGATTTAGAGGATTCAAAAAATTCAGCACACAAGTACAAGATTGCGCCAGTGAATGATCGCTTTATTGCTTTTGTGATTGATCTTTTGGTATTTACACCTCTGGTAGGGCTCTTTCTCGCAAAGCTCTATGGGCAACTTGAGGTCATTTACTTTCTAGCTCCCGACTCGAATGAGTTTTGGGCCTTATTTTTAGTGGCTGCTTGTTTCTCTTTTGTTTTAGTCACTCTCTTTCAAACTCTGTCTTTGATTTTGATCCGAGCGACTCCGGGTCAATGGGTTGCAAAAATCCAAATCGTGCCAGCCCATGACACTGAAAAAGGTCTTCGCTTTAGTCAGGCATTTCTCAGAAGTTTTTTATGGTCACTCAGCTTACTGAGCTTCGGAATCGCTTTTCTTGAAGTCCTCAGCCATCCTCATCGAAGAGCTTTTCACGACCGTGCTGCAGATACTTGGACAATCACTAAGAAACAAACAGGTGACCTTGGTCCCCATTGGATTGAGACTCAATTTGTACGTCAGTTTTTGCTGGCGGGAGCGTTGTTGCTCACCGGGCTTTCAATCATGGGGCTGGGCAGTTACTACAGGATGGCCCTTCAAGGAAGTTTTAAAGAGCAAGAGCTGAAGGAGCAGAACTATCTTTGCCAATCTGTGAGCGCTTATCTTGAAGCAGGACAGTCGAGAATCCAAAAAGCAGCAGCTTTGTTTGCTGCTGGCGAAGTGGTGGAAGAGTGCCTTGAGAGCGAAGCTGACTTTGTGTTATGGGCTCCTTTTCATCAGGAAAAAGACTGGGCTTATCTGGCGAAAGCTTTGATGGGCCTTGGGGATAAAGAAAAGCAAAATCTCTACTTTTCAAAAGCTTGCGAAGGGAACATCGGCGAAGCTTGTGAGCTCAGCCAATTTCTTAGAGGAATTACAGTAGCTGAGAGTGGTTCGTCAGATTTATTTTATGTTTTGAAAGCCACTTACGAGCTCGAGCAAGGAAGTTTTGAAAAGCTTCAAAAGACTTTGTCATACTTGCAAGAACAGAAGGGTTTTGATTCGTTCGTCAGCAAGTCATTATTCAAGGCCACATGGATGGATCGTAAAAATGAGGAAGCCATTGGTTTTTATAAAAACGGCATGATCCACTGGAGCGAGTCTGATCGAATTGATCTTTCGGCGTGGTACTGTTTGAACACTCGAAATATTTCTTGCTCCAGCGATCCCATAAAAGCTTGTGAAAACTTGAAGAATCTCACGAAGGGAAAAGCTCTCACAGATTTTCCTGAGTGGATGACTTTTGCATTGATTCAAAATGACCAGTGCCAAGGACAGCTCGAAGCAAGAGCCTATTTGGGCACAGTGGAGTCCTCAGCGCTTCTCAAGGATTTTACCCAAGTTCTTATTCCCCAATCCATTTTGACGCATCAAGAGCGCATCAGCAAACTCAAGAAATGGTTAGATCAAGGAAGCTTAAGCTCTTTGTGGCGCAACCAAGCTCTGCAAATGCTTTCAAGATATGTTCAAAGCAAAGAAGACTTTCAGTACGTGCTCTCGAAAGTCTCTGAAAGCCAAAGAGGCGATCAGAGAAAAGACGCTATTTTTAAGAACATGAATCGCACAGCCCAGAAGCTCAATTCTGGAGAGCTTTTTGCCCTTCTGAAGAATTCAGTCCAAGAGAGTTCAGGTCTGCGTTTGCCAGCTTCATTGGAAGAGGGGAAGTAATGCTTTTTCCATGGCTAGCCGGCTTTCGCGGATTGGGAGAAGTGCCAGCCACTTGGTGTTTGGTCCTTCTCAATGTCTTTATGTTCCTGATGACCTCAGGTCAGTCCAGAGAGCAGAAAACATTCTTTGAAAAGCCTCAGAATTTGATGGAGCTCGGCAAACTCTACTCAATGAACACTCAAGAAGGCTCTGGGATCACTTTACAGTCGGATTCGTTTTGGATGATTCAAGGTTCAAAAGCCCTGAAGGATCCTGAGTATATTGAAAGTGTGAAAAAGGGAAAAGTGACTTGGAATTTGGGTGATCAGGTCCGAAACGCTGAAATCAAAAAAGAAGTGATTCGATTTTCACAGGAGCTCGAGAAACGACACACTTTTCTCTACGGTCTCAGCTCTGTGAATCAGAACTCCTTAGGATGGGTGACTTACCAGTTTACACACGCAGGTTGGCTGCATTTAACTGGAAATATGGGAATACTTTTGTTCTTTGCGACCATCATAGAACTGAAGTTTGGTTCTGTGTTCCTTTTGATGCTTTATCTCTTGTCTGGCTTTACAGCGGGATGGGCCTTTTTAGTGACGGGAGTCGCTTCGCTGGCCCCCGTGGTCGGAGCCAGTGGCAGTTTGACTGGAGTCATGGCTTTCTTTCTTGCGACGGAAGTGAAAAAATACGCTCGCTTTTTCTATTTCATTTCACCGATTCAAGGCTATTTCGGATTTATTTATCTGCCAGTGATCTTCATGGTGCCGCTGCTCTTTGTTCCAGATCTTGTGGGATATCTGTCGACGCCTGAAGAGTTTGGGACGAGTGTCGCTTACAGTGCCCACCTTGGAGGCGCTGCCTTTGGACTCGTGGCAGGCCTCATTTATCGATTTTTCTTGAGCTCAATTATTCCGCCGGAGCGAATCCGCGACGAAGAAGATTCTCCGTCACTGCTTTCGGCTCCATAAACTGTTTCAAATAATCTGGTCCGCCGGTTTTACTGCCAATCCCTGAAAGCTTAAAGCCTCCAAAGGGATGTCGATCCACCATCGCTCCCGTGATTCCGCGATTAATATACAGGTTCCCGACTTCGAACTCTGAGCGAACTTTTTCAATGTTGGCTGGGCTTCGAGAAAAAACGCCTCCTGTCAGTGCATACTGAGTGTTGTTGGCGACTTTCAAAGCTTCATCTAAGTCTTTCACTTTAATGAGAGCCACGACAGGTCCAAAGATTTCTTCTTGAGCCAACGTGGACTGAGGGGCTACTTCCGTAAAAATGGCGGGAGGTACGAAGTAGCCGTCTTGAGGCGCTTTTCCTTCGAACAGAAGTTTGTGTTTCTTTTTATTTTCTTCGATCGTCGAAAGAATTCTTATGTGTGCTTCTTTATCCACCACAGGTCCATAGTAATACAGTGGATTCTCTGCAGGTCCAATTTCAATGGACCTTGCAGCCTCAAGGAGGCGTGCTTCAAAGCGCTCATAGACTTCATCGAGCACAATCACTCGGCTGGCAGCAGAGCATTTCTGACCTGAAAATCCAAAAGCAGAGTAAAGAACGCCGTCAACGGCTTCATCCAAGTCTGCATCGTTATCGATAATGACGGCATTTTTGCCACCAAGCTCAGTGATCGTGCGCTTGATATGATGCTGTCCAGTTTTCACTTCAGCGGCTTCGCGTAAGATATGAAGCCCTACATTTTTTGATCCTGTGAAGGCGATGGTGGAAATATCTTTGTGAGCTACTAAGAAAGCTCCCACTTCTTCACCAAGTCCAGGCAAATAGTTGATTACCCCAGGCGGGAAGCCCGCTTCGATGGCCAGATTCATCAGGCCCCGAGCCACAATTGAAGATTGTTCAGCAGGTTTCATAATCACGGTGTTCCCAGTCACAGCAGCTGCAGCCGCCATGCCTGCAATGATTGCCAGTGGAAAGTTCCAAGGAGCAATGACCAAAGTCACGCCTCGAGGCTGATAACTGTAGTGAGAAGCTTCACCAGGTACTTGTCCAACTTTGAGTGGCTTTGCAAGCTCGCGCATCTGTCGAGCATAGTATCTGCAAAAGTCGATGGCTTCGGTGACATCGCCATCGGCTTCGGTCCAAGGCTTTCCTGTTTCCAAAATCTGTTCTGCCATGAGTTTGAAACGATCCCGGAGCATCAGATCTGCCAAGCGGTCTACGCGATTTGCACGTTCATCAGCAGGGACTTTTTTCCAAGTCTGAAAAGCAGCCCTTGCAGCTTGTAAAGCCTGCTCAGCTTCGACCGTGCTCGCAATACAAATGTGGCCTAAGATTTGAGAGATGTCCGAAGGGTTCTCACGAGGAAGAGTTCTTGTGGTCTTTATATCTTTGCCGTTGATATGCAGTGGATAAGTGGCGCCCAAAGTTTTTTTAAACCAAGTCAGAGCTTCTTTCATCTGCTCTCGGTTTTCCTCAAGAGCAAAATCGAGAAGAGCTTCGTTGTAGAAGCGATTCTCAGTTTTCAGTTCTCCGGACGTGGGAGTGAGTCCTTCTTTGGGGTCTCTCAAGAGTTTTTCAGTGGACGTGTTTTCAGCAAACTTGGCTCGAAGCCAAGATTCATTCGATGAGTTTTCAAGGAGTCGGCGCACTAAGTATGCCATGCCTGGGATGAGTTCCCCCACAGGAGCATACTCGCGCACACGGTAACCCATATCCACGAGGGCTCGCTTGATCGGATCTGCCATCCCGTAGAGCATCTGAACTTCAAAGCCCTCTTTAGGAACTCCCATTTTTTCTGCCATCACCATACAAGCTGCAAGACTTCGTACGTTGTGTGAAGCAAAAGCCGAACGGATATGGGCGAAGTTCTTTAGGAGGGTCTCGGCGCAAGCTTCGTAGTTGGCATCGGATTCAGCCTTCACTGTGTATACTGGGATTGGCCAGCGTCTTTGCTCAGCTTCGATGGTTTCGTAATCCCAGTAGGCGCCTTTCACCAGGCGCACGGTGAAAGGGGTCCCCCGGTTTTGAGCAAAATAGCAAAGGTCTTTGATGTCTTGATGAGAGTCTCTGAGATAAGCTTGAATCACGCAGCCAAAATGAGGATAGGATCTAAACTCAGTTTCCATCAGAAGTTCTTTGAAAACTTCGAGGGTTAAGTGTTTCACGGAGTATTGTTCCATATCCAAGTTGATGAAAACACCGTGCTGCATGGCCAGTTGCAAAATCGGACGCAAGCGTTCTTTCAGAGTTTTTTTAGTGTGATCCCAAGCGCGGTCATTGATTTGGGAATACAAAGCTGTGAGTTTCACACTGACATTCACTTTAGGAATACTTCCCGTGTGATCGCGGTCAATTTGGGGAACTTCCTCCCAGTGAGCGGCGTCTTTGGCGAGCCAAGAGATCAATTCCAAATATCTTCGCGTGTAATCTTGAGATTCTTTTTCACTGAGTGTGGCTTCACCAAGGATATCTACAGTGAAAGTCATTTTATTTTTGCGAGTTTTTTTTAGCACGGGGAGAGCTTCGTCGGGACTTTCGCCAGTGATGAACATTTTCGCCATCTGAGTGACATTTTTTCGAATTGCACCCGCCATTAATGATGGAGCCAGGGAGCCTAAGCCTAAGCCGACATTGAACACAGAAGGGAGCTGCTCACCGCCCTCTGAAAAATACTCTTTCAAGTGACGGGCGACTTCGTTGCCTGAGTTCAGAGAAGGCAGGACATCCACAAAGCGAAACATTTGCGTTTTGAATTGCTCGTTCTTCATGGACCAATCCATGATCGAGCCATACCAAAAATCTTTACTGAAAAGAGAGACTTTACTTTGTCCCTCCATACGCTTCAAAATCTCTTCTCCTCGAGCTTGGATTTGCGCTTGAGTGTCCATGCGAGAACTCCCTTGAAAATGATGAAAATCGCGGGGAGTTTCGCTTGTCTAAAGTGAAAACTCAAGAGGGATTCGACACCTCGCGTTTTTTTGCTTGAATCACTTTCCAGGTATGGCTGATCTCTCCTGAGATTTCAGCCCGAACGACGTCCCCAGCTTGAATAGGCCCCACACCTTCAGGGGTCCCGGTGAGAATCAAGTCTCCCGCGCAAACAGGGAAATGTTCTTTGATGTATTCTAGCAGATGGGTGGGCTTAAAAATCATCTCAGACAGGGGTGCCTCTTGTTTGAGCACGTCATTGACAGTGAGGCGCAGTGTGAGTTTTTCCAAGTCTTCGAGCTTTCGGACCATAAAGAAGGCTGATACTGGGCAGGCCCCATCAAAGGATTTGGCCATGGTCCAAGGAGTGCCGTTTTTTTTTGCTTCAGCTTGCCGTTTTCGCTCAGTTAGATCCAAGGCCACCGCCGCTTCAACCACATGCAAGTGGTTTGAAAGTTTCAAGGCCAATTCCACTTCGTGATGCACTTCTTCTACCCAAGAGGGGAGTTCGATCTCTGTGGAGTTCACCGAAGCGGAAGAACCCGCTTTTAGGAAAATCAGGGGTTCCTTGGGGAGCTCTGCCTTCATTTCAGCAGCATGTTTTGCGAAGTTTCTTCCCACACCCCAAATATTGCGAATGATCATAACTGCAGATCTCCTTGTTTGATGAATTTCCAAAGCCCGTGATCCCATTCAAGCACCATGAAGTGTCCTGTGGGCCATGACTGATAAGGTAAAGTTTGTAAGTCGACATCGCAAGGAATCAATCTCAGGGCTTCAAAAACCCAATCGACATGGCTGCAAACATAAGTGATGCCAGAGCCTTTGGAGAGTTCTCGGAGAAACCTCTGAACGCGGGACCTGAACTCGTCCCGATTTTCATTGTCTCGACGTTCTTGGAGATCGCTCACGATTTGCAGAGCTAAAGCTTTCTGACGAGCAAGAGTTTCCAGGGTTTGTTGAGCTCGCTTTTTCGGTGAAGAGAGGAGTCGCGATGGTTGTGGCAACTGAGTTTGCTCGACCAGTTCACTGAGCATTTGTGCTTGTCGAAGACCTCTCTCTGTGAGAGGTGGATCTTCTTGAAAACCACTTTGCTTTTCGGCATGCCGAAGCAGAATCAATTCCATAGAGCTATTCTGACAAAAATTCTTGAGATGGGCACCTCTGAATGATAGCGTCACGGAACATTATGAGAGTTCATCGTTTCGTCACCAATGATTTGACTATACGAGTGGCTGCGGTTGATGCCACGGCGGCTGTGCAGGAAATGCAAAAGCTTCAAAATGCCATGCCATTGGCAACCATAGGAATGGGGCGTGCTATGGTGGGGGCCTTGTTAATGTCGAGTCAGCTGAAACCAGGCCAAGAAGTGGGGATCCTTCTGAAGGGGAATGGCCCTTTGGGAAGTTTGTACGCTCAGTCCAATTATGAAGGCCAAGTGAGAGCGTATTGTCCCCATCCTGAGTACATTGCGCATCAAGAAGAGGATTTTTTAAATTTAAAGAAAGCTCTCGGTTTCGGTCAATTGACGATTTCTCGCCAGCAACCTTTTCAGAAACAACCGTTTTATGGAACTGTTGAAATGGTTTCTGGAGAAGTGGGCGAGGACATAGCTCACTATCTCCATCAGTCCCATCAAATTCGATCTCTCGTAAGCCTCGGAGTTTATTTGGACTCTTACGGGAAAGTGAAATCCGCCGGGGGGTTACTTTTGGAAGTCATGCCGGGGGTCGAAGAGACCGTTGTCGATAAAGTGCAAAAGAATGCCGACTCTCAACAAGAAGCGGTGTCGAAACTGATTCTGGCAGGGCAGTCTCCCGAAGAATTTGTCCGTCCTTACCTGGAAGGGATTCCTTTCACTGAATTGCCCCATCCTTTTGAAGTGAAATACTTCTGTCCTTGCACCCCCGAGCGAGTGAAAGGGGCCCTGTCCACTTTGGGGATCACTGATCTTGAGGAAATGATTGCGCAAAAACAAGATACAGAAGTTCAGTGTCAGATGTGCGGCCGGCGCTACGACGTTAAGACGGAAGAGCTCGAAAGTCTCAAAGAAAATCTTCGTAAGAGTTCCATGCATTAGACCATCGTCGTAATGCAGGCTTGCTCTGGAAATATATTAGCACAACCTTAATTTTACTCCCCGGTTCAAAGGCAGGAGAATAAAAGCATGATTGAAACATTTTTAAATACCTCAGATACTTTAAAGCAGACGACGATTAATCCTCAAAATGGGCTCGGTATGAATCAGGAAGTGCTTCGTGTCTTAGTCATTGAAGACGAACAAGAGATCCGTGAATTCCTCACCGCTCAGTTCATTGAGAGCGGCTGCCAAGCGCACGGTCTTCCCAATGGATCTCAAGTCGCGGAAGCACTCGAATCTTTTCAGCCGACCTTGGTCATTCTCGATCAAATGATGCCAGGAAAATCGGGCAAAGAGATCATGAAAGAAATTCGATCTTCAGCAAAATTCTCGGAAATTCCAGTGATGATGGTTACCGGCCTTGATGGTGAAGCTGAGAAAGTCGAAGCCCTTGAGCTCGGAGTTGATGATTACGTGACAAAGCCATTTTCGGTGCGCGAAGTGATTGCCCGAGCGAAAGCCTTGGTGCGCCGATCAAGAGCAGCTCACAAGTCTTTGCAGCAAAATCTCGTGGTGAAAGATCTCACAGTGGATTTCGCAGCTCATAAAGTGCTTCTTAAAGGACAAGAGATTGCTCTCACTTTGACTGAGTTTAAAATCCTGGTTGAGCTGCTGAAACAATCAGGCCTGGTTCTCACTCGAGACAAGCTTCGTGAAAGAGCTCTGGGTAATCTCAACGTCACTGATAGAACCATCGATGTGCACATGGCTTCTCTCAGGAAGAAGCTTCATGAAATGGGCGATGCGATCGAAACCGTTCGGGGCGTTGGCTATCGGATGGCTCTATAAGATAAATTTATATTAACTCTAAGTGGCTTTCTTTGCGCGGGCGGGAAGGGAAGAGCATTTTCAGCTCTCCTTCCGTTGAAGAAAGGATGTGTGATGGGATGGTGGCCCTCGGGAATCCGCGATTTGCGGTGAGTGCCGGACGCTTGTCTTTCGTTAGAGCAAGGCGCTTGCCAAACTTTTGATGCATAAGAAAATCTAATAATTCCAGACTTTTAGCGAGTGATGGTGACGACCTGTCACCAGTGACCCTTTGAGGCGTTCTGCTGTTGAGGGGTTTGACACCACCGAAGATCAATGAAATCAAGAACTTAATTCGATGCCATCCGAGTGTGGAACGGAGAATGTCGGACTTTCCCAAGAGTGTCTCGAGGTGAGACATTCATACTTCTTCAATAAATTAAAGATTTCAAGGGTTTAGCTTTTCCCGAGTTGGACTCACTCTTGCCTTTAGCGTTGGGTGTGAGGTGTGAGTTGAAAAATTGGCTGCTATTGACCATCACCGTGGGCCTTGCTTTAGGGAGTTTCTTGGCATGTGCACCCACCAATAAGGAGCAGGCGCCCTGTGGTTTTGTTCAGAACGTCTATGGGGAAAGAATCTCCTGGAAGAGTTCCGTTCCTGTCCCTCTAACTATTCATTCGTCTTTTCCTCAAGAGTTTTACCCTGCTCTCGAAAATGCCATGAGAACTTGGGAAACGGCCGCGGGAAGGCGGCTCTTTAAGATTGTGGCCACCAGTGCTGGTGGCTCTGCGACTCCGAAACAAGACAACTTGAATATGATTTCGCTCATGAATGAATGGGAGGCGAATCGCCCGGATGAGCAAGCTCGTACCAGCGTCTATTGGGTCGGCTATGAAATCCAAGAAGCCGATATTCGACTGAATGGCAAAGACTTTACCTTTTACCAAGAGAGTCCGCAGGGTTACCGGCAAGTCCATATGGAATCACTGCTGCTTCATGAATTAGGGCACTTGTTAGGTTTAAAGCATGAAGATGGTCGAGATCCTGCAACGGGGCAGATCAGTGTGATGGGGACCCATTTGCCGAGTCAGACCAAAAGAACCAGCCTCAATAAAACCGATGCTGAGGCCATGCAGTGTGAGTACTAGTTTTAACAGATCTGTAAGTTTTATATGTAAGAATATTTAAGTTGAGACCGTTTTTGAACCCTGACTAGACTAAAGAACTGGGAGAACAAAACCATGAGAACGACAAATAGCTCAGTGACCGAAATACCGAAGAACCTGACTCCTTCAGCCGGCTTGGTGTTGGAAAAATCTGTGGGGCAAATGAGCTATTTTGAAATGGATGAAGTTCCCGTCCGCGAAGTGTCTCTCATTGAACAATTAGATACTAATTTGTCCAAACTTGAAAATTTACAAGCAAAGCATCAGTTTATGATGCGTGAAATTCGCTATTTGATGAAAGTTTAAACTTTCTTCGAAAAGTGGCTTCCTAGTTTCGGGATTCTAAATTCCACATAGTCGCCATTTCTCTCCTGAAAAACCCCATTTTGAAGCACTGGCTTTTCAAACTTAAACTCTTCTCGGAAAGTCTGAAAAGAGTTTGTTTTTAGGCTCTTGATGTCAGTTTCTACTTTGTCTATAAACTCCCGATTACCCACCACGGACACTTTATCATTCTGAACTCGAACTTTGATGTTGTTTCTTTCATGCTCAGGGATGTAGGCCCGGAGCACATAGTGAGTGTCCGTTTCAGTAAAATGAGAAGAAGGGTTTTCGATACGATAAAAGGGGTCTTCTTTGCGAGTTTCAAACTTGGCTCGATCAACAACGTTCTGATTCTTCAGATCGGTCATCGCTCGCTCATTGATGAGCTGCTGAACCCGAACAGAATCATTCTGAGTTTTTACTAAATTCTTGTAATTTTGGTCATGCTTTTGTCGCTGCAGTTTGAGATTTTGTTCTTGAACTTCTTTGTTACGCGCATAAGCGGTTCCATAATTTTTGTCGAGCTCTGACTGTCGGGCTTCATAGTTCTTTTGATTTTTCTCAAACTCCGTCTTGAATTGCTCTTCTTGGTTTTTGATCACGCTCTCTGTTCGATCTTTGTTTTCTTTGATTCGTTTTTCTCCAAACCGAGCGGTGGTCTCCACTTGTTTTTCATATTCTTTTCGTAAGCTCTCTTGGCGGTTCTGTCCAGTTTCATGCTCATAAGCTAAACGATCTATATTCTCTTGCTGTTTCTGTGAGGCCCGAAGCTGGCCATCCATTTTTTCTTGATCGTATTCTTGACGATAGCGGGAGCGCACTTGATTCACTTCGCGCTCTCCGAATTGACGCTCTTTCTCGATGGATTCTGCATTTTTTGCCTGAAGTTTTTTGAGATCTTTTTGTGTCGAATATCTTTGTTGATCCATCATTTCTGATCTACGATCAAATTCTCGTTTGTATTCTTCAGAAAAAGTCTCATTCATTTTCTTTCGCTGAGCATTGGTGCGGTCTTGAAGGTTTTCGACTTCTTCATTGTGCTTTTGGTACACTTGAGTGACTTCCTCTTTCACTTTTCTTTGTGCTTTCTGGGATTCCGCCTGCTGTTTATCCAAAAATTTGCGAGTTTCTTCATTCTGTTTATTGCGAATCTCTTCATTGCGTTTTTCATTCTCGTAAATCTGTGTCTGAACGGCTTCTTGCTTAGAATTGAGGCGCTGTTCAAGGGAAGAAGTGGTCTTATCAGTTTGTTTTCTGAGGTTTTCGATTTTTTGTGTGTCAGCTTCTTTTTGTGTCAGGTATCGCCTTTCGCCATCGGCCTTGAGGCTTTTCAAGGAATCTCGATTTTGTGAGCGAATGTGATTGACGGCGGCTTCGCTGGATTCTTGAACTTCAGCTTTTCGTTGGTCATAAGATTCTCTCAGTTCAGCGAGCTGCGATTCTTGCTGAGAGATCATCTTTTTCCGTTTTTCTTGATACTCTTTTTGAATCTCTTGGAGATCTTGAGAATTCAGTCTCTGCACTGTAGAAAGTTCCGAAGACATCCTGTCCTCCTCGCTCTTTCAGTATACCTGAAGGGGGCTTAAGTTTCTTGATTTATCAGGGATTATCAACGGGAGCTGGGCTATCGGACGGGGGAGTGATTTCCTCAGGAGGCGGAACTAACTTGGGGTTTGGGCAGAACTCTTTTCCGTTGGTGCGGCCCCGGCACATCCAAGTGTCGGTGTAGACGATCGTCTCGCCAGGCAGTAAGTTGTAGTATCCAACATACTGCTCTGGATCTAAGTTCGATAAGATCACTTTCTTTTCTTCGGGTCGATCGGGGTGACTGACTTCCAGCTGGAAGACCCGGTACTCAGCAGAGCTCAAAAGTGAAAAAAAAAGGAGCCAATATTTCATGCTCCTCTATCGGTCTTCAACTTGGGAAAGATTAGTGATTCAAGTCATTGGTCTGGCGAACTGTATTTTCCACGATATGGAAATAGGTTCTAACCAGCATTTCAAAAGACTCTTTATCCAAGTCTCTCAAATAGTCCATCTTTTCAAAGTAGGTCTTCTTTGCAATGAGCTCTGTCATGGAATCCTGGACCTTTTTCATCTTATTAAAATCAAAAAAGTCTTTGTCGTCCTTCGCAGAGCGAAGCACTTTGGCAATGGAGGAGTTATCGAATAGGATGTGAACACCCATGGCTGAGTGTTTAAGCAGCGCTTCCATTTTCTCAAGATTCTTTTCTTGAAGAGAATCTTGCGCTTTGGCTTCCGCTTTTTCTGGCTTGCCCGGTTTGTTGGAATTCATCCAGAGACCTCCGTGTTCTCCGTAAGAGATTCTTTCCTCCTGAAAAAATCTTAAAAAGCCTTAACTTAATCTTGAGAAGAGTTCGTCAGAGTTGCAAGAAAAATCCCTACAGGTTTGACAAGGCTCATCATGACCCCTCGAGGAAACTCCCCTAGGGTGAGCTATGGCAAAATCAAAAGTACCAGCGAAAAAGCACAAGAAATTAAAGAACAAAGGCATTCGATTGAGAGCGAAAAAGGAAATTGTGATCGATCGAAGCGCAGGTTTGGTTTTTAAGTCTGATAAAGATCTCTACGAGTTTTTTGGCCCCCACATCGCCCAGCTCGAAGCAGAATACGATGGGTTCAGCCGAGAGATTAAAGATGATCTTCGTGAGGAAGAGCTTGAAAACATCAATGAAACTTTGGATTTGACCTTGGATGAGCCTGCGGAGATCTGGCATGACGCTAAAACTCTGAAAGAGTTTCCGATTTTCCATTTTATACGTCCCCTTGAGGATCTGCAGGCTTATCATGTGGCTGTGACTTATGTTTCAGATGAAGATGAGCCGACTTTCATTTTCTTTCATTTCGTCAGCCGCAATTTAGACCTCGTTTCCCGGTACCGAAGGGGTGATTTGGTCTATGATCGTACTTTCGAAGAAGTCAGCTTTGGTGCTATTGATGGGGATTCGCTCAGTGAAGGGGATCCTTTATCCATGGGACTCTTCTTGTCGATGCTGAAGCTCCGCTCTGAATCTGATGTTTCTTTTGAGCAGTTTCAGAACCTGGGCAATGAACTTCGTGAAGAAACCATCGAGTCCGCCGACGAAATTTGGAGAACTTCAGCTCACGATGGACAGACTCTGGTCACTTTTATCAAAGAATTTCCCGATCATGGTTTCAAAGATCTGCACTATATTGCAGTGACTGCAGAAGATTCGAATTCAGCAGTGCACACGCTGCTGTTTTCATTTCCCACAAATGACGAAACGCTCATCGAGCGTTATCGTCACGGGGAGAATTTACAAGCAGACGAAGTGGTTCAGGAGTCTTCTCACTGACAATTTCACACAAGGCTTAGTAGCAGCTCGAGTGCAGGAAGGATGTCAGTTGATCTTGAGTCCAACCCTGTCCTCCCTTGTCTTTGTTCGGGTGGATATTGATGAGAACCTCTGGTTTTCCAATTCTATAAGCTGCCACATCAGCGTAAAATTCAGGCAGCAGGACGTCCTCTTGAGTAATCACAGATCCAGTGCTTGAGCGAACCACTACTCGGAGAGCTTTATAAGCGCGAGCTGCATCATTCAGAACAATTTCGAAATCCGTCTGAGAGAAGAATGAAGTGGGTTGAGCTGCATCCATGTTGTTGTTCAAGTGTCTTGAAGTGTTGTTGGTCCCCACTTCCATTTTGTTGAAGTCCACGAGCTCTTGGATATCAGAAGCGCTCAAGTAATCGTACTTGATTTCAGATTTAGAAGGATCAAAAGTACTCACGCGGTAACCTATTCTCTGGAAGCTATTTTTTGCATTACGAACATAGAAATTCAGTGGCTTGGAATCAAGAGAAACATAACCATCAGCTGTCGCTGTCCATCGGTAAAATTCGACAAACATATTTGAAGTGGAGAAAGCCGCAGGAACTTTGCTGAGGCGAACTCGGACACGGCTGGGGTCAACGGCTCCTGAGCCGGTCAGAAAGGCCATCGCTTTGATACTGAGATCTGAAGACGTGTTATTTTCAGATGTGCAATAAGCAATGGCTTTACCGGACAAGTCTTGAGTCACTGGAGTGTCAGTGGATGAAGCTTGCAGGCTCTGAGTTTGGCTTCCGCAAGCGGAGAGAAGAGCCATCAAGACAAGCACTAACAAAACTTTCTGTGTTTTTACCTTTTCCATAAATTCCCCCGTCACTCTTAACTTAAAGCAATCGAGGTGCCACGCCTCAGTCTGGCATGTCTTGGAATATCTAATAATTTCATATATTTAAGAATTTTTTGTTGTGATAAAGTGAGACATTCTCAAGCTGAAACGTCACACCAATTGACAGCTGGCGAAGGAGTTATTGGCAGTCCCTCTTTAATCGAGAGCGAGTTCTGCCCAGGTGATGCCATCTCCGCCTTGCTCGGGAGATCCTGCTTTCCACTTTTTTACGTACACGCTTCGGGAAAGGTAAGTGCGCACCGCTTTTTTGAGAGCGTCGGTGCCGTGGCCATGAATGATTTTGATACGATCTTCTTTCCTGATGGCAGCTTGATCCAATTCCACTTCCAATTGGCCGAGGGATTCTTCCACCGTTTTGCCCCGGAAATCCAAAGTGCGATCTTGATCAATGAACGAGATCTGGCCTTGTCCAGACTTTCGCAAAATTTCGTTGGTCGGATTTTGCGGCAAGCTTGCGGGTTTCAAATCCTTCCAAGATAAGGTGAGCCGCAGAGAGCCTGAGAGAATCATGACATCACCTTTGGCATTGGGAGTGCTTTGAATAATGGCATCTTGTCCCAAGCTTTGCACAAAAACTTTAGATCCGGGTGGGAAACGCTTTCCAAACTCATCCGCTGATTCAGGTAGACCTGTTTGCGCAAGACTTGCGCCCAATTTGGGTTTCACAATTTCTGGGAGATTGCGTTTGATTTCCTGCAATTCAAGATGTTTTTTGAATGTTTGCTCTGCTTTGGCTTGTGATAAAAGATCTTCCACTTTCTTCTCTGCTTGGCGTTGCACTTTGGAGAGGATGTCTTCTTTTTCTTTTTCTAATTTCTCAGTGAGTTTTTCGAAGCGCTCTTTTGTCGCTTGAGCAATTACTTGATCTTTTTTGAGTTTTTCTCGAAGAGCGTTCATGTCCATCTTGAGCTGATCGATTTCTTCAAGACCAGAGAGTCGTCGGCGAGTTTCTGGAGATAACAACTCCACCGCACGATCTAAAATAAGGGAGGGAACTCCCACTCGTTTTGCCGTTTGGATGGCCATGGAATCCCCAGGGACTCCCGCAATAAACTGATATGTGGGGCGTCCTGTTTTAGAATCATACTCCATGGATCCGTTCAGAACGGGATCTTCTGTTTTCCAGCCGGTTTTGAGGGGCCCTAAATGGGAAGTGATAATGCCAAACACCTGATGAGACGAGTAAGACTCAATGAAAGCTCGAGCTAAAGCACTGCCTTCTTCTGGGTCAGTGGCTCCACAGATTTCATCGATGAGGATGAGCTCATCATAGCCTTTTAAGTTGCGGGCTTTTTCTAAGACTTGCAAGTGAGCCGCAAAAGTAGAGAGCTCAGCTCCCACGCTCTGCGCATCGCCAATGGCCATTTCAATATTTTTAAAAAACGGGAGCTGGGAGTTTTCTGCCGCACAGATCGGAAGTCCACACCGGGCCATTTGCGCGGCCAAACCAATGGATTTTAGAAGCACAGTCTTTCCGCCAGCATTGGGTCCTGATAGCAAGAGAATGGATTTCTTGTCATCCAACTGCACAGAATTTGAAACCACTGGCTTTTTTGAAATCACTAGAAGTGGATGTCTCAGCTCGTTAAGAAGGATATCTTTTTCAGAAAACTGAAATCGGTGAGCTTGCAGCTGCTGACCGAGCTGAGCTTTCGAAAAGACGAGATCAGCCAGTTCCAGCGCTCGCGCAGAGCTTTCAAATTGGGACTTGAGTCCACCCAAGTACAAAGACAGTTCTGTGAGAAGCTTTTCAATTTCATCTTCAATTTCGACTTCCACTTGCCGCAGTCGATTATTCACAGGCACCACGGACTCGGGCTCCATGAAGACAGTTTGCTTCGTTTGAGAGCTCCCGTGAATTACTCCTGGCATAAAATGCTGTTTTCCCGATTTTACAGGCAGCACCCAGCGACCTTCTCGGGTCGTGACATATTTATCTTGAAGCGCTGGCTGCATGTCGAAATCTTTCACTAAACGATCGAGCAAAGTTTCAATTTGCCGAGAAAGGTTCTCTTTTTCACGAAACAAGCGGTACAAAGTTTCAGACGCATCTGAGCGAATTTCGCCTCCAGGAGTCAGAATCTGATCGATGGCCGACAGAGGTTCCGAAGCCTCCATCAGCTGACTCTGGATCTTGCGGCTCCATTCGTTGGGAATCTGAATCAAAAGCTCGTGCAGAGCGAGAGCTTCAAGGCAAAAATGGCGCACGTCTTTGAGCTCGATGGTTTTTAGCACGGCATTTTTCTTGATGCGCGTGAACCATGGTTCGAACAGATCCAAAGACTCCATAAAAGGCCTTTGGCCCAAACCTAAAATTTCAGCAGCATCAAAAATATCCTCAATAGACTCAAGAGCTGCTTCTGGATTCGAACAAGGCTTGAGGTCGCCAAGTTGCATGCGAGCACGACCGCTGGTCGCAAAACTTTGCAGATGTTTGAGTGTTTCGAACCAATCAAGATGTTTCACGCGATCTTCCTCGAATCAGGGCAAAAGCCAGTAATAAAACAACCAGCACTGGAAGCCAAGATCCGAATTGAGTGTAAATTGTCAGCGGGGGATTTGCTTGATAGGGAATCTCATAAAAGCCGAACCATTCCTTGAAAAGCGGTGAAGCTTCATAGCGTCGGCCGGCAGCATCCATGACTGTGGAAATTCCTGTGTTTGTTGACCGGATCAGGGGTCTTCGTGTTTCAATGGCTCGAGCCAAAGTCATCTCTAAATGTTGCTCAGGTTCGAAGCTGGGGCCAAACCAAGAGTCATTGGTTAGGTTCACCAGAACTTGTGCGCCTCCGGTTGCAAGCTCTCCAGAAAATGCTGGGTAAAGACTTTCGTAACAAATTTGAGCGCCCACGCGCAGATCACCCAACTCTGAAATGGTTAAAACTGTGGGGCCTTTCCCGCGACCAAACCCAGATCCTGCGGGATTGTATTTGGCAAGCTGAGGAAAGTACTGCAAGAGCGGAGTGTATTCTCCAAAAATGAGCAAATGAGTTTTGTGATAGGGTGGAGCCGATAAGCCGCCTTTTCCATTCATCACAAAAAGAGCATTATAATCTTTCTTTCTGTCTCCTTCGGTGAGCTCTCGCGAATAAGCTCCCGTCAAAAGGGGAATCCCCAGCTCTCCAGAAAAGCGATATAGCTGGGAAGAGTAATGGCGGGACTGGTGCTCGAGGTTTAAAAAATCGGGAAAAGCAGATTCTGGCCAAATCATCCACTGCGTTTCCGGATGTTTGTTTTTGGCCTGGAGGCTGAGTTCTTTATAGCGATCAAAAATACTTTGCTGGTAGCCGGCGCCTTTTTCAGCGTAGACTTTCTCGAGATTTCCAATATTCGCTTGAACGATCGTAGTTTTTAGTTTGGCATCAGCCGTCTCCCACTTTTTAGATCTGAGACTTCCCGTCCATCCTAAAGCTCCGAGAACCAAGATGCAGGTGAAAAGAGTGGCAATGACTCTGCGGGGATTTCTTGAAAGTAAAGCCGTGGTGAGAGCTCCATTGACCAAGTACACCAAAAAACTCAAGCCCAAAAAGCCCACCACATCAGCCCATTGATGGATGGGGAGGATCCATTTCATCAGCGGGTAACCCATGTTCCAAGGAAAAATCGAAGGCCAAAACTGTTCTAACAGGGAAAGCAAGCAGCAAAGTGCGAGGATTGTCATGGCCGGACTGAGCGACAGCTTTTTTCGAAGAGCCACAGCGAGCGCTGTTGCCAGGGGAATATACAAATGGATGAAAGCCGCAAAAAGAAGCAATAAGACAAGGGCTACGGGCCAAGGCAAGTAGCCAAATTCTTTTGCCACATAGGCCACCCAGTGAAATCCAATCAAAGAAAGCAGAAACTGGCTCCACCATCCGCCCCAGAAAGCTTGTTTCACAGTGCGATCTTCCGACATCAGCCAGTAGAAGAGTGGAACCCAAGCGATAAAATTCCAAGAGGGAGGAAGTGGAATCCAAGAAGTCCCGATCAAAACTCCACTTAAAAAAGGCATCCAATAGTGCTTGAAAAAAAACTGAATTTTACTCATGATGAGATTGAGCATGATGGAAACTGAACGAGAACTCAAGAAGCAGGACGAGCCCGGGGATAAAAAGACCTCTGGCCATGGAATGGTGCAAGGTGCAAACTTGTGGATGCACTTTAATGTCCGTTGCCCTGGCTGCTCAAAACTGTTTCGAGTGAACTCTCGAGAGATCCACAGCTCTCAGCCAGAGTTTCGTTGTTCTGGCTGCAAGACTGAATTTAGTTTTGCTTTTCCCCCAGCGAATTTAGCCAAGATTGAAACTAAAATTGTTCAAAGGACTTCCGTTGAAACGGCCAAGTCATTAAAAGTGGAGCAAAGCCCTGAAGCTTTGAGATCTTGTCCTAAATGCCAAACGGCGAATCCTAAGAACAACGTGGAATGTGTCTCTTGCTCCGTGATTATGGATAAGTTCAGTGAAATCGCTGAAGACCAAGCCTTGGGTGCGTTACCGAGCCTGAATCGAGCTTGGAAGGAAATTCTGGCAGATTATACCAATGTGCAAAAGCATCTCTCCTTTGTGGATCAGTGTGAAGATCTTCAAGCTCTACCCTATGCTCTCAAGAAGTATCAAAACCTGAAAGAGGTTCAGCCCCACGATGAGTTGGGGAATAAGATGCTTCACAAGGTTCTCTTGCGAAAATTCAAAACAAAGGCCAATGAGCAGGTTTGGATAAAAACTCTTCAAGAGCAGTTGGTTCAAGTGAACTGGGTCAGAGTCCGCAAAGTGGCTCCATGGGCTATGGGGCTTATGTTTGTTTTGATTGGAATGAGTAACCCTAGCCTCAGAAATATGGCAGGTATTGGTGCAAGTCTGCTGTTTCTGACTGTCGGTATGACCATTTTCTTTAAGGGCCGAATCAGCCTTTCTGATTTTTACTGATTATTGAATTCTGCTGTTCGCTGAGCTCTTTGCATCAGTGACCGGCTGAAATCAGAGAGAGCTCCAGCTTGACCTTGCACGCTCACTGTTTCGCTGGAAACAAATCTTGGAGCGCTGAAAGTGTTTGCAGCAACCACTCCGGTGATACTTGTCCCCACATCCAGCATGGTCAGAGCTTTGTAGAGATTTAACTTTCGATTTGTTTTTGTTTTGGAAATCAGGCTTGTATTCGAATCTCCTGTGGAAAGGATGTACTTTTTCACGTCTTCAGGGGAAGAGAAATCTCGGTGTGCCATCAAGAGAACTGCGGCACCAGTGACGAACGCTGTAGCTTGAGAAGTGCCTGTCATGTTTCCGTAAGTGTCGTTAGGAAGAGTGGACAATATATTTTGGCCAGGAGCTGCAAGGTCCACAGTTTCAATACCCCAGTTCGAAGAAGGAAGAACTTCGGTTCCTTGGTCGATGGCTGTGACTGAGATAACATTTGTGAGACCATAATCCGCAGGGTAGTACTTGTGTTTGTCAGAATTCGATCTTTCGTTCCCTGCAGCTGCGACAAAGAGGATGCCTTTTTCCTGAGCTAATTTTACAGCATCATGTTCTTGTTGAGAATATTCTGTTCCACCACCTGAATAGTTAATGATTTGAGCATTCATCTTCACAGCGTATTCGATCGCTCGAATGGTGTTTTTTAAATTGTCTGCATGAGGATGTTTAGGGTCGAAATACTTCAAAATCATGAGACTCACTTGGGGAGCAACACCAGCAATTCCTTTTCCATTCCCAGCCTGAGCGCCAACGATCCCTGCGATGTGAGTTCCATGTCCATGATTGTCTTTCAAGTCATTGTTGTCGCTCACAAAATTCCACCCGTGAACGTCATCAATGTAGCCATTGTTATCATCATCTTTACCATTCGATGCTTTGTCGTTCCCCAATGCGTCTTTTCCTGTTTCGCCAGGATTTGTCCAAATATTACCGGCCAGATCTTCATGTTTCACATCAGCACCGGTGTCGATCACTGCCACCACGATATTCTTACTGCCTTGAGAGACTTCCCAGGCTCGAGCAGCTTCCGCTTTCTTCATGCCCCAAGCTTGATTTAAAGCAGGGTCATTCATCACCACTGGAGCTTCTTGTTCGATGGATTTTTTTGTTTCCGTGGAAGTTCCTAACTCCAAGGGGCGCTTTGAAGGGAGCTTTTGAGACCGAGAGGAGAGGTCTAAGTGAGAAGGACCTGACCAAGCAAAAGCCAAAGCGGCTCCGAGCAAGAGTGAGAAGCTAGTTGTTCCTAAGATCCACTTGGTTGGGCTGTTCATAGCGCCTCCGTTGCCTTTCATTTAAAGCAATCGGGGGGCCAGTCCTAGAATGGGAAAAAGTCTTATAAGTTATTGAATAGAATCAGGTTTCACATCGAGACGAGCAGTCCCTGTTGTCGAGCTTCTCAGGGACTGTAAATCCTCTAAACACCATTGGGGGAAAGGCATGGGCTCATTAGGGCTCTTTAGCCTTTTATAGAAGATAAAGTTCCTCAAAACCAATTTAACGTAGCCACGGGTCTCTTCATAGGGGATGTCTTCGATGAACTCCAAAGGATCTTCTTTAAGTCTTGTTTTGAGCCAACCCTCGATGGCTCGTTCTGAAGCGTTGTAAGCCGCCGCCGTCAGAAGAAATTGACCCCGATAGCGCCGCTGCAGTTGATTCAGCAAAGAGGCTCCCACCGGAATATTCACTTCCGGCTTAAACAAGTCTTCAAAGTTTTCAACTTTGATGCCGGTGTGCTTTTCATGAGCTTTAGCCACGCTGGGGAGAACTTGCATAAGCCCCATGGCATCTGCGGGACTTCGTGCAAAAGGATTAAAAGCACTTTCTTGGCGAATGATCGAAAGCATCAATTCTGGTCGTACATTGAACTTCTCGCCGTTCTGCTCAATGAGATCAGCAAACTTTCTGGGAAAGAGAAGTTCGGGGTCTCGTTTGAGAATTTCTGCACGAAGACTGGGTTCGAGGGTTCCCATCTGTGAAAAGAGCGGCAAGAAAAGCCCTCCGCGCGCATAAGCTTTCAAATAATAAAGCCATTGCTCAGGGTTTTTTGTTTTATCAGTCTTAAGGCTTTCGGTTTGGCTCAAGAGAAAGCGCTCAAGAACTTCATTCTCTTCCACAAAAATGAGAGCACGTAAGTATTGATCCGTTTGATCAGGAACACTGCTCACTCGATGAAAGCTCACATCTTCTTCTTTCAGCGCCAAAGGCGGGAGGTCTCGCTTCAAATCTCGGTGAGCCATCAGGCCGTAAAATCCAAGGGGGTCATTCGTGACAAGCCATTCGAGCTCTTGAAGAGCTTCTTCTTTTTTGCCAGCTTGCTCAAGGGATCTGGCGAGCCAAAACGAGTAGCGATTGACATCAAAAGGGTCATTGCTTTCAGACTTGAGAGTTTGAAGGCTTTCAGCAGCTTCCGAATATCTTTGCAATTTTCTGAGAGACCATGCTTTCGCGAAAAGAACTCGCTCGTGGTGAGAAGTTCGAGGATTGCTGTTCTTTTCTCCGACGGTGTAAAAGTCGATCGCTTTGGCAAAGTCACCAATCTCTTCCGCCATTTTTCCACGCACAAAATAGATCTCATCAAGGGGAACTCTTTTTTGTAGAAGCTTTTCTGCGCGATCGAGTTCTTTTTGTGCTTCGCTGCGATCGCCTTCAGTCCAAAGAGCTCGCGCCAGGATCAGGGCCGCTTCATGGTGTCTGGTTGGGTGACCCATTTTTTCAAGCCAGCGAGTGAGCTTTCGAGCGGCAATAATGTGATCATTTCGTTTGAGCTCCGTTTTATAAGAACTTCGGTAAGCACGTTTGGCTTGATAGCGTTCATCAAAACTCAAGGATTCATCATCAAATACTTTTTGTAAGTAAGCTCGTCCTGCTGGGAACTGTCGTTGATAAATAAGGTCAACTCCCACACGATAATAATCTTTTTTATCAATTTTGCCCATTAGGCGTGGCGCAAATTTGAAAAGGCGTTCTTCCACTTCAGCTTGCAGAGCTTTGTCTTCGGTCTTTTTGGCTTCGATCAGGCCCCGTTGAAGAAAAGCGACTTTATCCCTGATGCGATCTGAAACTTGGGATTTTCTCAAAAGGGCTTTCGCCAAGCGAAGAGAGTCGCCGCTGCGCTCGGCCCAGTAAAGCTCTTTCTCAAGTTCGAGGAAATTCAACCAAGGTTCCGCATCGATGTTTAGTTTTGCAGTGACATCTTCGGTTTTGCAGAAAAATTGCAAGCGCAAAGAAGCTAAATTCTTGAGAGGAAAATGTTCTTCACGGCTTAGTCTGGAAAAAACATCACAAGCTTGTTCAGGGTTTGTGTTTCTTTCCTGGCGAGCCTTTTTATAAAGCAAAAGCTGGCTTTCAAATTTCGAATCGATGAGGTCTTCTTTTTTCCGGGTCGAAGTGCAACTGATCGCAATGGATGTGAGGGGAATAACAACAAAAAGAAGGAAGTGGCGAAGGACTAAATTCATCCTTTTCAGTGTACCCATCCCCGGTCGGGTGAGGCAAGATCCAGAAGTTTCCAGTTGGATCATCGCCTCGGGCCCCGAGGGAACGTTGAGATTCAATTAAGAAATGCTAGCTCTCTCTAATCTGCGGATGCGCTCATCAAGGGAGGGGTGAGTGCTAAACAAAGCCATGATTCCTGACGATTTGTTTGAGATTTTCAAAGTCGCTGTGCCACCATTGTCGGGCTCAATCATTTGGAATTGGTTTTTCAGTTTGACTAGACCTGCAATCATCTTTTCGCGGCCAGCATACTTTGCCCCACCATAGTCGGCTCTGAACTCCCGCTGACGAGAGAAGTAGTTCACGACCACGGATCCTAAGATCGCAAATACAATGTCGAGCACGATCACTAGACCTAAGTGAACAATTCCTCGATAGCGTTCATCCACTTGCGAAGAAATCACGTTCGCCAAGATCCGCGCAAAGAACATCACAAATGCGTTCACGATCCCTTGAATCAAAGTCATGGTCACCATATCGCCGTTGGCAATGTGTGCGACTTCGTGGCCAATAACGCCTTCGACTTCTTCTTTGTTCATCGCTCTCAGAAGCCCCGTGGAGACGGCCACCAAAGAATTACTCTTGCTGGGGCCTGTTGCGAAAGCATTGATTTCTGGACTGTCGTACACACCCACTTCCGGCATTTTTGGCAGGCCTGCACGCCGAGACATGTTGTGAACCATATCCACCACTTCACGAAGTTGTGGATCACGAACGTTCTGATCGATGATCTGAACGCCCATGGCTCTTTTTGCCATCCACTTGGAAATGAAAAGAGAGATAAATGCTCCACCCATACCCCACACTGCACAGAAAACCAGAGTGTAAGTCATGTAATTGGCACTTTGATTCAGTCCAAAAAAGTGAGCGATGATTGAGAAAGCAATACTCACTGTGACCAGAACAAGGACGTTCGTGATCAAAAACAATGAAATCCGTTTAAACATAGCCATGGTTGAAATCCTCCTTGGATGTCTTTGAATATGTTTATCAAATTGTGAGTGTCAACTCCACCAAAATCGATTTCTTCAAAGGGATAGATGTATCCCATCATTTTTAGTGAAGGCTGGTTGTTGAAGCACAAATCTTAAGCAAAATCGAAATGCAAAGCTTCTGCTTTCAGAGTCACTGAAACTTTTCCGCCGGAAGACAGCCGCCCAAAGAGAAGATCGTCCACCAAAGCTTTCTTCAAGTGCTCATCCACAGCTCGCGCCATCGGCCGAGCCCCGTAAACTTTGTCGTAACCTTTTTTGGCGAGCCATTTGAGCACTGAAGCATCGACAGTGAGGTCCACGGCTTTCTTTTGAAGCTGCATTTTGAGCTCGTCAACAAACTTTGCGGCTACTTTCAAGATCACATCTTCACTCAAGTGAACGAAGTGCACCACTGCATCCAAACGATTGATGAATTCTGGCGAGAAGACGCGTTTGATCGCGTCCATGCTCGTCGACTGTGAGCTCTGTTCCACAAGACCAATGCTGCCTTTGGAAACTTCCAAGGCCCCTGCGTTGGACGTCAATACTAAAATCACATTTCTAAAATCGGTGGTGCGACCATTCGAATCTGTCAGTCGTCCCGCATCCATCACCTGGAGCAAAATATTGTAAATGTCTGGGTGGGCTTTTTCGATTTCATCCAGCAGAACCACCGCGTAAGGGGATTTGTTAATCGCTTCTGTGAGCTGACCGCCTTCTTCGTAGCCCACATACCCTGGAGGGGCTCCCACAAGACGAGCCACGGTGTGTTTTTCCATGTACTCCGACATATCAAAGCGCAAAAAAGGAATTCCCATTTGGCTTGCGAGCTGCTTACAAACTTCGGTTTTTCCAACACCTGTGGGGCCCGCAAAAAGGTAGCTGCCGATCGGTTTATTTTCTCTTCCCAGGCCGCTGCGTGAAAGTTTAATAGCGGCCACTAGTTTATCGATGGCTTCATCTTGGCCGTAGATCAATGCTTTGAGTTTTCGGTCAAGATTTTTAAGTTGCTCTTTATCCGAGGCGGACACTGAAGCCGCAGGAACTTGCGCCATTTTAGCGATGACTTGCTCAATCTCTGCAGTATCGATGACAGCCCCCGATTTTCCAGCGAGTCGTGCCACAGCTCCCGCTTCATCGATCACATCGATGGCTTTATCTGGCAAAAGTTTTGCGTGAATGTATTTCGCTGAAAGCTCCACGGAAAGTCTCAGAGCTTCATCTGAGTATTTCACTTGGTGGTGCTCTTCAAAGCGCGTCCTGAGGCCTTTTAAAATCTCAACAGTTTCTGCGTGGGTGGGCTCTTTGATATCGATTTTCTGAAACCTTCGATTGAGAGCGCGATCTTTTTCAAAATGCTCTCGGTACTCTTGATGAGTGGTGGATCCAATGCAAGAAATTTCGCCATTGGCGAGAGCTGGTTTTAGCAAATTGGAAGCGTCCATACTCCCACCACTGGTGGCCCCAGCTCCGACAATCGTGTGAATTTCATCAATAAACAGAACGGCATTTTTCAGTTTTTTGACTTCTTTGACGATGCCTTTCAGTCGCTGTTCGAAATCGCCGCGAAATTTTGTTCCTGCAAGCATCGATCCCATATCAAGAGCATAAATCACTTTGTCTTTGAGGACTTCGGGAACTTTGCCTTCCACGATGCGTGAAGCCAGTCCTTCTGCGATGGCGGTCTTACCAACGCCGGGTTCCCCGATCAGTAGGGGATTGTTTTTTGTTCGCCGAGAAAGCACTTGCATGGTTCTCTCGAGCACGTCATCTCGTCCGATGAGAGGATCGAGCTTTCCGGCTTTGGCCATTTCATTCAGATTGGTGCAGTGAGCTTCCAGGGGGGATGACTTGCTGTCATCCTTAGGGAGTCCGTCGGCATCGATGCCGGGACCGGGGAGGGCGCGCGGGTCCGTACCGCTGACTTCGTCGCCAAGTCCGTGCGAAACATATTGAATCAAATCAAATTGCGAAAGGCCTTGGCTTGCCAATGAGTATGTCGCGAAGCTCTCTTGTTCGTAAAAAAGAGCCACTAATAAATGCCCTTCATGAATTTGATTTCTTCCTGCACTTTGAACTTGCATGGCAGCCCGCTGAAAAAGTCGGTGGCAGGCCAAAGTGAGTTCGGGCGTCCATGAATCGTATCCGCCATAAGCGCCGAGCTGTTCAGCCGTGATTTCTTGGCAATTCTTTTTGATATTTTCTTTTAGGGATTTTCGAACTTTGGCAATATCGATATTGAGGCCGTTCAATATTTTCTGAGTCAGTTCTGATTCGATCAGTGAATAGAGAATATGTTCTAAAGTGACAAATTCGTGTCGAGACTTTTTGGCGTGCTCTACGGCTGCGCCGAGCCTTTTTTCCAAATCTTTGGTCATCATAAGGCCTCCTCGAGAGTGCTCTTCAAAGGATGTTGATTCATTCGTGCAAACTGATTTACTTGCATGACTTTCATTTCCGCCGTTTCCAAAGTAAAAACACCAGCGGTGCCAGCTCCTTTTTTGTGCACGTCGAGCATGATGTGCGTGGCTTGTTCTTCGTTCTTTCCGAAAAAACGGCGCAGGACAAGGACCACGAAATCCATGGGTGTATAGTCATCATTTAAAAGAAGCACTCGGTACATTTTTGGCGTTGTCACTCTCTGCAGGGTTTCCACAGAGCCGGAAGTGTCGTTTTGATTTTGCTGGTTCGAGTTTACTAAGTTGCTCATTCTACTATTCTCTCTTGTCTCTTTGTTTCCGCAAAGCGGCCTTGCGCTTCCGGCGCAGCCCCCATTTAAAATCCAGACTTAAATCCAGGGCTTTTGTCCCCAAATGAGATTTCAACGCCAACTGGTCAGAGTTAGTTTGGGTCTAAACATGAGTTTGGCAAGATCAGTTGAGTTAGAACACTGCATCTGGCACCATCTTAATGTTCAATCACACATAAGGAGCAGCATGAGAACACTAAAAAACACCCAAGGTTTTTCACTGGTTGAGTTGATGGTCGTTGTTGCCATCATCGGAATTCTAGCGACGATGTCTGTTGGCGCCATCCAAAAGCAGATCGCCAAAGCACGTCAGACAGAAGTAAAGACGAACTTGTCGTCTTTGTACACTGCTCAAAAGACTTTCCACGCAGAATTCAATTCTTATTACTCAAACATGCAAACCATTCGCTTCAATCTGGAAGGTAACTTGAGATATAACATCGGCACTGGTTCTGGTGGTGCTCCTTCAGGTTATCCTGCAGCTTTACCTGCGAACACAGACAATAATACGGCTGCCAAGTTGTGTACGAGCACAGGGACCTGTACACTATTGCCTGAAGCTTTTGCGGACACTGAAATTCCAAGTCCCGCTACGGCTAATGACACTTTCACAGCTGTGGGTGGTGGCCGAGTCTACAAAGGCGCTGACGATGTTTGGTCGATGAATGAAAACAAAAACCTTGTCTTAGTCACCGATGGCTTAGCTAACTAAATAGAGATTGAAATATCTCGAATCTTCGCAAGAATAGGAGCTGATGAAGCTCCTATTTTTTTTGCTATTTATAAGTCTTGGAATTCTCTCAGTAACTTGGGTGACAGCGCCACCCATGGAAGAGCGGCCAAAGTATCTGGTGGCGCCACCACCTTATCTAGAATATTTTCATTTTGGCTTTCATGAACCTTTGGCGGACAGTCTTTGGATCCGATCTATTCAGGATTTTGATTATTGCGAGCAGAAGAAAGCTGAAAACTTATGCCAAGGACATGGTTGGCTTTATCAGATGTTAGATACGATCACGAATTTGTCACCTTATTGGCGAAAGCCTTATGCTACCGGCGGAGTGGCGCTCAGCGTGATCATTTCTGATATTGAGGGCGCGACCAAGTTTTTTGATAAATCCGTGAAAGCATTCCCTCAGGATTGGAATATTCTTTACCGAGCTGCTTACCATTCGCTGTATGAAGAAAAAAACAAAGAAAAAGCTGCTCAGCGGCTGATCGCGGCGGCTCGAGCCGGCGGGGGCGATTGGTTCTATAGCTTGGCGCAAAAGCTCATGATCGAAAGCGGCGACAGAGAACTTGCTGAGCGTCTTTACCAGGATCTTTTGCAGCAGGGGTTTGATCCTCAGCTTTTGGCGCGAATGAAGTCTCGCCTTGTGCGGTGAGTTTACTGTGGTCCGAGCGTTTTGGTGCTCTCGTAGGTCTTGACATGTAGTCGAGGTTTAAATTCTCAATTATTCCTGAAATATCATGTATTTGATGAGTTAAATATTGACCTTTTTAAGCAATGAAATTATATTGCCCCGTATGAGGCAGATGCGGCTACTTTCAAATCAAGATATCAGGCCAAAACTTTCGGAGATCAAAGCTCGAAGTTTTGGGGGTGTGAGTTTAAAGAAGCGAAGAAAAGTAAAGCGACCCTTGCAGCCTGGGAGAGTTCATCACGTTGTTTTCAAATCAAGTAAAGCCAAGGGAAAACTCAGCTTTTATGCACACAGGTTGACTGTACAAAGACTCCTTCAGCAAAAAGCACGAAAGTTTTTTGTCGAAATTAAAGACTTTGTGAACATGGGCAATCATCTTCATTTGAAAGTAAAGTTTCGAGATGCTTTGCGATTTCAGCAGTTTTTAAAAAGTTTTTCGGCCCTTTTGGCTCGGGAGATCACAGGGGCAAGAAAAGGAAAGCCCTTTGGCAAGTTTTGGGATGGATTGGTTTTTACCCGCGTTCTGATGAGTCGTTTTGAAGAGCTCAGTTTAAGAGGATATTTCACAGGCAATCATCTGCAAAGAGAAATCGGTTATCGGGAGAGAGAAGAGTATCTCAAAAAGTGGAATCAATTTCTCTATCGCTTGAGGCAAAAGAGGGGCACACCCGCCAGATAGTTTCAGGAAGCCGCTCACTTTCCCCATGATGTTGCGAGTGTTCAATAAATGTCAGACTTCGGCCTTGACAGGGCCCCCACGACACCCACATTCTAGGCGTCTTTCGAAGAAATTTACAGACTAGCTCGGAGCGCCTAAGTATGCGAGATTGTTATGAAATATTAGGGGTGGACCGCTCGGCAGATGCGGATTCCATCAAGAAAGCTTATCGCAAACTTGCGATGCAATACCATCCCGATAAAAATCCCGGCAATGCTGAAGCTGAAGAAAAGTTCAAAGAAGCGGCTTCTGCTTATGAAATTTTGTCGAATCCTGAGAAAAAGGCTCAGTACGATCGTTTTGGATGGCAAGCTTTTCAAAATGGCGGTGGTGGGCGCGGTGGCGCAGGTGCCGGCTTTCAGGACATGGAAGATATCTTCTCTTCTTTTGGAGACATTTTCGGAGACTTTTTTGGCGGAGGCATGTCCTCGAGTCAGCGCTCTCGGTCTCGCACGGGGCCTCGGCGGGGCTCTGATCTTCGTTACATGACAGAGATCACTTTGAAAGATGTGATCGAAGGGGCTGAGAAAGAAATTGAATTTGAAACCGACGATAACTGCGATGTGTGCAATGGCTCTGGGGTTGAAAAAGGGAAGCAGCCTCAGTCTTGTAATACCTGTGGCGGTCAAGGACAAGTGCGAGTCACTCAAGGCTTTTTCCAAATGCTCAGTACTTGCCCCACTTGCCAAGGCCGAGGATCTATCGTGAAAGATCCTTGCAAGCCGTGCAAAGGCCGCGGCCGAGTGAAGCAAGATCGCAAAATTAAAATCACCATTCCGCCAGGAGTGGATAACGGCACTCGACTCAGAGTGAGTGGCGAGGGTGAAGGTGGCTTTCGAGGCGGGGAAGCAGGAGATCTTTTCGTGGAAGTTCGAGTGAAAGAGGATTCCAGGTTTGAACGGGAAGGTGATCATCTGTATGGTCGCATTGATCCTGATTACGTGCAGCTGCTGCTTGGAGCAGAAGTGGAAGCGGAAACAGTCACTGGGAAACTCAAAGTCAAGATTCCCAAAGGGGCTCAAGTGGGAGAACAGATTCGTGTGGCTGGGGAAGGCGTTCCGGGGCTCCGGTCTGGGCGCCGAGGAGACCTCTACGTGACTTTAGGGGTGCACTTCCCCGAGAAGCTCACCAAAGACGAGGAGCGTCTATTGAAAGAGATTGCTGAGAAGCGGGGCATTGGTCTGTCAGAAGGTTCAAGAATCTCATTTTGGGGCAGAAAAAAATAGGCTCTTGCCTTGACGGGCTGGGGATAGGCCCCAGATTTGAATTGTGAATTAAGACTTTTATCAAAAGGAGTAGTTATGGGTAAAATTATTGGTATCGACTTGGGAACCACAAATTCGTGCGTGGCGATCATGGAGGGCGGTGAGCCCAAAGTTCTCGTGAACGAAGAGGGTGCAAGAACAACACCTTCAGTTGTGGCTTTCACAAAGGATGGCGAACGACTGGCAGGGCAAATTGCCAAGCGCCAAGCTGTCACAAATCCTGAAAACACCATTTACTCCGCAAAGCGATTTATCGGTCGCAGATTTAGCGAAATTCAAGATGAAATCAAACTCGTTCCTTACACCGTTGTAGAAAAAGGCAACGACTGTGCTTTCAAAGTTCAAGGCAAGCCAGTGAGCCCCGAAGAAATTGGAGCTGCTGTTCTCTCGAAGCTCAAAAAAGTCGCTGAAGATTATCTTGGCGAGCCAGTGACGGAAGCTGTTGTCACTGTTCCTGCTTACTTCAACGATGCTCAAAGACAAGCGACAAAAGACGCCGGTCGCATCGCGGGTCTTGAGATCAAGCGGATCATCAACGAACCCACTGCGGCCGCTTTGGCTTACGGGATGGACAAAAAGAAAGAACAGAAAATTGCGATCTATGACTTTGGGGGAGGAACTTTTGATATCTCGATCCTTGAAGTGGGCGACGGTGTGGTCGAAGTCAAAGCCACCAATGGAGATACTCACTTGGGTGGGGATAACTTTGATACAGTGATCCTCGAGTGGCTTGTGACCGAATTCAAAAAAGATCAAGCGATCGATCTTCGCAATGATAAAATGGCTTTGCAGCGCCTGAAAGAAGCTGCTGAGAAAGCAAAAATTGAGCTCTCGACCGCGCAAGAAACAGAAATCAATCTTCCATTCATCACCGCTGATCAGTCGGGCCCTAAGCACCTCCAAATTAAGCTCAGTCGAGCGAAATTTGAACAGATGACTGAAGACCTTGTCAGACGTTCTGTTGAACCTTGCAAGAAAGCTCTGGCAGACTCTGGCTTTCAGCTCTCAGAGATCGACGAAGTCGTGCTCGTGGGTGGTTCAACTCGAATCCCTGCGATTCAAAAAGCAGTGAAAGATTTCTTCGGTAAAGAGCCAAACCGCAGTGTGAACCCTGACGAAGTGGTGGCTGTGGGTGCCGCAGTTCAAGGGGGAGTTCTGACAGGGGATGTGAAGGACGTTCTGCTGCTCGATGTAACTCCGTTGTCTTTGGGCATTGAAACTTTGGGTGGAGTGATGACGACACTCATCGAAAGAAACACCACAATTCCTGTGAAGAAATCTCAAGTGTTTTCAACAGCAGCAGACAATCAGCCAGCTGTGGACATCCATGTTCTTCAAGGGGAGCGCAAGATGGCTGCTGACAACAAAACTTTGGGTCGTTTTGAGTTGATGGGAATTCCTGCAGCTCCGAGGGGAGTTCCACAAGTGGAAGTGACTTTCGATATCGACGCCAACGGGATCTTGAGTGTGTCAGCAAAAGACAAAGCTTCAGGAAAATCTCAGCAAATCAAAATCACAGCTCAATCGGGCCTCAGTGAAGAAGAGATCAAAAAAGCTGTGAACGAAGCGGAAGCTCACCGTCAAGAGGACGAAGAGAGACAGAAAGCTGTCACAGCGAGAAATAATTTGGACAATTTGGTTTACCAAACTGAAAAGATGGTGAAAGACAATCCAAGTTTACCGGAAGCGGATAAGAAATCCGTTGAAGAAGCCGTGGCTCAGGCGAAGAAAACTTTGGAGAACAAATCAGCAAGTTTGGCAGAGCTTGAATCTGCATCTAACAACTTGCAGACGGTGTCACACAAAGTGGCTGGCGAGTTGTACAAACAGCAATCAGCGCAAGGGCAACCGGGAGCTGATGGTCAGCAGGCCGGCGGCGGAGCCCAAGGCGAAGCAAAAAAAGATGACGATGTCATCGACGCTGATTACAAAGACGTCAATTAACGGTGCACCGGGGGGCTGTGGCGAAGCCCCTCTGACCTCTGCCAATCGTGAGAGATTCGCAGTAGGTTAAAAATCCTTGAGGACTTCGCCTAAAGGATAACTTCATCACTGTGCTGGGACTTCTTTAACAACCGTTGAATCGATTTGGCAGTTGGCTGTGAATGTTGCTTGAGCTTCCCACACTGCTGGCGTGAAATCGTCACAGTCCCCTGGATCCGCTAGTTGAGTCGGTGTCGTCACCGAGCAATTGACCTCTCTTTGTCCATTGCCTGTCGCAGTGTTGTCGATCAAGCTTCCTGCCACTGCGGGAAGAGCATAAGAGCAATCGTAAGGTGTTGGAGGTGTCGGAGGGACCGGGGGAGTTGCTGATGGGTTTCCAGGACTTCCTGAGGTGTAGCAAGTTTTTTGGCAGTATCCGCTCTGAGAGGTGAGTACCTGCAAGCTACATTGATTAGTGACGTGATAATGAGGAGGACACACTTCACCCACTATGCTTCCGCCCGCAAAAGAACCACGGTTTTCAGAATCTTGAGCTACCCACAAGCATGTTCCACTTTTAAATCCTTGAGCCAGCTGAACCGTGCTGAATGCTCTCAGAGAGTAGTTTGTTGGACAAGACAGCTCTTGGGTCACGGGTCGGCAGTCGAGAACTAAACGGCTACCATCCACACGAAGGCCGCGAGCAAAGCTTCCATCAGGGCAATTATCACTCGGAGTGGGAAGTGTTAAACATTGAACGGCGCCGGTATCACGGTCCATTCCCGTGATCGTGGCATCGGTAGCGCAAGTAGCTGTCGTTGACGAGCGGACAAAGTCGGCAGGAATTTTGGCTTGATAGGCATCTGTTCCATTGATCGCAAGTAAACTCTGTGAGTCCTCAGGGAGTTTGGTCTTAATGCTATCGTTGGGTGTGATATTGTAACTGTATCCGAGACCATTCGGACCACGGCCAAAAGTGACATCGATACGAAACCAACAATTTTCATCCGAGAAGCCAGTGCAAGCTTCTCCATTTCGAGAAAGGAAAAATGTTCCATTCGAAGGAATCATGATCTCCCCAGATTCAGCAGGCAGGCGTACATTGAAGCTGGGCAAATTGCCTGAGCCAGCTTGCGTCAGTGCTTCACGAATTTCGGGAGTGTAATTATCGGCGTTTGAAAGAGCACTCAGCAGTCGGCTTTCCACCGAAATCGTCTGGCTGACAAGTTCGGTTTTTTCTTTGGCTTGGGAGTATTGCTGGATGCTTACCCCTAATCCACCAAGTGCGATGGAAAGGATCAGTGCACCCATGAGGGCTTCTGGTAATGAGACCCCTTTTTGGTTTGTTCTTGGCAGTGTTTTCACTCCTCCCTTATCGGTCAAGCTTTGCCCAAGAATGAGTAATTTCAGAGAAATCAACAGGTTCGGTGCCGAATTTGTCTCAAATTGAGAGATCCATTCTAGACAATCCAAAATCTTCTCAGGATAATTTTAGCCGAGAGGGTGCTCATGAGTCATGATCAGTTATGGACAAAAATTTCTCAGGATCTTCATTGGTTTAATCCGTGGTCTCGCTTGAAGAATGTCTCCTTTCAGCGGCCAGTCAAAATAGCCTGGTATGAACAGGGAAAACTCAACGCTTGCTACAATGCCCTTGATCGGCATCTCACCGATAAAAAAGATCAAGTCGCTCTGATTTGGGAAGCGGATGATCTCAAGACTCCGTCCATAAAGTGGACTTATGGGGATCTCGCTCGCGAAGTGAACCAAATGTCGGCAGCCCTGAAGCGTTTAGGCGTTCAAAAAGGAGACCGAGTGACCATCTATCTGCCCATGGTGCTCGAAGCGGTGGTCGCCATGCTCAGTTGTGCTCGACTCGGCGCCATTCATTCAGTGGTTTTCGGTGGGTTCTCTCCGGATTCTTTGTCAGATCGGATCAATGACTGTGAATCCAAATTTGTGATTACTGCTGACGAAGGTCGACGTGGGGGCAAAAAAATTCCTCTCAAGCACAATGTGGATGAAGCTCTCAAGAAAGTAACAAATCCTGTGAAAGTCTTGGTGGTGAAAGTCACGGGATCTCCCGTGAACTGGGATTCTTCCCGGGATTTTTGGTGGCACGAGGAAAAGACCAAAGCGACGGAACCTGTTCCCTGTGAAGAAATGGACGCGGAAGATCCGCTTTTTATTTTGTACACCTCAGGCTCCACAGGAAAACCCAAAGGGGTTCTCCATACCACGGGTGGATACCTCGCATACGCTCTTCACACTTTTAAAACAGTGTTTCAATACAAACCGAAAGAAGTTTACTGGTGCACAGCTGATGTGGGCTGGATCACAGGTCACTCTTACATGGTGTATGGGCCTTTGGCTGCAGGCGCCACGGTTCTTATTTTTGAAGGTGTTCCGAATTACCCCACGACCACTCGTTTTTGGGATGTGATTGATAAGCATCAAGTGAATATTTTCTACACGGCCCCCACAGCTCTCAGAGCGCTCATGAGAGAGGGCGAAGATCAGATCAAACCTTTTTCACTCACGAGTCTTCGTTTGCTGGGCAGTGTGGGGGAGCCCATTAACCCCGAAGCTTGGAACTGGTATCATCGCAATGTGGGTCGCGGCCGCTGCGAGATTGTAGATACTTGGTGGCAGACTGAAACAGGCGGTGTTTTGATTTCCCCGCAGCCAGGAAAGAACATGCAAAAACCTGGCTCTGCAACACAGCCACTTCCAGGCATTGAGCCAGTGGTGCTGTCTCCTGAAGGCAAAATATTAGAGGGCGCTTGTGAGGGAATTCTCGTCTTGAAGGATTCTTGGCCTGGCCAGATGCGAACGGTCTACAAGGACCATCAGCGCTTTGAAGACACTTATTTCTCTGCTTACCCGGGATACTATTTCACCGGCGATGGCTGTCGCAGAGATGCAGATGGTGACTACTGGATCACAGGTCGCGTGGACGACGTACTGAATGTGAGTGGTCATCGCCTCGGGACTGCAGAGCTGGAAAGTGCTCTCGTTGCTCATCCGTCTGTGGCTGAGGCGGCCGTTGTCGGATACCCTCACGACATCAAAGGGCAAGGAATCTATGCCTATGTGACTTTGAAGGTGGGAGTCATTGCGACTGATGGCCTGAGGAAGGAGCTCATCGCTTGGGTTTCTGAACATATCTCTCCCATTGCAAAACCAGATCTTCTGCAATGGGCTCCCGGTCTGCCAAAAACTCGCAGCGGAAAAATCATGAGAAGAATTCTGAGGAAGCTCGCTGAAAATCAGCCGGAAGCTCTCGGTGATATTACCACTCTGGCAGACCCTTCTGTGGTGAAGGATCTGACGGAGCACAGGCTTAACAAATAGAAACTGATCCTCTTCAAGGTTCTCAAAGGGGAATTGGTCGAGGGCTAAGTTCTTTGATTCTGGGCTAAATCCGGATATTCGGGTGGGTTGATTCTCCACCGGGTGGCTTTGAGGAGCGGAATTGAGCTTGCTGGTGCCCTTTCCCTGATGAGCTTTTACCCTCAAAAATGCCC
>JAJTIC010000128.1 GCA_021300175.1 Pseudomonadota bacterium
ACTCCACTTTCGCCCACTCAGACACGCTTGGCGCAGAGCTGGGTCCAGCGGACAAGGAGCATTTCTTTGTCTCCAAAGAAACTGGGATTAGGAAAGAGCGAGCTCATTTGTGACAAAAGAATTTTCTGACCTCCAAATTTTGCAAATTTTGAAAGCTGAAGGCTCAGAGCTGAAGTCAGCTTTTAATTGCTTCTATTTGAGACACTCTCCTCGCATCTATAAATTTGCCCTCTCAAAATCGCTCTCTCCGGAGCTGGCCCAAGAGGCCGTGCAAATTGTTTTCTGGAAAGTCTTTGATAAGAGGCAACTCTATAAAGAGCAGTTCGAGCCCTTGCAGTGGCTTTTTGTGATTGCACGCAGTGAAATCAAAGACTTAAGAAGCCGAGAGAAGACTCAAACCCAAGTCCGCACTCCTGACTTTGTAGAATCTCTGTCACAAATCGGAGCCCCCGCTCCTAATCCAGATGAGATTGAAGATTTCAGAGTTTTGATTCAAGACCTGGACGTCAAAACTCAGGATCTTTTGATCAAGAGGTATGTGGAAGATTTGGATTACCGAGAAATGAGTCAAATCATGAAGGAAAGTGAAACGAATCTTCGTCAACGAATGAGCCGTGCTTTGAAAAAACTCAAGAAAGGAGTTTCCCCATGAATGAAAAGTTCCCCGGCCAAAATCAGGTCCATGCTGAACTTTTGGGAAAACTCGAAGCAGCCATCAATCCACCTCTATTTTTGATTCATCTTAAGCTCATGGCCTTGCATGTTATTTCTTCGGCGGCGTCATTGGCCGTTTGCCCCCAATTTGGTTTTGGCTACGCCCACCAAGGACATGGCCTCATGGAATACTTTATGGTGGCAGGTCCTATGGGATGCCAAATTCTTTGTGGAAGCTTTTATTTTTTAGGCACTTTGCTGATTTCTAATTTTGTTCTGTCTTCTTTTGAATGGCGAAAGATGCAAAAACACTTACCATCGATGCTGACTTTTCTGATCTCTTTATCTTTGGGATTTTTCTGGATGATCTCTGCAACACTCACATTTGAGCTTGTTCTGTGGTGGACTGTCGGCGGAGTTGTGATTTTTGCGATCAGTTATTCAATTCCTCACTTGCCGAGCCTCCTGAGATTGAAGATCCTGAGTTCATGAGATTGTTTTACATGATTCGCCATGGGGAAACAGACTGGAATCTTCTCGGCAAGTTCCAAGGTCACACCAATCGTCCCCTGAATGAACAAGGACTTGCTCAGGCCAAATTTTTGAGCTCACTTCTCTTGCCAAAAGCCATTGATCTTGCGATTTCTTCTGATTTGTTGCGAGCTCATCAAACTGCTCAGAACAGTTTCCAAGGCACCATTCTGGTCGATGAGCGTTTGCGTGAAGCCAATTTGGGCGAAGCTGAAGGCCTCACTTACGAAGAAGTCGAAAAACTCGTCGGCTCGGAAGCTCTTGGGCTCTGGCGATCCCCCCATCGCGAGACTTACCATGTGGGCCTCCCGGGGGGAGAAACAAAAAAAGAATTGGCCGAAAAAATGATGGAGACTCTCACTCACTATCTAGAGCAACACCCTGAAAAGAATCTCGCATTTTTTTCCCATGGAATGGTGATTCGAAATTTTATCCACTGGATTCAACCAGAAATTCCGCAAACTTTTGGCCTTAAAAATTGCACCATAGTGCCCGTTCACTATTTAGGATCTGGGCAGTTCACCTATTTGGGACCTCATGATCCTGAATTCTTAGAAAGACCTTGAAATTGACCTGCAGACTGAGGGTCCATTTTTTTATACAACTCATACCCAGCACTGGGTGAGCCATCAAAGACCAGCTCTCCTTGATTGAGAATCAGCACTCGATTGCAGACTTCTTTGACTTGAGCTGGATCATGAGAGACAAAAATGACAGCTCCACTTTCATGAATCATCTTCAAAACTCGCTGCGAGATTGTTTGTTTAAAAAACAAATCAGCACCTTCAAAGACTTCGTCCAGAATCAACAAATCCGTCGGCCGCGCAGAAACCAAAGATAAGCACAGCCTCGCTTGCATTCCGTTGGAATAGTTCTTAAACGGAGTATCCAAAAAAGGACCGAGCTCTGAGAATTCAAGGGCCTCCGCTATTAACTCTGCGCGATCGACCACATCAGGGTACATAAATTCAGCAAGGAGCTCTGCGTTTTCACGCCCCGTCAGTTCTGGATAAATCCCCATCGTGGTGTCGAAAATGGCTCTGACTTTTCCTTCAACTTTCACAATATTTGGACCGGGATTATAAAAACCTGCAATGGCCCGACAAAGCGAAGTCTTTCCCACGCCATTGAGCCCCAAAAGCCCAACTCGCTCTCCTTGCGAAATCGAAAATTCGAGGTTCTTAAGCACGTGCAATCGCTCGGGCTCTTTCAGTAAAAACTTCAGAGGATTTTGAGTCGCTCGTACAAACTGATCCCGAAGACTGTCATTCCGATAGGTCTGAGGATAAAATACCAAATTCAACTTTTTGACTTCAAGGATAACTTTAGATATTGAAGTAGAGTTCATTTTTCTTCCTTCCCCAATACCATATGGCCCAAATCATCAGTCCAAGAGCCACTAGGTAAGCTTCCCCTAAGTGAATCCAAAACTGAGAGCCTTCAAAAGCCGTTTCTAGTTCGCGAAAAGGCCGAATCAAATAATAAACGGGATTCACAGCTGGCACCCAGCGAAAATCTTCAGGGATGATGGATTCAGGATAAAACACCGGTGTCAGAAAGAAAAGAATGCTCGTCGAAAAACTCACAATAAACCTAGTATCTCTGAAAAACACATTCAAAGTGCTCAAAAGAAGACTCAAAGAAAATGTTCCCACAAAAATTGGCAGCAGCGCCAAAGGCAACACCAAAAGACTGATGGCTTGAAAGGACGTCAAAATGATCACAGGTATCATCAGCACTAAAAAGACCACCGCAAAATTAATCAAGTTATCGGCAATTTGAGCCATCAATGGAACCCACGGATGAATGGGAAAAGATTTGAGCAGACGACCTTGATTCGTAAAACTCCCCGTACTCATTTCAAGGCTTGAAATAATGAAGATCCAAGGGATCAATCCCAAGAGCAAAAATACCGGATAATTATCCACGGGAAGCTTGAGAATAAAATAAAAAGCATACGCTTGGGCTCCATATTGAAGCAGCGGACTCAAAAGAACCCACAAAAATCCACTCACTGTGTTGCGATAGCGAGTTTTTAAGCTCGCCAAAGTCAGCGCCCACGCTTGAGAAACAAATGAACGCTGTGACAGGTGCAGTAAACTCATAGTTGCCTTTCCGCCCTTAATACTAGCAAAATAGAGCCTAGGCACAACTGAAATCCTTGAACGAGACGATCTCACTTTGAGACAGGTTTTTCGTTCAACTTCTGATCAGGACCTGCCGAAAAGGAAGGATATCTGCGTGAGGCTTGCTGTAAAAGGGAGAGTCGCCGTGAGGTTTTTGAAACCCCGCCTTTTGAAAAATCACAGTTCAAAGCTCATGGTCGCTTTGGGAGCTCTCCTTGTCGCTGCCTCAGCGGGCGGTATCGTCGGCGGATTGAATCTTCTCTTATCTCAAGTCTATGAACCATCCGATTTCTACGGAAATGGCACCAGCAATGTCGTGATTAATTCGGATGCTGTCAGCACTAACTGCCCGAGCGGCGTGGGCCCTCATGGCCCCGGCAATCCTTGCCTAATCAATCAAGTAAAAACCACTCTGACGGGTCAGAGCGCCCTACCCTCTAACTCTATCACAGTGACTAGCACCACAGGATTTACACCAGGGGACACGATCTTGGTGATTCAAATGACAGGAACCAACGCAGGTCAGTGGGAGTTCTCTGCAGTGACTGGAGTGACTTCAGCAACGGTCCTAAATATCACGGGAAAAGAACTTCGAAGAACATATTCCGCATCAAGCACCCAAGTTATTCGTGTCGACAAGTTCAATAACGTGACTGTTAATTCAGGAGGGTTCTTAACGACAGATGCATGGAATGGATCGACGGGTGGAGTTCTGGCGTTGCAGGTTGCTGGAACCCTCACGCTGAACGATGGCTCCGCTTGCAATGCGGGTGTCTGTATCCCAGCGCACATTTCAACGGGCTATGTGAACCTTGCCGATTTTACCGGCGGCTCAGGAACAGTCGCTGCACGTGGATTCAGAGACAACGGATCATTTCTTGGTGGCGAAGGAGCTTTCACCAGCACACAAACCACCCCTGGAAGTCATGAGTATCTCATCATGGGTAACGGAAGTGCTGTCGAGACCTCGGGACTGGCGCGAGGAGGCGGGATCATCATCGTCAAAGCAGCTAATGCTTTATTGGGTGGTCGAATTAACGTCGCCGGCGGTCCTGGCGGGGTTAACGTGGGTGCCACAGGAGGAACTGCTTACATGAGTGCTGTGGCTATTTCTGGCTGCCGCAGTGATGGCTCCTTTCATATCGCTGGAGGAACTGGATCAACTCGAGGTCCTGCAGGACGAGCTTTCTTGAATTATGGTCAGGATCCTATCACCCCAGCAAATCTTGGATCTATCACTGGCACCAACTGCAGTGGTCCTGGGACTCTCTTTCAAGATTCTGTCGTTGGAAACCCGCCTGGCACCATCCGCCGTTATCACATAAAGTAATTCATGGTTCAGGAATTTGAAACCTCATGGCTTGGATCAGAACTCAGGGTCACGTGTTACGAGGAGTCTCTAGCGGAGTCTTTGAGTTGGATCGCCAAGGACTTTCCTTTCAGCGATCAAGTTCCCGCCAAACAAAAAATTCATATCGAAGTTCGCGCTTCTCAAGAGCAACCTCAAAATACCCACAAAGGCTTTCCTCTCTTTCGCACCCGCATGTGCCAAGCTCAAGGAATCCTACGTCGTCTTTGTGTCTATGACGAAAGTCACTGCGTTGTTTTGTCGCATTCTCAGGACGCCACGATTTATGGCTCAGATCCTCAGCTCACTTCAGAAATCTTGTATTCTCTCGTGATGTCTCTCTGGGGTGAAAGCTTTGAACGGCTGGGATTTCTCCGTTTACATGCTTCGGCTTGGGAACAAAATGGCAAAGCTCAAGTGCTTTGGGGCCCCTCAGGCACCGGAAAATCAAAGTGGATCTGGGATCTCCTCCAGAAAAAGCATCTGACCTATGGGGATGAGCTCGTGCTTTTTGATGGTGAGCTGATCTATGCTTTTCCAATGCGCCTTGCCCTTAATGAAGACATGCTTCCTCAAGGAGTTCCGTACCGAAAGTTCCAGCGAAAGATTTTCGATGATAAGTTTTTGCTGGATCTTCCCTCGGGGGTGATCGCTCCCCCAAAACCTCTGGAAGGTTTCTATTCCCCGAGGAGTCCGCTCACCACTTTTTGGTCGATTGTCCTCGGTCTAGGACTGATGCAAATGTCAGAATTTTTTCTTCGGGGGAATAATGTTCCCTTCTTTTTTAAACTTTTCTTTCAAAGAATCTGGCGAAGCCTCCAGCTGCTGCCTCATTTCAAACCAAGATCTTCGCTGCCGAACCTCTTGCCATAAGCTCTGTCTAGTTTCACAATAAAACAATGAACATCTTGGGAATTTCTGCTTTCTATCACGACTCTGCGGCGAGCCTCATTTCAGATGCATCAGGCTCGCTCGAAATCATCGCGGCCGCCCAAGAAGAAAGATTTACCCGAAAAAAATACGATGAATCCTATCCGGCCAGATCCATAGAATTTTGCCTGAAAACAGCGGGGCTGAAGATCTCGGACCTAGATGCCATCGTCTACTACGATAAACCTTGGATCACTTTTGAAAGGCTGCTCGAGTCTTACATGGCCACAGCGCCTCGAGGACTGCTTTCCTATTTAACAGCGCTGCCTCCATGGTTGAATTATAAACTCAATTTAAAGTCTCATCTCAAAAAACTGATCGCAAAACAGTTCCAAATTTCCAAAGAAAAACTGCCGCCCCTCCTGTTTTCAGAACACCACCTCTCTCATGCAGCAGCTGCGTATTATGCTTCGCCTTATGATGAAGCAGCTGTCCTCTGCATGGATGGAGTTGGAGAGTGGGCGACCACCACCCTCTGGAAAGCTCAGAGTGGGAAGCTCACTCCCCTCAAAGAAATTCAATTTCCTCACTCTTTGGGGCTTCTGTATTCAGCCTTCACCAGTTACTGCGGATTCAAAGTGAACTCTGGAGAGTACAAACTCATGGGACTAGCCCCCTATGGAGAGCCCAAATACAAAGACATTATTTTGAAAGAACTCATCGATGTGAAAGAAGACGGTTCTTTTCAATTGAATATGGACTATTTCAGCTACGTGACAGGCTTTGAGATGACTTCCAAAAAGTTCAAAAAACTATTTCCAGAAGGCCCCCGTCACAGCGATAACTCTATCCGAGTTTTTGATATGGACATGGCTTCTTCCATTCAAGCAGCGACTGAAGAAATCGTGCTGAAACTTTGCCGGACTCTGAAAGCCCTGACAGGATCAGATAATTTATGCTTGGCGGGTGGGGTTGCGCTAAACTGCGTCGCCAACGGAAAAATTCTTGAGAAAAAAATTTTTCAATCGCTTTGGGTTCAGCCAGCGGCCGGAGATGCAGGAAGCTCTCTGGGTTGTGCCCTGGCGGCTTACTATCTTCATTTTCAAAAACCCTTTTACCCGACCCAGCCGGACCTGATGAAAGGGGCTCTCCTGGGCCCTCGGTATGAGGATGGGGAAATTGAAAAAGCACTTGAAAGAAAAAACCTCAGTTATCAAAAATTTGAGAGTCCTCAGAAAGCGATTGCTGCTGCCGCAAAGGCTTTGAGTGATGGCCACGTGCTTGGTTTTTTTCAAGGTGCCATGGAGTTTGGACCTCGGGCTCTAGGGTCACGCTCTATCGTTGGTGATCCTCGAGTGCCCGAAATGCAAAAGAAAATGAATTTAAAGATTAAATTCCGGGAATCCTTTCGGCCTTTTGCTCCTGCAGTTCTTGCCACTCACCAGAAAGAAATTTTTGATCTCGAACACCCAAGCCCGTATATGTTGATCGTGGCACCCGTGCTTGAAAAACATCGATCCTCCAACAGCCAAAGCTCCTCGACGGGTCTCAGCCGAGTCAATGATATCCGGTCAAGGTACCCGAGCATCACGCATGTGGATTATTCGGCTCGGATTCAATCTGTCTCTGCAGAAAGGCATCCCGATTTCTATGAACTGATCCAAGCCTTTCAAACACTGACAGGATGCCCATTGGTGATCAATACCTCATACAATGTTCGTGGAGAACCCATCGTAGAAAGTCCCGATCAAGCCATCGATGGTTTTATCCATACCGAAATTGACACTTTATGCATCGGCTCTTACCTGGTTCACAAGAGAGATCAAAAAAAATTGAATCAGAACAAAAATTGGAGAGATCAGTTTGAACAAGATTAAATATCTTTTCAGTGTAGAAACTCCCGAACTCCCCAGTCGAAGACAGGCCTTGATCTTCACTGTGGTGAGCTCTTTAGTTCTCTTCACGGTACATCTTGTAAAGTCCACGTCTCTCACTTTCCCGTTGCTGTGGACTGGAAGTCTCTTTCTGATTTTTCCATGCAAACCAGAGTGGATTCAAAAATTCCTTCAGCTGACCTTGAAAACTTTTTTTATTTTGATTCACACTCTCAGCCTCATTGGCCTTAGCCTTGTGTATTTTTGCCTGCTGCTTCCCATGGGCCTCTACATGGTGTCTTTCGTGCGAGATCCCCTGCGTAGGAAGGCCCCGATGAACTCTCAAACCTATTTTCTTGATTTGGACTCTAACCAGAGCCATGATTTCTTAAAACCTTACTAAGGATGTTTCATGGAGCTTCTTAAAGATTTTTGGGGTTTTCTCAAAGTGAGGAAGAAGTATTGGCTGCTGCCCATTTTTATCACTTTAGTATTACTGACACTTTTGGTGATGTTTTCTAAAGCGGCGTCGGTCCCCTTTATCTATACTTTGTTTTAATGACTCAAAAAACCAAGACCCTCTTAACATTGTTAGTCCTGACAAGCCTCGGAGCGGTCCTTCGTTTTTTTCAAATTGCTCAAGACTCCTACTGGATGGATGAAATGTTCTCGGTTCATGTGGTCATGCAACCCGGCCTATCTGCTTTGTTCTGGGACAACCATCCTTTTCTTTATCATTTGATCCTCAAGGGCTGGAGTTCCATTTTCGGATATCTCGAACTCGGGACCAGAAGCCTTTCCGCAATATTTAGTATCTTCACCGTTCCCATTGCGGGTCTTTTGGGCTTTTCGTTTTTTGGCTATCGGGGACTCGTGATTTTTGGCTTTCTTCAGTCGATCAATCCTTTGAGCCTTCAGTTTGCTCAAGAAGCTCGAATGTACTCCCTCTTAGAAGTACTTAGCTATGGGAGCTTCTATTTTTACCATCAACTTTTTTTAGGATCAGCGAAAGCAAAAATTCCCTACTTTGTGAGCCTTCTCTTTCTTTCGTGGACACATTACATTTCAATTTTGATTGCCCTTTTTCAAGGCCTGAGTCTTTACCTGAAGGCTTCCTCAATCAGAAGAATTCTTGGGCTTTTTACCCTAATCGCCCTAGTTTCGGCCTTGGCTTCCTATTTCTATTCATTTAGCTGGTCACACCTTGAGTGGCAAAAACTGAAGTTCGCCCTCGAACCCCAAAGTCGTTGGCCTGTAGAGATTTTAAAGGCCCTGAGCTTTCAGCAAATTCTTGTTCTGACCCTGATTCTTGGGGCTCTCGTTTTTCTTTGGCGAAAGCGGGCCCAAATCTCAGAGTCTGTCTTTATTCCTCATGTCATCACCACGGTGCTCTTACAAATAATACTTCTCACTCTGACAGGGTTTATCACTGAGCGGTCACTATTTTTAGAACGCTATTATGTTTACCTCACCCCTCACTTTGTTTTCTTTCTAGGTTCATTTTTGATTTTGGTTTCAGAGTCTTTGAAGTCAGCTCAATTAAAATTGAGTTTTCTTGTTGTCTGCTCAATGGCATTAACCGCCTCGGCACTCCCAAGCTATTATGCCCTTGCCAAATCTCCTTGGCGGGAAGTGGCCGCTTTTATTGGACAGACTCCACGTCCCCTTGTTCTGACCACGAGGACTCTTTCTATTGCTTCCCCTTACTATGACCTCCAATCCATTCCAGTACAGAGATTACGACCTGGGCATCCCGAAGCTATTCAGCAAATCCTCGCTGCTCTTGAGACTTATGAACGTGTTTGGATTGTTGAAATTTACTTTGGGTCGTTGACCTACTGGGATTCTCTGAAAACCGAATTGATTCAGGCTCAGCTCCAATTTCAACAAAGGTCCTTTGAACTTGCTGGTGCTGAGACTATCTACACACTCGAGATTAAAAAACAAAAATAGCTAATTTTTCCTCGAGAATACTGAATATTGAAATCCCCGTAAAACAGCTAAAGCATAGACCAGTTGAACCCCTGGGAATAAGAGCAGAGTCGTCATTTTTTCTTTGGTGCTATACCGAGATAAAGAGAGAAAGCTCTTGAAAAACCAAAATCCCCAGTAAAACCCCAGTGTCCAAACAACGAAAGTAGGACGTACCCAACAGAAGATTCCTAGCAGCAGGACAGTTAGGCTGGGAAACCAATGATTCCAGGAAACTTCCGTGTGCTTCAGAATTTGCCCTCGTCCAAATCCGTATTTTTTGATCTGTTTTAAAAATGAAATGTAATCTGCTCTCCGCTCATGAGACACTCCCAGCTCAGGCGAAGCCAAAAACACTGCTCCCAACTTCTTGAGTCGGTCCAACCACTCATTTTCTTCAGCACAAAACAGATCCGATCGGAAAAGATTTTGTTTTGCTAACTGAGCCTTCACCGTGAGATTACAGAGAATCAAAGACTCTTCACCCACTTGCGCTGGCCTTAAAAGCTCATAACGCCGAGAGACTGGCCCCACAAGCCAGGAATCTGAAAGCCACTTCCCTTGCAAAACCTGAAAATTGTTGGATACCACCGGTGTCCAGTTGGGGCCGCCATAAACAGAAACTTCTGGTTTCTGATTGATTAATTTTAAGAGTGCACTGAAGTAATCTTTTGGAACTGTTAAATCGTCATCTAAGAAAACAAGATACTGCCCCTGGGATTCGCGGATCAGTTGATTTCTCGCACTGCCAGGATGCTGATGCTCTGGCAAATTCAAAACTTTGACTTGAGGAAAACTCTTGAGCACTTCCAAAGACTCAGTATCTGGTCCATTGACAAGCACAAGGACCTCCGCAGACGCACTGAGATCATTAAGACTTGCAAAGATTGATAGCAAAGCCTTCTTCAAAAGAGTTGGTCGATGTCGGGTCAGAATAAGAATTGAAAAAAAAAGCTTCAAACTGATCCTAATTTTTTTTGTAGCTTTTGAACAAGCTCTTGAGGATCTGAACTAACAATAACCTGCTCAAGGTCTTCGGCTAGAACAAATCCGGCCGCCACTTGGCTCTTCATGAACACGAGCAAAGCATCGTAAAACCCGTCGATATTAAGAAGACCAATCGGCTTTTTATGAACACCGATTTGCTTCCAAGTAATGATCTCAAAAAACTCATCCATGGTCCCAAAACCACCGGGCAAAATAATAAAGGCATCACTGAGCTTTTCCATCAGCGCTTTTCGCTCGTGCATATTTGCAACTTCATGAAGTTGAGTGAGCCCCAAATGAGCAACTTCTTTTTGGAACAAACTTCTCGGAATAACCCCATCCACAGCGCGACCTTGTCCCAACAGCGTATCAGCGATCAAACCCATGAGTCCCACGCGACCACCGCCATAAACTAGATCTATTTCTGCTTTTGCCATTTCGTATCCTAACTGGATCACTGCGTCCTGAATCCGGCGCGACTGTCCCATTTTAGAACCACAATAAACAGCAACTTTCATAGACTTCCTATTCTCCTTGCCCCAGCGAGTATTGATCAAGTCCATCGAAGGAGTAAAGATTTTCAGTTTTTATCACATCAAAGCCCTGAGCTGAAACTTTGGATATAAATTCATAAACAGTGGTCAGTGACTGAGCATTTGCCTCGTTGCCAGCCCACATCCATCGTGTGCGAAAGTGATCTGTGCAGAAAGTTTCTGGCAGCCCCTCAGGCCACACTTTCACTCCCCGATTCGTGATCATCTTGAGCTTTAAATTCTCATGCTTTACTTGATTCAAACCATTGGCTAACTTCTCGGCATTGCGGCTCTTATCGGCAATAAAAATATCAATCCCTTTGAACACTTTTTTGCTTTCCTTGTACTGGCTCTTTAGCTGAATCACCAAAGGACCTGCCCCTGCTTGATAGTTCACGGGCTTCATTTTCTCGGGTTTCTGCCCTAATCTTTGGATCACAGATTGAGTAAAACCTTGAGTTCCCACTTTTTGTTGAGAAATTGTAGGATCATAAATATCACCTGTGTGCACGCCATCTTCCATCGTTTTTAGCCAAGCATTGTGGATCTTTGTGGCGACATCGCCTTGACCTAAATGAACCAGCATATCCACTGCCGATAACAGCAAACCCGAAGGATTTGCTATATCTTTCCCCGCGATATCAGGGGCCGAACCGTGGATAGCTTCAAACATTGCTCCATGGTCACCAATGTTCGCCGATGAAGCGAGTCCCACACTGCCTGAAACTTGGGCTGCGATATCAGAAATAATATCTCCGTAAAGATTTAACGTGACAATCACATCAAAAATTTGCGGCCGCTCTGCCACAAACGCCGCTCCGATATCAATGATCTTATGATCTGTCTCAATACCAGGATATTCTTTCGCCACTTCATCGAAAACTTTATGAAACATCCCATCGGTCAGCTTCATGATGTTGTCTTTACTGAGGCAAGTGACTTTTTTACGACCGTTGCGTTTGGCATATTCAAAAGCATAGCGAATAATCTTCTCTGTTCCAGGGCGAGAGAGAATTTTGAGACATTGATAAACATCTTCACTCTGACGATGCTCAATCCCTGCGTACAAGTCTTCTTCATTTTCGCGAACGATCACCAAATCCATTTTTGGGTGAATGCACTTCACGATCGGAGCATAGGACAAATTAGGACGGACATTGGCGTAAAGTCCTAAGCCCTTACGGATAGTCACATTCAAACTCTTGAATCCACCACCTTGAGGAGTCGTGATCGGAGCTTTGAGAAAGATTTTATTTCTTCGAAGAATATCCCAAGATTCCGGCGCAATCCCTGAAGAGTGGCCTGATTTGTAAACTTTTTCTCCAATTTCAATCACATCACATTCAAGTCTTGCCCCAGCAGCTTTCATAATTTCCAGGGTGGACGTCATGATTTCCGGTCCGATCCCATCTCCAAAAGCAACAGTAATGCGACTCGAATTAGACATTCTTAGCTCCTTTTTGCGATTTGTGGCCAAAATAGCCGAGAAACCCACTTACGGCAAATTCATAGATTAAAGATGCTGTTGGATGGCAGATCTAATGAAATTGGACGCCGAGAAAAACAAGACCCGATCCCGCACCCACTGTATAACTTCGACTTTCATCGTCATAGGTCAGAGATACCGAGCCTGTTCGCTCCAGCGATGAGTCAGCGGCCAAAATACTTCGCTGCCCAGAAATCTGTGCCGACCATACTTTGCGAAAGGGAACGGAGAGGGCCACTGAGGACCGAGTCTTTGGGAAACTTCGGATCCATGATGTACTGGCTCCAACCAAATAATCCACGACGGGTTGATTCAAGAAATTAACAAACTGAACGACGTCCCGATCATAAGAAAACTTCTGATAGCCCAGTGAAAGATTCAGAACATTGAAATCATAACCTGCTTGTAGCCCCCACCAATCTTGCTTGAGGGTGTTATCTGTGGTTCTCCCCCCTCTTCGAGTCGAAAATTGAATCAATTGTTGATACTGCAAACTTCCTGAAAGAGCTGTTAAACTGAGTTTCTCAGAATTCAAACTCAGTTCGATCTCGCCACCTGAAGCCGTAATCCCCTGATCGGGAGTACTTAGATACAAAGCTTTTAAGCTGTTTTCATAAACTTGGAAAAATCCAAAACGGCCCCCACCTTCGAAACTGTAATCGAGCTCGCGTTTAATTTCTCCGGATCCAGAATCTGTGTACTTGGTGGAGTTCACAGTACCTTGAGAAAAAATAGAAAGATCTGTATTTAATCTTTCACTCAAATCCTCAAGCTCGACATCAACCCCTGCACTCAGATAGCCACCGTTTCCAGATCCCCCCATCTCAAAGCTGTAAGAACTCCAAACGGAGGCCGGCAAAATGAGTAGTGAAGCTACGGCCCCTAGTACTGACCACCTCATCCTCGGAGTCTCTTTCTCTGCTGGCGTTTTCTCAACTGCTCCCGCATCCTTTGCCTTTTTTCTAAAGGTAGTCCACGATACTTTTGCAGTTTGCGCCGAAATTCAACTCTCTGATCAGGGCTCATCGCTCTCCATTTTTGGAAATTACTTCTCACTCGAAGGCGATCCTCTTCCGGAAGAGATTTCCATTTCTGTGCTCTCTCCAAAATTCTTTTCTGACGCTCAGGCGACAGCGACTTGAACTTTAAATATCTTTCTCGAAGTTCTGTTTTCTCTGGCTCTGAAAGCTTTTCCCATTGTTGCTTCAAGTCGTCTTGGGACGGGCTCGAAGGACTCTCCTGTGATCTCGCATTCTGGGCCAAAAAGAGACCACTCAACAAAAAGACAGAGCTTCTCAAAAAATCCCGTCGAGAGGAATGACTCATTGATCACCTCCTTTGTCCTTGTCCAATTCCAATTCAGTGACCTCAACAAGATCCTCAATTTCAAGGTCTCCCTCCAGCAACTCCAGGTCTTGCAGAACTTGGAGGTAAGGAATAATTTCATCATCTTTTATTTCCATCTTTTTCTGTTGATCCATCAAGTGTCCTCTTTCTCGAGCTCATCGACGAGCTCAATGACATCCCAGTCTTCTTGAAGTTCTGCAATCTCGAGCTCATCATCAAAAAGGAGTTCCTGATCACTCTGCCCAAAAGCCAAGGAATCATCCCCTTCTTGCCTAAAATCTTTGGGGGGCTTTCGAAAAATTAAAAATGAAAGAACTCCAGCAACAGAAACACCAGACCAAACGAAAAACCATCGTCTCTTTTGTGCTTCGTGAATCTCTCGGTTTTTTTCAATCTGCGGCTTCACTTTCAGAATGATTTTTTGATCCAGCTCCGAAGAAGTGTCTTGTTGAAAATCAGTTTTTTTCACAACACATCTCCTCTCTTGAGAAACTGGCTTCGCTGCCTTTTAAGATTTTGTTTCGCTCGGTGAATTAAAACTTTCACATGAGTCTCTGTGAGCTTCAATTCTTTCGCTAACTCACCGTAAGACTTTTCTGAGGAAATCCACAGGACCAAACAAGCTCTTTGTATTTCTGGAAGCTCATCAATCCACTGATTCAAAAGAGCTTCATTTTCAAGAACTTGAAGCTCTTCATCGGGATCACCTCCTGCTGAAAGCTCATTTAAAAGATCGCTTTCACTTTCTGAGGATATCTCCCATGTCGATTTCTTTTCCAACAGATTCAGGCACTGATTGCGAGTGATTTGCAAGATCCAAGCTTTGACAGGATTTTGACTGACAGTTCCCGGAAGAGCCTCGAATCGGGCGGCATTCTGAACCACTTTCATCCAAACCTCCTGGGTGACTTCTTCAGCTAGAGCTTTGGTCTGAAGAATTTTATAAGAAAGTCCATAAACATTTTTTTTGTACTTGTGGTACAAGCGAAGGAAGTCTTGCTCACTTCCTTCACCGATTTTCTTTAAAACCTGAAGATCTTTTTTGTTCTCGGTATCCATCACTCACAATATGAGAGCTCAACAGTTTGGGTTTGTCCATCCTGATTCACTTGGGCAGAGCCGCAACCATTAAAATTCACAGTCGCCGATCCTGTCTTTGCCCCTGAATAGCTCACCGAGACTGAGCCTGAGATCGGGTGACAACAGCTTCCAGACCACTGCAGATTTGTGGGTGTAAACACTGCCGTAAACCCAGCAAGATTATGATTCACTTCTAAAGAACCACTAATCACTGTGCGAGAACTTCGGCTCAGACTTCCTGAGATACTGAGGGGGCTCAGTGTACGCACTGAAACATCATAGAGTTGCCTTCCTCGAGAACTCACAAGCTGGGAATGTCTGCCAAAGACTTCAAGATCAAAGCCAGAAGCTGTCTTTGTGAGTCGACCACCGCCCCCATAGCTTGAGCCTCGGTAATCCGTCTCCACAGCGCTCGACAGGCTCAAAGTGGCTCCTCGGGGACCTTCAAATTGAACATTGTAGGTGCGGGTGACGGAGTCTCCATTGTTCGTCATTAAACAAGATGACTGGGAATAAGTAAGATCAACTTGCCCAGTGAGGGTTACTAAGCCTGCACCCACGCTGCAGCCATTATGAGAAGCCGACCTGCGGGAACTCACACAAGAAGAAGAAAGGGCTCTCGAACAAGCAGAGCTCGCCACGGCCGCCTGAGGTGCTAGAACATCCCAAACACTGGGCAAACTTTTATTCATTATTGCATAACCAGAACCCGCTTGTTCATCGGCCATTCCAGAGATCACAGACAAACCAGACTCCATCGTAGCTTCAACGGGGTCCACGGAAGTTTGAGCTTCCTCTTTTTTTCCACAGCCTGCCACAAGACCGATGAGCATGAGACTTACCAAGACTTTTTTTGAACTTTCCATACATGAGTTCTCCTTTAGAAGGATCAACCGGCTCCCTTGAAAAAAGTTACGCCTCAACTTGAGACGTTGAGCTCAAAAGCTTCTGCTAAGGCACTAACCCCTCAAAACCTCTTCAAATTTTAATTCTTTGCTTTTTGACAGGTTTTCACTTGAAAACCCATATGATCCGTTTATCAATTTTTATGAATGTGGCGATATGTCTCATTTGTTTTAACAATGAGACCTTCAAAGAGATTCACCAGAAGCTGACCGCCTTGGATCTTGAGCTCGTGAAACACCTTACATTTGATTGATTTGAGATTCGATGGCACTCGCTCGCTTCAGATTCAGCTTTGCCTCGCGAAGTAATTCGATGGCCCGTTTCTGAGTCAAGCGACCTTCTTTCATTTTTTCACAAGCGATAAACTCAAGATTGTCTGTGATCGTGTAAACTGATTTGTGCTGTGGCCACAAATTGTCCTTAAGATTAGATCCCCCCATGCACAAAGGAATGAAGTGATCGATCTTGTACTCTGCGCGAGTCTCGATCTTGTATCCCAATTTCTGATTATAATCTTGGATCACTTCTTTTTTCAGCTGAGTGTCCACATCACGACTGCAGTAAGGCACCTTTTCAGGATATCGATAAGCATCAGGCTTGTCGCAGGTAGATCCAGGAGTCAGGTTCAAATCTGGATTGGTTGGGAAAACATCTGCAAATGAAATTACAGCACTTAAAAGAACCGACAGAACTACGAAGAACTTATTCATTAATTCCCCCAAATAGTCAGGTATTTACGGCACCTGGTAGAAACACCAGCCCTTATTGCTGGCATATACTTGGAACACTTCTTATTTTTATTCGAGGACCCCACCCTCTGTCAAAGAAGAATTTACAATTTTGAAACTGATCCTCTTGAGGGTCCTCGAAGGGGGATTGGTCGAGGGCTAAGTTCTTTGATTCTGGGCTAAATCCGGATATTCGGGTGGGTTGATTCTCCACCGGGTGGCTTTGAGGAGCGGAATTGAGCTTGCTGGTGCCCTTTCCCTGATGAGCTTTTACCCTCAAAAATGCCC
>JAJTIC010000127.1 GCA_021300175.1 Pseudomonadota bacterium
AGAAATTTACAACGACTTTAGACCCCACAGGTCACTTGACGGAAAAACACCGAAAGAATTTGAAATTGAGTTCAGAAAGAGTTACCAACAACCAGAACTGCTAAGTCCATGACTGTCTAAATCATGGGGAGTCGGTCAGTACAGATAAGCTCGGATATAATGTGCCTTCCGATTCAATGGGACAGGTGCTGTCTTTAGTAAAATAAAAAATCTTGCTACCAGTTGCTACCGATGGTAAAAATAAGTAAATAAAAACAAACGTTTACATTGGTGCCGTACAAGGCACCATTTTTATTTTCCATTTTGAATCAGTAGAACGTTCAATCCACCGATGGTGGGGTTGGAATTCATTTTTAGCAAGTAATTATCAAGGCTTTCATCAACCACTTTCATCGCGGTTTGGCTCGCATGACGGAGATAAACGCCGTCTTCTTTGTGAATAACAAATCCTTGGTGAGAGACATTCATATTAGTTCCGATCTTATCTTCGAGCTGCCAGTTGGGTCGGACAATATTCACGATGCTTCCGTGGGGTATCAGAGAGATTCTTTCTTTGTTAGCGAGAAGCCACTCTTTGGGGATAAAAGGTAGTTGAGCTGTTTCCGTCGGGAGGTCAAGAACAAGCCCATGGTTCATCGCAAACCAAGGGCTTCTTTGAATCATCGTTGAAGCAATCTGTGCGCGACCGTTCATCAATTGATGAGTGATATCCTTGATCAGCCCATTTCTTATGTTGTTGGGGACCCAGTCCGCATCAGTGAAGTGATTCCGACTTGTGAATAGAATTTTTCCTTGATTGTAGCGAATGCGATTCATATTTTGCTCGAACTCGCGATGATCATGGGATATCGCTAGAGCCATGACCGTTTCAACAAAAGTGGTGCAGTCAAAACCATCAAAGCGGTAGAGAGGATCTGTGTCTTTTCCGCTGGCTTCGCCAAGGGGATCTTTCAGATAGGGCTCACCAAGAAAATCTGAAGAAAAAAGATCTACCCGCTCTGCAATTTCTTGCGAACTAAGTTTGGGGCTTGCCAGTGCTGACCAGCCTACAGAAATTAGCAGAATGGAAAGAAAAAACGCTCTCATCTTCATACCAGCAACTTTACGGGTTCAAATTTTGTTCCGTCCTGGTGAGGAATAGAAGGCACTTGCGGTGTCTAAATATTTGACTATGAGCCACTTAGCGGGCTTTGAGATAGATGTAGGAGTTCTGTCTTCCAGAAGAAGTCCCGTCCCTTCGATAAGAGTGATACTGTTGATTTGTCTTGGTGTCGACAAAGAGCGCCCAGATGTTCTCAGGTCTTTCTGTGAGCCGCAAAATCTGCTCTTTGAGAATTTGATGAAGATCGACCAAAAATTTATCTCCGGAGGGCTTTAAAAACAGCTCTCTCTGAATCCAAGGAACTGTGTCGGTCAGTTGATAAGCCAATTTCATTTCAATTTCGAAACTGTGCCATTGGATATGTGGGCCAATGATTACTCGGACATCTTTTGTGATGAGTTCAGCTTTCAAGAGGTAGTTGAGAGTTTTTATAGTGATCTGATTCTCAATTCCGCGCCAGCCAGCATGAATAGCTGCAACTGTTTGGCGACGAGGGCAATACAGCAGAAGAGGTGCACAGTCTGCAGTTAAGATTCTCAGGGCAAGACCTTTTTCTTGGGACCAATGGGCATCAGCGATTTCAAGAGGTCCACCAATCTGCGCTTTGACCAAGAGATCAGTGTGCTTTTGATGAATTTTTGCGAGGTGAGCCTGGTTTTTATGCTTTGGAAAAACCTCTTCGCTGGACGAATTTCTATTGCCTAAAACAGCAACTGCCGCACCTAGGTCAATTTCTATTCCTTCAAATTGATCATTTAATTGCATCATGAAACTTCAATTCCTTAAGAAATGGAGAAACATCTGAAGGCCAGGGAACCTGAAAGTGAAGCTTTTGCAAGGTTCGAGGATGGACGAAGCCTAAGATGGCTGCATGAAGAGCCATTCGAGGAATCTGTTGAAGTCGTTGTCGGAGAGCTAGCGACTTGATTCTTGAAAAGCGATCTCCTCCGTAGACAGAGTCCCCTAAAATGGGACAACCCATCTCAGAAAGATGAACACGGATCTGATGTGTTCGACCAGTTCCAAGTTTGAGCTTTAAATACGAAACTCCTTCGGAGTGATGACTGAGTCTCCAGTAGTTTGTCTCTGCCCACTTGCCGCCCGAATTCACAGAGGCAAATTTCTTTCGATCCTTTGGGTGGCGCCCAAGATTTGAAACAATTTTTCCTTCGGATTTGGGAGGAGTCCCTAGCACTATTGCGAAGTAAAATCTTTCTATAGATCTATCTTCAAACTGAGATGCCAGGCCTTGGTGAGTGAAATCATTTTTGGCCACGACCAAAACTCCAGAAGTGTCTTTGTCGAGACGATGTACAATGCCAGGTCGGTCTTCACCGAAAGCCATGGAAAGATCATCTGTGTGATTGATAAGTGCGTTCACCAGAGTGTCATTTTCATGACCTGCGGCTGGATGCATAACTAAGTTCGGTGGTTTGTTAATGACGATCAGGTCATTGTCTTCAAGGAGAATATCTAAGCTTAAATCCAGCTTCTCTAAAGTTCCTGTCTTAGGCAGAGGCAAGACCACTTCGATTTGGTCGCCAGTTTTCACTTTGGCGGAGGCCTTGGTACAAACTTTTTGATTGATTGAAACGTTCCCGAGTGCAATCAGTTGTTCGGCGCGGCTCCTTGATTGAACTCCCGAAAGAGCGGCGACAAATTTATCAAGCCTCTCGCGGCTAGAATCAGCGGTTACTGTCAACTCGATTTTTTCCTGAGGCTTAGTTTCCACTCGATTTAAAAGATCTCATGTAAGATTCACAAACTTTCTTTTCATCAAGACCGAGAACTTTTGCGATCTGCCCGACATATCCTCTTACAAACACAGAGGCTGGCAAGTTTTTCGGATCGTTCTTTTCGATGGAGTGAATATAATAAGCACTGATTTTGGTGATTTCACTCAGCCTCTCGAGTGAATATTTTTTATACTCTCGAACTTGTTTCAAAAGCGCACCTGTCCAGTCTTGGCTTTTCTTAATAAGATTTTCCATTTCGGGATCTGGCTGAAATTCTGGCTTTGAAGGTGCTTTTTTGTTGAGGTCTGGAACAACAGCTTTACTGGCAGATTTAAGATTTTCATAAGTTAAATCTTCTGGTTTCACCTGAACTTGAGAAACCTTTTCGTCATACAAAGAACGTAATGTTTTGTTTCCCAGAACTTGATAAGCTTCTTCGACCAGCTTCAAAAGCTCTCGAGCTTCATGTTCAGAAAAAATTGTATAGATGGCTGGATTTTCTCCGGCATAGGTTGCTTTGGCGCGTTCGTAAGCTGTGGTGATTTCATGCTGCTGGCAATGAGGACTTACTTCTAGAACATCGTAATAATTATATCGACTTGTTTCCATGACCTCATTCTATATCACTGCTTTGTACAAATTCGAGTGGAAATTAGTATGGGTCATTGTTTTTACAATAGACAGAAACTGGCCTGCAATCGGAGTGAATGGCTTTTCAATAAGCACAGGTTCACAATTTCTCACCGCCTGCCACACGGCGTTGTCAAAATCAATAGGCCCCAAGTAGTTGAGGGGAAAGTCATAGTACTTCGTGCACACAGATTTCATCGAGAAACCCAGATCTTGGTCAAGGCGACTGCGTGAAGAGTTCACAATAAAATGGATAGGCCTTTCCTCAAACACCTGAGAATAGTTAAGGTCGCTACCAATCTGTGTCTTCAAAAAATTCCTAAATGAAAAATAGCCTTTGCCCTGGTTCCATCGATAATCCCTCAGGGCCTTCTCGAGGGCAAGATACTGCTCAGAGGATACTCTTTCCTTTAAGGTTGAACAAACATAGGTTTCGATGAAGCGATAGGTTTTCTCCACAGTGGTCGGCTCAGAATTTCCAATCAAAATTCGTTCATCACTCCTTTTGAAAACTTCCAAGTATGTTGGTGAGGGTCCAGCTCCAAGATCAACAATCACAAAGTCGAAAGGAAGCTCTCTCACTTGAGAAAAAAGCTCAGTAATCATTCTTTCATTGAGTTCAGAGGGCGTCCAATTATCCCAGAAGCCTTGTACATAAGATACTCGTGGAATTCCGGTAAGTGTGATTAACTCTTTGATACTTTTTTCGCCAGAAACGAATTTGCGCAAATTGTTCTGGGTCAAAGGTAGGCCAAAAGTTGAATGCAAGTTTGCACCTGAAAGATCCAGATCGAGGAGCAACACATTATGATTCAATTTAGAAAGAGTGATTCCTAAAGAAGAAACTGTAAATGTTTTTCCCACGCCACCTTTGCCGGCGCCGACGCTCCAGATCTTTGTTGCCATAATCACTCCGAATTAAAGTCTCTTTCGACTTTCTTCGGCTTCTGACGCCCTTATATAAAGAGGAGAGAATGAATTCCAGACGATGGTCTGGCCTTTTTTTGATAAGTTCAGTGCGGAATGAGCAAGGACTTTAGCATGAGGAAAATGAAAATCCTCATCATTCACAAAGAGGCGGTGATTGAGATCAAGAATTGGGTAAACTTTTAAGGCATCACCAAGAGCGGCAACTCTCTCAGTCGGAAATAGGCGCAACAAATTCGAGACCTCTTCAAAACGGACAGCAACGGGTTCAAACAGAGCTTTTCCCTGATGAAAACCCATTGCGTACACCATATTTTTGAAGGCATTAATGAGACAAATTTTTGCGCCATCACCGGGGGACCCGAGAGCTAGGAGTTCCAAGCTTGTCATTGCATAAATAGGTTTTTTGAAAACATAGGAGAAAGTCTTGGCAATGTTTCCTGATACGCGAAGTCCAGTAAATGATCCTGGGCCAACGGTGGAGCTAAATACATCAATCTGTGAGAGATCAACCTGAGCCATCCTCAAGACATCTTCAATAGCTTGATTGAGAAACTCACTGTGAGCTCGCTGCTGCCAAGACTCCTTGACGAAAGCATTTCCTTGATCATCCCTCAAGCAAACAGACGCTAAAGCTGTGCTTGATTCGATGGCAAGAACCCGTTTCATTAATGTCCAAAGAGTCGAGTGAAATCGTTGAAAAGAGCAAACGCCATCAGACTCATTAACATGACCAAACCAATTTGCTGCGCAATTTCCATTTTTCGCATTGAAACAGGAGCTCCCCGAAGAGCTTCAATTGAATAGAAAAGAAGGTGTCCACCATCGAGCACAGGAATAGGCAGCAAATTTAGAACGAAAAGATTGATCGAGATAAAGCCCATGATTGTCAGAAACTGACTGAGCCCCATCTTGAAGGATTCACTTGCAACTTGGCCAATAGAAATTACGCCCCCAATTGTCTTAGGAGAAATCATCCCTTGAACCAGCCTCAGAAAGCTTACCACAGTCATGGCCGTGACTTCGCCAGTTCTTTCGATACCTCGGACCAAAGCTGAGCCCACGCCCTCAGATTTGAGCGTCACTGATTCTGGAAGTGCATTGAGGATCCACGGTCGAATTCCGATGGTAAATCTTTTCTCTTCGCTGCCTTGAGCTGTGAGCTGGCTGGTCATCTGAGGCACTAGCTTTAATTCTGCTTCCCCGTTTTGCCGGAGTACTTTCACAGTAATTTCCCCTTGGCCAGTGTATGATTTCACTTCGTTCAAAACATCATCCCACTGAGTTGGCACTTTTGAGTTCACCTGAATGATTCTATCCCCTGACTGCAAGCCAGCACGAGCAGCTGGAGAGTCATTGACAACATCAGCTAAAAATAACTCTGAATTTACAAGACCGAGAGCGGCCAATGACGAAACCTGTGGTTTAGCGAAAGTCAGGTTCACTTCTTCGTGTTCTTCGTCTTTAAGATCCGTGAAGCGATGAACTTTCACTTTCATTTCATTGCCAGCAAATGAGACAAGAAGATTTTCAATTTCGCGAAAATACTTGACGGGAATTCCATTGATTTCTGCAATTAAATCACCTGTCTGAAAGTTATATTTTTGAGCTAATGAATTTGGCATAACACCAACAATAGAGGCTCTCGACTGAGAAGTCAGACCTGCAATTTCACCAACAAACTCATCCAAAGAGAGAATGTTAGGATTCGGCGTCAGTGAGGGAGTCGCTGAGACCGTTTCTTTTTGGTCCGAGTTTGCACGTTTCACTTCGACAGCGAGAGGTTGGCCATGCTTCTGAGAGATCAGATGCTGGAAATCATCCCAAGTTCTCACGGGTTTGCTATTGACTGAAATTAAAGTGTCCCCAGATCTGAAACCTGCCTGATAAGCAACACTGGCCTCAGCAACATCACCCACTTTGGGGGCCTTTGCATCCTCCCCAATCATTGCAATGACAAAAAAAACTAGGATCGCGAAGAAGAAGTTCATTAATGGTCCAGCCAGAACAACTGCGATCCGTTGGGTTACTGGCTTGTGCGTGAAAGAAACTTTTTTTTCTTCCTCAGAAATCTGAGCTCCGAGCTCATCTCCGAACATTTTGACATATCCACCGAGTGGGATCAGGGAAATGCAATAAACCGTGTCGCCCCTTTTAAAAGAAAAGATCTTTTTGCCGAATCCTAATGAAAAAACTTCGACTTTTACTCCAAAGTATTTTGCAACCAGGAAGTGTCCTAGCTCATGAACAAAAATCAGTAAGCCAAGAAGAATGATGAAAGGAACAACCGCTGAAGCACTGCTTGAAAGTAAACTTAAAATGTAATCCATAGTTTGAACATTGTACTTATCTTTAAATGGGCCACCAACTAAATGTCGACTGTGCGAAGCAAAATGAATCACAGCCTAGACAGAAGGATAGTGAATTTTGTCTCAAAACAATGACTGTGCGATCAAAGCCCCAGCAAGAAGTATTGGCGCACCGAAAAGAACTCCATCGATCCGATCGAGAATCCCTCCGTGGCCTGGCATCAAGCGTCCGGAATCTTTCACGTTGGCTACTCGCTTGAGCATTGACTCAAAAAGATCGCCCAATTGAGCGATCAATCCAGTGAAAACAGCAAGAACAAGAAAGTACCAAGGGGGAATTTGCGGTAGGTAAGACCAAAAAGGAACCGAGGCAAGGGCAGATCCTATAAGACCACTGATGGATCCAACGATCGTTTTTTTCGGGGAAATATTAGGTAGAATTTTCTTTTTTCCAAACAATAAACCAAAAATATAAGCAAAAGTATCTCCGGCAAAAACCATAGCGAACATCATGAAAAACCAAACCTCGCCTTGCTCCAGGTTTAAAACACGTGCAACTAGTGCAGGCAACAGTCCTACGTAGAAAAACCCCAAGATCGATTTTGCCTGAAAAAGCGAAAGGTGAGTGAGATCATCAAATTTCTTTTCATAAAGAATGGCCGACGAACAAAAAATGATGGAGAGGACTGAAAAGCCCAGAATCGAGTGTTCTGGCAATAGGAGGGTCATACAAAAAATAGCAAGGGCTGAAATTGCGAAAATCACTTTTAGTAAATGAGAGTCATCCCAGGCAAACAGGATTCGAATCAGCTCACGAACACCCAAAGCGCTGCCTAAAAAGCAAAGCCCAATCAGCCCGATTTTATCGAACTTGAT
>JAJTIC010000073.1 GCA_021300175.1 Pseudomonadota bacterium
ATACTATGAAAAATCTCATTAATTTTAAGCATTTCCGCGGGATTTAAGCCACTCCCTTCGACCAAAGTCAAGATCCCAGCCGACTGGCCTATCCAGGCCTGGAGAAGCACAGTAAATTTTCTAGATGAGTCGATTCTTTCAAAAATTTAAGCAAGATGTCCTGGGAATTCTCTTTATCTCACTCAGTGTCTTTGTGGGGTTATCTCTTCTCTCATTTAACCCCATAGACCCCTCTCTGAACTCCATTGGCAGCGGGATGACTGTCACGAATTATTGTGGATATGTGGGAAGTTTCCTTTCGGATCTCTTATTTCAGCTTTTGGGGCTCTCTTCCTGGTTGATCGTAGTGGGATTTTTGAGATTAGGCATTGCAGCTTTCCAAGGGGAAGCGATTTCTCTTCGAAATATTCGTTTGGTTTGGGTTTCCCTCCTTGTCCTCACTTTCTCGGCTCTGATTTCCGTTTACTTTCCTCAAATGAAGATTCATAGCGAGCAAATTTATTTGGGCGGACTTTTAGGCCTTGGCTTGTCTCAAGTTCTTCTAAAGGCTTTTAACGCTGTGGGTGTTCAGGTCCTTTTGTGGACAAGTATGTGTATATTGCTCGTGTTCTTTTCTGAGCGGACCATCAAGGAGCTCTTGAGACTGCCAATGCAAATCTGGAAGAAGTTTGAGGGCTTGAGTCTTGGACTAAAGTTTCAAAATTTTTTTAGAACTGAGAACCAACTGAAACCCGCAGCGGCTAGTGCTGCTCCGGTTCCGGTCAAATTTCCTCAGCCCGCACAACAAGCACTTGATCTTAAAGATGATCTATTCGTCGATGATCATAAAGGCGGATCAGAGAATAATCTGCTGGAGCTTCCTGAAGTTGAGATCAGGGCCGTTCAAAGACGAAAAGTCGTTCTTGCAAAAAAAGTTCCCCAAAGAGTCGAGAATTGGGAGCTTCCCAAGCTTTCTTTTCTTCAGGATCCCCCGGCTACCAGACACCGCCTTGATTCCAAGGAAGTTCAAAAGCGTGGCGAAATTTTACGGCAGAAGCTGCAAATTCACGGTGTTGAGGGAGAAGTGGTTGCCGCTAGGCCTGGCCCAGCAGTGACTTTGTTCGAATTCAAACCAGCCCCCAATGTGAAGCTTAGTAAGATCACGGAACTTGAGGACGACTTAGCCTTGGCGCTGAGCTCGGAGTCACTCCGTATATTGGCGCCGATTCCAGGGCGAGATGTGGTGGGCATTGAAACTTCTAACCCCACTCGTGAAACGGTTTACCTCAAAGACATTCTGGCCTCTGATGATTTTTGGAAAGAGGACCTTACTTTACCCATTGCACTTGGAAAGCAAGTGAATGGAGATCCAAAAATTCTTGATCTAAGAAAAATGCCCCATCTGATGGTAGCGGGAACAACCGGCTCTGGAAAATCGGTGTTCACAGTTTCTATGCTCACGGGATTCTTATTCAAGCACTCACCCAAGACTCTCCGCTTGATCATGGTGGATCCAAAACAAGTAGACCTCAAGGCTTTCGAAAAAATTCCTCACCTGGCGCTGCCTATCGTGACTGATCCTCGAATGGCAGTAAATTCTTTGAAGTGGGCAGCTAGAGAAATGGATAAACGAAACAAATCCATGAGTAAGTTTGGCGCTCGAAAACTGGAGGAGTTTAATGAAATTGTCTCTAAGCTGACAACCGAGGAGATTGCTGAGCACGAGAAAGTGAATAATGAGCTGGAACAAACTCCTGGGAAAAAAGCAGACAAGTATTACTACTCGCCGCAACCTTACTTGGTGATTGTCGTCGAAGAATTTGGCGATTTGATGACCATAGATAAAGCAAATGTAGAACAATCTATCGTAAGAATTGCTCAAATGGGCCGAGCTTGTGGTACGCACCTAATCATTGCGATGCAGTCCCCAAGAAAAGAAGTGGTCACAGGTCTCATTAAAACGAACATTCCTGGAAGAATTAGTTTTAAAGTCAATTCTGTCATGGATTCTCGAATTATCCTTGATGAAACAGGGGCTGATCGATTACTGGCTCAAGGTGATATGCTTGTGAGAGCTCCCGGATCATCGTCTTCGGTTCGTCATCATGGCCCATTCTTAGAGAATGAAGAGATCGAAGGAATTGCCGATTTCTGGGCAAAACAGTCTCCCCCACTTTTTGACCATGCTGCACTGAAGGCTATGGAGGGCGGGACTGGGGACTCGGGTTCCGGTGATGGAATAGACTCAGAGAGCGACGAGTACGACGAACAGTATGATCATATTGTTTCATGGATCTCGACACGCGAAACTGTTTCAACTACACAGATACAACAGCACTTCAAATTAGGATATCCAAGAGCCGCCAGATTGATGCAGCAGCTCGAGTCTCAGGGCGTTGTCAGCCAAGCCACGGGCAGCAAGCCGCGTCAAGTGTTGGTGAATAATTTGCACCGATTGGCAGAATAATAAATTGACTCAAGAGGGGGGGTGGAATGTGATTATTTCACTCAATAACTCAAGGAGGGTTTATTATGATCAAATCTGCAGTTTTGGCTCTTTGCCTGACATTCGCAGTTGGCGCACAAGCGACAAACGTTAACCAAGTTGCATTGGGCTTGTCTCAATCCGTTCTTTCAGAGGTTGACGCTCAGAACATGAACTGGAAAGTGGGTGATTCTGCGAGCTACAATATGAAGGGCGGATTCATAAACGGAAAAATGGTTATGACCATCAAATCCATCACTGGAAATGAAGTTGTGATCAACCAAAACTTGGACCTCGGGTTCCTTGGTAAGCAAGATTGTGATGCCACAATAGACGCTTCTAACGGTCAAACAAAGAAATTGGTTTGTAATGGCCAAGAACAACAAGCTCCAAGCCAAGGGGACATTGAAGTTGTCGATATTAAAGACGATAAGATCACTGTTCCAGCTGGAACCTTTGAGTGCTTACACATCATTGCTAAGAACACAAAAGACAACTCTGAAATTAATCAGTGGGCAAACCCTAAACTGGTTCCCGTTTCTGGTTTGATCAAAGCTGTGACCCCGTCACAAATTGGAACAATGACAGTTGAGCTGACTTCGTTTAAAAAGAACTAATGTTTGGTTTGATTCAATTGCGTACTTTTCAGGATTCAAAAAGAGCCACTTTATACGTGGCTCTTTTTTTTAGTAGTCTTGTTTTTCTGGCCCCCTATTTTGCATGGGCTAATCGTTCCGAGTCCTACCGGGATGTGATTGAAAAAGCATTTTCTCTCTCTCTTCAAAGGGACCGAGCACAAGCGCTTCAGATCTTGATTAGTGCTTACAAGAAAGAGCACAAGAAACCTTTCGCGCTAAAGGAGATTTCTCAGGCTATTGAAAAAATATCGACACTCTTTCTTTCGGATAAAGCTCAACAGGCCTATGAATTGGGACTCAGTCTTGTTTCTACAGATCCTGCAATGGCTTACCAGCGATTGCAGGATGCTCAAAGAATTGAAACGGATAACCTCTTGGTTGAGATCGCACTGGGCAGGCTCAATCTCGCCCAGAATGATTGTGCACAGGCGACAGGGAGAAACTCAAAGCTCGAAACCTACTCATTACATGTTGAGCTGGTCCGCATCTATATCGCACAAACTCACTTGTGCTCGGGGAAATATGATCTTGTAACGCTTCCCAAGTTATCAGATAGAACAAAGTCTGTCGTTTGGTCTTCTATTGAACTTGAGCTGTTATTTAAGCAAGGTCACTATATTAAGGGGCGCGAGCGGAGCTTGATACTGATGAGACTGGATTCACAGTACCCTGAGGTCTCTTATTGGGTTTACAGAATCGAAGAGGCTTTGAAGATGCCAGCAAGCCGAGCTGCGGAAAGATATGTTAACCTTTGTAAAGCGCTGTCATTACGGCAACAGAGAACTTACCTTGCCGACCCTTACTTGTGCCGAAGAATGACAGAGGCCGAAGCCTATTTGAAGAAGGCTGGGCCTCGAGGGGGAAGTTAAATGCGTATTTTCATACTTTTATCGCTTTTGTATTCCTTGGGCTGTGGGGTCAAAGGAAAACCACTGGCGCCACTTCAACCAACACCTATTGGAAGAGGCGAGCTCAGCTTTCAAAAGGCTGCCGAGCAGATTCAGCTAGGACCCAAGAAAAAAGCAAAGCCCCCTGGAGATTGGGACGAAGAAGAGGACTTTACCCAATGATTGTTCGAATGAGTGGAGCGGGAAATACTTTTACCATTGAAGATCAGCTCGAGAAAGATCCGCTTCCGGGCGATTTCAGCGAACAAGCTCGAAAACTTTGCTCTGAGACACCAAAGACAGATGGCTACTTAATCCTCTGGCGGTCTCATGAATGTGATTTCCAATGGGATTTTTACAATAATGATGGATCAAATGCTGAGATGTGTGGCAATGCAGCTCGATGTGCAAGTCGCTATTTTTTAGAGAAGAAGAATCTTGATAGGTGTACTTTTCGAACCAGGGCTGGCCTTATTTCGGGCTCTTGGAAGTCCAAAAGTGAAGGGCTGATCTGTGTTACGCTGACTCCGATTTCTGATATAAAGTCTCACTTTAAAGCTGAAACAAAAATTGGCCCAGTTATCGGAACATTCATAAATAGTGGAGTTCCTCATTTTGTCATTGAACGCAAGCCAGAGCGCAGCCTAGCGCAAGAACTGAGAGCCTCTTTATCGTTTGGCCCGCAAGGCGCTAATATTACGTTCTCACAACCGGGTATGGGTCAAGATTTGAAAGTCGTTACTTTTGAACGAGGAGTAGAGGACTTTACAATGGCTTGTGGCACAGGAGCAGTTGCGGCGGCGTTTACCTACTTTGAAAAAAATAGTTCTGACAAATCAGTTGTGATAGAAATGCCCGGTGGAAAGCTCGAGGTCACTCAGAGTCATCCCCCAACACTCACAGGCCCGACGAAGTATATTGAGGAGCATCTATGAAAAAAATCAGAGGCACAATCACGGCCCTGATCACTCCATTTATAAATGGGAAGATCGATGAGCAGAGTTTGATTCAGCTCGTGAAGAGACAGCTGGCTGATGGTGTTCAAGGCTTTGTGGTCCATGGTACGACCGGGGAATCGCCAACGCTGACAAAGGCAGAGAAGAAGTCTATTTTTGATTTGATTAAGTCTCTAGTTCCAGCTCATTTTCCTTTAATTGTTGGGACAGGGACAAACTCGACAGAAGAAACTGTGGCCGCGTCCATTGAAGCCGAAAAATGGGGAGCTGATGCTTTGTTGGTCGTTGTTCCCTATTACAATAAGCCACCACAGCGCGGTCTTTTTGAGCACTTCAAAGCTGTTGCCTCTAAAGTCAACACTCCGGTTCTACTGTATAATGTCCCTGGTCGAACAATCACTGCACTGGAGCTAGATACCATTAAAAAACTCAGCGAGCATCCTAACATTATTGGAATCAAAGAGGCTTCAGGAAATGTGGAATTTGCAAAGCAAATTCGTCAAGCGTGTGGGCAAAGCTTCACTCTCCTGTCAGGAGATGATGGAACTTACGATCAATTCATGGAAGCCGGAGGCGATGGCGTCATCTCTGTTGCTTCTCATATCATCCCAAGGGCTTTTCTAACCAGGACTGCTTCACGGCATTTGTCTCTGATTGATGCTTTATTTTTAGAGGCCAATCCAATTCCAGTAAAGATGGCAGTTCATCTTATGGGCCTTATTGCTTCGCCGGAGTGTCGTTTACCGTTGGTCACTTTAGCAGACAATCATACCAAAAAGCTTAAAGAGCTCATGAAGTCTGAAGGTCTTTTATGATTAGAGTCTCTGTTGTTGGCGCCTCTGGCAGAATGGGGCAGGAGCTTTTTCATGTGATTTCATTATCACCTGGCTTGAAACCATCTGTAGGATTTGTTTCTAAGAAAAAACAATCCACTTCTTTTGAGTACACTGCTCATGAGTTCAATAAAGAGAGTGCCGCAAAGACTGATGTCGTTATTGATTTTTCGTCGCTCGAGGCGCTACCTGACGTTGTTAGTTTTTGTTCGAAACATCGCTTGCCCTTAGTTTGTGGAACGACTGGCCTGACTTCAACTCATTTGCAACATCTGGAGAAGGCAGGAAAGAAGATTCCTGTTTTGTGGGCCCCAAATATGAGTGTTGGGGTTGCTGTTCTAAGAAGAGCTCTTTCGGCTCTGTCAGCAGTTTCGGAGTTCGACTTTCAGATCGAGGAATTTCATCATAGTAAAAAGAAGGACAATCCTTCAGGGACGGCCCTTCAGATACAAGAAACCCTGGAAAAAGCGATTAAAAGGAAGTGCCCACAGCCCATCGGAGTTCGTGGCGGTGGTATCATTGGAACTCATAAGGTGTACGCAATGTCAGATGAAGAGGTGCTGCTGTTTGAACACCAGGCAATTCACCGTCGAGTTTTTGCAAAAGGGGCTGTTCGAGCTGCTCTTTGGTTGAGGAAACAGAAAGCAGGGTTTTACGGAATTGATGACCTCCTGCTAAAATAAAAGAGATGAATCATTTTCTAGTTTCAGTTTCCATCGATCTGCTTGGGGGGATGCAAGACGCCCAGTATTTTGCACGCTCTCTTGGTGCCATTGCACAGATTCAAAAAGTATCTTCCATCTACAAAAGATTTCTGAACTCGAGGCATGAAGATCTGAACTCAGAGCTGGTCTTTGTTGTAAAAGCAGAATCCGAATTGAACTCAGATCAATTAAACTCCAAATTTTCAGAGCTCAGAAAGTCAGCTCGCGCTGGAAGACATCGATCTTTTAAAATTTTATGTATGAATGATATGATTCAACTAAAGCCTGATTTGGCATTGCCGCATCCAGATTTGATTCATGATCATCTAATCCTGCATTGTTGTTGTGAGGTTTGGGAAGACTATGTTCATCCAGTAACTGGTCAAAAACTGAATGAAATTCTGCTCTTGAGTGAATCGCTTGAATCTGCTGAATTTTTCACACAAGGTAAGGGGCTCATGGGGGCAAGCCGATGATTATTCAGGCTATCCATCTGAAAATCCTTTGTTTTATCGCACTTTTTATGGGTTTAAGCTGTGCCTCTGGTGTCAGGCTTGAAGATCAGAACAAGTCCCTGATGATCATCCGGCAAGGGATTGAAGGAGTTATGGGAGGTGCTCCCCGCTGGGTCAGTCGGAATCAAAGAGAGTTTCATTCGCATTACTTCTCTAGGAAAGAAGACCCCAAATTCAATCCAACGACCTCTCGAGAAAGAGTTTATGCCAAGTTTCTTGTACTAGGAGACCGTCGTCCTTACAACGTTGAGATTGAAGTCATCGTTCAAAAGAGATCACCAAATGGCTATGAGACTATTGGCAGCGATGAGAAGTTAGCGCTAGATCTCAAGAGAGAGTTAAAGACTAGACTTCACCAAAGTCAAGACCAGATGAACGTCATTGACGACTTCCGAGCCTTCTAAATAACATAGGAATATTCAGTGGATATTCGAATGATGAGTGGCATGGCTGCCCGCCTTTTTAAGTACCTTCCCTTCAACACAGTGTTGGTGCTGAGTTTTTTTCATTTCGAGGTTCAAAATCATGATGTGCGACTGATTACTCATCCATTGATTGTTCAAGCTAATAAATTTGATCCCGCGCGGATTGCATTTGAAGAAATAGCCTCACGGCATCTCAAGGACATTGAAATTGCAGAAACGCCGGCACTACAAAACTTGAACCAAGTGTTTGCACAAATGAAAGAAAAAGGATTTCGATCTTTTAAAGCTGAGCACCGGGTTTTGCCTGCAGTTCATGTTAGCCGTGAAAAATTACTTGAAGTCCAACGGGATTGGGGTTGGGTGAATGAACTTCCTTTATCCCAGAAAAACCGGATTGAAATTGCAAAGCGTGATTCAAATCTTGCTCAAGAAGACTGGAAGATTCCATCGACACAAGAATTGATCAAAAACAAAATTAAAGAAGTCGTTGGAGAAGAAGTTTTTGAACAGAAGGCTCGGGAACAAGAAACTCGTGACCAACAAGCAAGAACGAACACGGCTGCTGCAAATCTTCGATTTCAGGGTGAGATTCAATTTGATCGCTTACCTTGGTATCCCGAGCTTGCTGTACAAGCTTTTTGGTACGAGGATAATGTGGCAAAACGACCCGTTAATGTGGACATGTCGACCCATCGCTACACAGCTACTCTTGAGAGACCTATCGGCTCTCTCCGAGCAAGGCTTGTGGATGCTCGCGGTCAAATTCTCGGAGAAGGAATTGCAAGGATCTCACAAAGCGATGTCTCTTCAGGCCGTGGTCCTGCGCTGGTGCTGAGACCATCGATGGCAACTTTGGCAGGAAATCTAGATGATTTTAAAGATCGCAAAGATCAAAGTTTTTCAGCGAGCCGTGGAGAGAAAAAATTGGCTGGCAAACCGAGGGTTCTTTTTGCTTCGTACGGTGAAGAAAGTGCTGCTGATGCTTTTGGGCGTTTTCAGTTTGACCGAGTGGCTCCTGGCTCTTGGGGCATTGTGCGAACTGAAAGTAGTGAATTCTATCCAAGCCTTTATTTGACCCAGGCAGGGACAGAAGCTCAGTGGCCACAATTTTCAAAGTCTATGGTATTAGCCCTCCTGGACATTGCAAAAGAAAAAACTGTCGCATCTGCTGTTGAAGAGAATAACTCAATCGTGTTTGGCCAAGTTAAACAGGATGGAAGGCCCATTTCAGGTTTGCGAGTCAGTTCTGAGCTATTCCCAAGCCAAAGAGCCATTTACTTTAATGAGTTGATGCTTCCCGATTTTTCCTTGGAGGGAACATCTTCCAATGGCTACTTTGCAATATTAAATCTTCCAGAGGGCTTTCATTCACTGATTGTGAGCGCCGGTGAACAGTATTTTAGTCATCAAAATGTAGTAGTTGATGAAAACACAATTTCATTTACTGAAATAGAGTCCACCTTGAAAAAAGATCGCGCAAGCCTCAAGGTATTTGATGCGTTTTCTTCAGAACCTTTGGATGTCGAGATTGAAGGGCAGTCTTGGAGTGAAGTCTTTCAAGCCTCGGGTGAGTCCCAAGTCTACTTACCTCAGGTGAATCGGTTGTCCTTATTGAAAGCAAAACCTTTTGACAGAAAATATGCAGATGCGATCTATCAGTACAATGATCTCACCGACTATATCCACCTTCCATTAGTGCCAGTGCAGTGGATTATGGACTTGGCAGCCACTCAACGAGTGAACCTGGGCCCAAGCGCAGGAACAGTTGTAGGATTTGTTCAAGGCGATCACTTTGAGGTGTATTTGCCTCATCTGACGGAATTCGATCCAGATAATATTGTCTATTTCGACGCTCAAGGCAGAGTGACTTCTCAAGGTCAGCCTGGCGGGGGCTTTGTTGTCTACAATTTGCCGGAAGGAAGTCAGTCAGTTGTGGTCCTAGGAAAAGATTCGAATCTACTGAGTTCGAAAGTCATTCCCGTAGATCAGCCGTCACTGAATGTTCTTAGCTTTTCTTACTGAGTTTTTCGAGACTCGATACCCACGTCTTAAAGAAATGTCCCCTGTCTTCAAAAGATTTAAATTCATCCAGTGAAGTGCCCCCGGGTGAAAGTAAAACAAGGTCTCCCGGGCAAATTCTTTTTTCTAGGTCCAAGAGAGCCAATCCCAGCTTTGGGAAGTATCTGCCGGGCCTAGCAATCCGATCTCTAATTGTCTCGCCGAACTCTCCGAAATAAGTGCAGTCAAGCTGGGCATCTTGGTTGAGTGGTCTGAGTTTTTCCCAGTGAAGTCCTTTGTCCTTACCGCCCAGTAATAAATGAATGCGTCCTTGGTGTTGAGATCTGACAGATTGAATAGCTTGCTCCACAGACTCGAGTGCTGTGGCTTTAGAATCATTCACAAAAGTGACACCGTTCAGGTTGCCTAAGTTCTCGAGGCGGTGGGGCAAACCCTTATATTTTTGCATAGCCGTGATGGCTCGAGCATCCCAATTTAGAACTTGGGCGATACGAACACCCAGGGCTAGGTTATCCAGATTGTGAGCTCCTACAAGTTCGCAGTGAGTAACTTGAAGCTGTTGCATCAGAGAATCATGTCGGTCTGTCCAAAAAACAGGAGTTGTACCTGAGAAATGATCTGTGAAAAACCGCTCAAGATCGCCACCATTCTTATTGAGGACAATGGCTTTTTGAGCCCTTTTTGGCAGAAAGAGCTTTGTCTTGTAGTAATTTTCAAGGCTCGAGTAGCGCTCGAGGTGATTGGGCGAAAGATAAGTGATACCTGCCACCTCAATATCCAGATTATTGAAATTTTCTAGTTGGTAACTGCTAAGCTCGAGGATGATAAACTGAGCGCGAGGCCTTCCCTCCATCACGTGCAGACAGTAACTGGCCAGGGGCTCTCCGAGATTACCGCCGGCAAAAGCATGGGGATCGATACTCTTAGCACCTTCATTCAGCAATGAAACTGTGGTGGATTTTCCAAGAGAACCAGTGATTCCTACAACCCGCTCAGCTTGCAAAGCAGCAAAACTAAACTCGAGTTCGCTTGAAATTCGGCCGCCGTGGGCTTTAAAAGCTTGAATCCACGGGGTCTTTAGCGGCACACCCGGGCTCACAAAAAGAGTCTTTGGTTTCTTTTCCAGGAAGGAGTCAGAGTTTCTTTCGTCAGCCTCAAGGTCTTTGTCATCAAAAGTAATGATGTCAGAACGTTGATAGCCGAGCTTTAGAAAAAGCTTGAGCAGAGCTCGGCCAGTAACACCAAAGCCGACAATTCCAAAAGGTTTTCTAAATCCAAGCTCTTGTACCGACATAACATCACTTTTATCAAACTGACGCTTGAATTTCATCTGTTCTGATTCAGAATAGAATCATGAGTCAAAGTTTTGAAAGAGCGACATTTACGGCCATTGTCAGTGACATGCATCTTTGTGAGGCCGAGCCGACTCATCCTCAATTTCCTCTCTGGAAAAAATATAAGACCAAGCAATTCTTTTTCGACGACGTCTTCAATGATTTCCTTCATCATATTGAATCCCTTGCCTCGGGACACTCCGTAGAGCTTATCATGAATGGAGATATTTTTGATTTTGACTCCGTGATGTCTCAGCCTGAAGAGCCAAGTTTCCGAATTTCAAATCTTGAACGCCAGCGTGGGCTTTATCCAAGACCTGAAAGATCTAAGTACAAAATTCAAGTCATTCTACGGCATCATGAGGTGCTGGTTCAGGGATTAAAGTTATTTCTAAAGCGCGGTCATCGAGTTGTTTTTGTGATCGGAAACCATGATCTTGAGTTGCACTTTCCCGAGGTCCAAGAAGAAATTCTCAGTCAGTTGGCAGATTCTTCTGAGCTCAGGGAGCAGATTCGATTTTGCGAATGGTTCTATATCAGCAACAAAGACACTTTGATTGAACATGGTAACCAGTATGATGCTTATTGCACATGTGATGACCCAATAAACCCCTTCTTTCAGGGTTATAATTTTAAAGGCATGAGGCTTCCCTTCGGTAACTTAGCGTGTCGGTATATTTTGAATGGAATGGGTTTTTTTAATCCTCATGTTGAAAGCAATTTCATTATGAGTCTAACTGAATACATTCGCTTTTTTGCAAAGTACATGCTGCGAGCTCAGCCTCTTTTGATGCTGGATTGGTTTTATGGTGCCATGGTGACTCTCTGGAAGTCATTTAGCGAAAGATTTTATTCACCGATTAGAGACCCCTTAAAAATTGAAGACAAAGTGAACCAAATTGCATTTAAAGCAAATGCGACTCCTCGTATGGTGAGAGAATTGAAAGAGCTGTTTGTTGATACAGCATCAAATAACCCCTTTCTGATCATGCGAGAACTATGGCTCGATCGAGCCTTTATTGTCCTTATTGCCTTTATTTTGATTTTTCAATTGATGCTTCTTGTGAAACAATTTCTGCATATTTCCTTTTTTTGGGCCTTTATACCCCTCTTCATTTTACTTCCGTTTTTTATTTTTTACTCCAGATCAGTGACCTCTCTGGTGAGTGGTTTTAAGGAGCCCGATGAAAGAATCTTAGCGACGGCAGCTGCGATCACAGGTGTCCACCGAATCGTTTATGGGCACACTCACCTGATTCGTCATGAAATGATTGGTGCCGTCGAACACTTGAACTCGGGATGTTGGTCCCCCGCTTTTATCGACGTTGAATGCACTCAAGCCATGGATCAGAAAACTTTTGTTTGGCTTGCTCCAAGTCCGGAGGGGCATCGGAAGGCATCCTTGAAGATCTTTGCTCAAGGTGGCAGCAAAGAGGTTCAAAGTTTTATCCCTCGAAAGAAAAAATAATGCAGCGCCCGTGCGTTTATTTGAATTTGGAGTTCAAAACTCGTTGTCAGGAACCAGACCCTATGTAAACCTTTTGAAGGCTAAATTGAAGGAGGCTAAGAATGGCTGACGTTTTGGTGGTTACAAGTAAAGTAAAAAAATTCATTAAAGAAAAAGGCCAGATGAATACATCATCTGAGACTATTGAAGTCCTTTCTAAAGCGATTGAGCAGCTTTGCGCAAAGGGCATCGAGAGTGCTAAAGCAGATGGTCGAAAAACTGTCATGGCTCGAGATATCCATATCGATCATTTATAAATAAAAGGGAATAAATTGGGGCTAATTGAGGCCCCAGTTCCTTATGATCAGATGGCTCGCTGTATTTACTTCTCTTTTATTTCTTGCTAGCTGCCAATCTTCTTCGCCGAAGAAGCAGTCCCCATTAATAGCGGTACCCGTGGCCCGAGAAGCGACAACTACGACCTCCACCACGCTTTCTCCTTTGAACGAAAAAGCAAAAACTCCTGTATTGCTGATTGAAGATCAACTCAAGAATATTCGGTTCTCTACCGGAATACCTGGCCTAGCTGTTTTGAAAGTTGATCCACTTCAAAAAGATATTCTTCTATTTGATGGGTTCAGAAAGTGGGGATCTGCAGATTTCGTTCAATTAAATGATTCTTGGCATTTAGGAACCAATACACAAGCAATGACCTCTTATATTTTGGCCCAATTGCATCAACAAGGAATGATTGATCTTGAAAAGCCCGTTTCAAAGTACGTTAACTTAAAAATGAATAGCGATCATAAATCACTGAGGGTCATTGATCTCTTAAGGCATCAATCAAGACTTCGATCCGCTCAGGCCGTCGATCATGGTCAGCTCTGGAAGCAGTTGTGGTCATCTACTCAAACAGCACAACAGCTTAGAGGTGTTATCACAGTAAGAATTCTCCAATCCGAGGGGAGTCATCCAAAAGCTCCCTTCAATTTTAATCATGTTAATTATGTGATCGCAGCAAATCTTGCCGAGAAAATAAGTGGAAAATCTTGGGAGTTTTTGATTCACAAGTATGTTTTCAGTCCGCTCAAAATGAAAACATGTGGTTTTGGTGCTGCTGGAGATCCTCGTTTAAAATACGCAGATCAGCCTTGGCCTCACTTTGAAAATCAAAACAAAATCCAGTTTGTAAAGCCAAGCCCAGAGGCTGATAATCCTCCGGCATTGAGACCCTCAGTGGGTGTCTATTGCTCTTTGCAAGACTGGTCAAAATTTGTAGAAACCCTCCAAAAGGAATATCGCGGCGAGGGGCTCCTTTCAGCTGCAATTTTGAAGATGATGTTTGAGATTTCGGGTGAATCAAGATTTGTTGCTGCCGGTTGGTCAAGAAGTCAGAATGATTGGAGTTCTGGGCCCGTGTTTTCACATGATGGCACTAATGGACTTAATTTTACTTCAGCTGTTTGGGCCCCAGAAACTAAAAAAAGAATTCTATTTGCGACGAATATTGGTGGGGACCGCGGTGGAAGAGCAGCCATCGAGGTGCTTCGAGTTCTCATGAATCACTAAACAAGTTTTTGTAGATCTTCCCAAGAAATTATTTGAACACCGAGTTTCTCAGCTTTTTCTAGCTTTGAACCGGGGTCATCTCCAGCCACTAAATAATTCAGCTTCGACGAAACTGAGCTCAGCATTTTTCCCCCATTGGACTCTATGAATTCTTTAGCTGACTCTCTTTTAACTGGAAGAGTTCCTGTGATAAGAAAGCTTTTCCCCGTGAGCGGGCCTGAGGATTTTCTTCGTGGCTGCTGGACCGCCACACCCAGCTCAATCAGATGTTTTGCCTCGGTAGTGGCTTCTTTGTTTTGCAAAAAATCTTTGATTGCAGAACAAACTTTTGGCCCCACCTCGGGGATTTTTAAAAGCTCTTCATCAGTTGCAGAAAGAAAAGAATCTAAAGAGCCAAAGTGATCTGCAATCAGTGAAGCAGTTTGCTCGCCAACAAATCTAATTCCCAAAGAATAGATCAATCGTTGCAAAGTTGTCTTCTTGCTCGTTTCAATACTGGCTATAACATTCTCGGCAGACTTCTCGCCCTGCCGCTCGAGCTCGAGAAGAGATTCTTTCTTTAATTGATAAAGATCAGAAAACTTTCGAACAAGGCCAGAATCGTAAAGAGTCTCAATCAAACGATCCCCGATCTTATCTAAGTTCATCGCCTTTCGAGAAACGAAGTGCTTGAGAGCTTCTTTCATGACCGCCGGACAATGTCGATTGGGGCACCTTAAAACGGCTTCTTCCAGAATCTTTTCGGCCCTTGTTCCGCAGGAAGGGCAATGAGTCGGAAGCAAATAAGGGATTGATGAGGGGCTTCTTTTTTGCAAAATCACGGAGACAATTTCAGGAATGACATCTCCCGCTCTTTGGATCACCACAGTATCACCAATGCGCAAATCCTTCCGATCGATCTCATCTTGATTGTGAAGTGTGGCGCTAGAGACTGTGACGCCACCGACTTTGACGGGTTTCATTACTGCCACGGGAGTCAGAGCTCCAGTTCTTCCGACTTGAACAACAATTTGTTCTAAAACTGTCGTTGCCTGTTCAGGAGGATACTTTGCAGCCGTCGCCCATCGAGGACTTTTGGCAATAAGCCCCAGATCCTGTTGAAGAGAAAGAGAGTTCACTTTGATCACGATGCCATCAATATCGTAATCAAGTTCTTTTCTCACTTTGTGAATAGCAGAGTAGAATTCGAGCACCTCGTCAGCAGATTCGCAGAGCTGAGAGAGCGGCTGCTTTTTATGCTGGCCAGGAAGACGAAAGCCCCATTGCTGCAGATGCTTGTGAAAATCACTTTGAGAATGATAGTTCAAGCCTTCGACGGATCCAGGCGCATAGGCCATAAACTTAAGATTTCTTTTTGCAGCGATTCGGCTATCGAGCTGCCGAATAGATCCTGCTGCAGCATTTCTTGGATTTGCAAAAGAATTCTCTCCAGACTCTTCCTGAGCAGCGTTCAGTTCTTTAAAATCCTTCTTGAACATGAGAACTTCTCCACGAATTTCCAAACGTGATAGGTCACTAGGAATTCGAAGAGGAATGTTTCGAATTGTTTTTACATTGGCCGTGACATCTTCTCCTGTAATTCCGTCACCACGAGTGAGAGCACGAACAAGAACTCCATTTTCATAGACCAGCTCAATAGCCAGACCATCATATTTTGGTTCGCAAAAATAAGAGATGGGGCTTTCTGAATTCAGAAATTTTTTTATCCTCTTATCAAATTCCAAGATGTCTTCAACGGAATAAGAATTACTGAGGCTGAGCATCGGCAAAGTGTGCTGGGCTTTTTCAAAAAAATCTAATGGATTTGACCCTACCCTCAGCGAGGGTGAGTCCTGGCCAACCCAATCAGGATTTGATTTCTCAATTTCGAGAAGCTCAGAATAAAGCTGATCGTATTCGTAGTCAGAAATTTCAGGTTTATCCAACACATGATAGAGGTGGTCATGCTTGAAAATTTCTTTCTTCAGCTCCTCGTAGCGTTTGCGACTGCTCATAGTTGAAAACTACCTCGACCAAGAGCGAGATACAAGCATCTGTTGAAGTTGAAAGTCTCTTCCTATAGATTAATTCATTATGTCGGATTCGCCTTCAATTGATATTTCCACGGCTGAAAAGATGAGTCGCTTGGCAAATTTAAAAATGTCCAGCGAGCAACTTAAAGAGATGAGTTTTACTTTAACAAAAGTTGTGCAGCTCTTCCACAGCCTTTCACAAGTGAACACAGAAGGCATCGAGCCCTTAGTAACGCCTGTCGATATCCGGCTCGTGTTACGTTCAGATCTTGCGAAGACCAACTTTAGCGCCGAAGAAATGCTTTCGAATGCCCCAGAAAAAACAGGTAATCTTTTCACTGTTCCACCGGTGGTCTAATGCAAATTCATGAGCTCTCAGCACAAGAACTATCTCAAAAAATTCAGAGTAAGGAAGTTTCTGCAGCTGAAGTTGCTAAGCATTTTCTTGAACGAGCTCAGAATCTTAACTTCAAGTTGAATGCTTTTATTTCATTCAATGAAGAAGTTTTAAAAGAGGCTGAAAAAATCGATCTGCAAATTGCGAGAGGCAATAAAATAGGGCCGCTCGCTGGAGTTCCTTTGGGTGTGAAGGATATGTTTTGCACTCAAGGAATCAGAACAACAGCAGGTAGTCGGATTTTGGAGAACTTTGTCCCACCCTATGATTCCACCGTGGTTCGTAAGCTCAAAGAAGCTGGAGCCATCGTCTTGGGTAAGCTGAATCAAGACGAATTTGCGATGGGATCTTCCGGAGAAACTTCATACTTTGGTGTCTGCAAAAATCCGTGGGATCTCAGTAAGACGCCTGGGGGGAGCTCCGGGGGATCTGCGGCCGCGCAAGCTGCAGGCTTAGCAGCACTTTGTTTGGGAACTGACACTGGCGGCTCCATTCGTCAGCCGGCGAGTTTCTGCGGAGTGTACGGAATCAAGCCCACTTATGGGCGAGTTTCTCGATATGGCATTGTCTCTTATGCATCTTCTTTAGATCAAGCTGGCCCAGTCACAAGAACAGTTTCTGATGCGGCCCTGGCCCTTGAGGTCATCTCTGGCAAAGACGCTCTTGATATGACCAGTAGTGATCAATCCGTTCCTGAATTTCACAAAAATTTAAATCCAAGCCTCCATGGCAAGCGAATCGCTGTTTTGAAGGAATATGAGAATTCGGACGGTCTTACTCCAGATATTGTTAATGCCTACGAGAAAGCCATTGAATTTCTCAGAGGTGAGGGCGCTACCGTCGAGCAAATATCATGTCCACACGCAATCCATGGTGTCTCGGTCTACTATTTGGTGGCGACCTCGGAAGCCTCAAGTAATCTGTCACGCTACGATGGGGTGAAATATGGCCACCGCGCTCAGTTTGAAAATATATCATCTACAAGTCTCAAGGATTTTTATTCGAGCACTCGTGGCGAGGGATTTGGTCCCGAGGTAAAGCGTAGAATTATGCTGGGTACTTACTGCCTAGCCAGCGGATACTATGAGGCCTATTACAAAAAAGCATCCCAGGTTCGTAGAATTATTCGCGATGAATTTCTTGTTGCTCTGCAGGGCTTTGATGCACTTGTTTCCCCTGTTACTTCAACAACAGCATTTGATATTGGTAAGAAAATCTCAGACCCCGTGAAGATGTACATGAATGATATTTTCACTGTTTGTACGAACCTTGCAGGACTGCCGGGGGCTTCAGTGCCCGTTGGTAAAGATAGAGCGGGCTTACCGATTGGTATTCAAGTTCAGTCTCTTCCGTTCTGTGAGCAGTCGGTTCTTGATGTGAGCTACGCTCTTGAGCTTGCTTTCAAGAACTCAGTGGGGGCCCCCCATGTATAGAGGATATGAAGCAGTCATTGGTCTTGAAGTTCATGCTCAACTGAAAACAAATTCAAAAATTTTTTCATCTGATCCCACAAACTTTGAAGCTTCAGACAATCAAAACACGAGCCCTGTCTCGGTCGGCATGCCCGGAGCCTTACCTGTTTTAAATGAACAAGCTGTTAAGTTAGCAGTGATTACCGGATTGGCTCTAGGCTGCTCCATCCGAACGAAGTCAGTTTTTTCTAGGAAAAACTATTTCTACCCGGATCTTCCGAAAGGTTATCAAATTTCACAGTATGACGAGCCAATTTGTGAGCATGGTCACCTTGAGATCCAAACCGAGACCGGTCCTAAAACAGTGAGAATTTTGCGAGCTCATTTAGAGGAAGATGCCGGCAAGTCGACTCATCATGGTGATTTTACATTGATCAATTATAACCGATCTGGAATTCCTCTGCTTGAGATAGTTTCAGAGCCAGATCTTCGAACGCCTGCCGAGGCTGCAGATTATGCGCGGACCCTTAGACAAGTGTTGCAGTATGTGGAGTCATGTGATGGGAACCTTGAAGAAGGTTCTTTACGCTGTGATTGTAACGTCTCCGTTCGAAAAGCCGGGGAGTCGAAATTGGGAACCAGAGTTGAAATTAAAAACATCAACTCTTTCCGGTTCATTGAAAAAGCAATTGAATACGAAATCGAAAGACAGATCGATGAAATCGAAGCGGGTCGAAAGATCATTCAGGAAACGCGACTTTATGATCCTGATAAAAATCGTACATTTACAATGCGGACTAAAGAAGATGCTGAGGACTATAGATATTTCCCAGATCCCGATCTTCTTCCCCTCGTTATTACCTCAAGCTACATTCATGAGATTAGAAAAGCTTTGCCGACCCTTCCTCAGGATCGGTGTAAAGTTTATATTCAGCATTTAGGTCTTTCAGACTATGATGCAAAAGTGCTGACAGAAACGCGCGACCTTGCCGATTATTTTGAAAAAACAGCCCAAATTTCTCAACGCCCGAAAGAGGCGGCGAATTGGATTATGAACGAATTGCTCCGTGAATTGAAAAATTCTTCCCAAAAACTTTCAGAGATAAAGATTTCGCCATCCCAGTTAGCCGAGCTCATTGAGCTCGTAGAAAAAGGCGTGATTTCTGGAAAGATCGCCAAGGCAGTATTCGGTGAGTGCTGGTCTTCGGGCAAAAATCCTCACGATATCGTGAACGCTCAAGGGCTGGGATTGATTTCTGATGAATCAGCCCTCGAGGCTGTTATTGATCGTGTGCTTTCATCGAATGAAAAATCGGTGAATGAATATAAAGCCGGTAAAACCAAACTCTTAGGATTTTTTGTTGGGGCAATCATGAAAGAAACAAAAGGCCAAGCTAGCCCTGAAGTGGTCAACAAGATTCTTTCAAAAAAACTGAATGGATAGTCTATGAAAGTGGCAGCATTAGATTTGGGGACCAATACATTTCTCTGTCTGATTGCGGATGTTGAAAATGGTGTGGTCACCAATGTTTATCATGACACAGCAGAAGTTGTTCGGCTTGGACAAGAATTGAATCAAACAAAAGTTCTTCATCCCGAAGCGCTTTTGAGATCTGATGCAACACTTAAAAAGTTTGCTGAGATCATAAAAAGACATAAGCCTCATAAGATTCTTGCAATGGCAACGTCCGCGGCGCGCGATGCCCAGAATCAAAGCGAGCTCTTTGCCATCTGTGAGAGATACAAAATTCCTGTGCAGATTATTCCTGGGGAACATGAAGCGCAAATTACTTTTCAGGGTGCTGTTTCCAATTTTCCAAATGACGATGTTCGCCGAGTGGTGATTGATATCGGTGGTGGCTCCACCGAGTTAATCAGAGGTGTTGGGCATAAGTTTGAATTTGGAGAAAGTATCGATATCGGTGCTGTTCGCTTAACCGAGTCATTTATTTCTATCCAGCCGATCGAAGAGGTCGAAAGAAGAGCTCTCAAGAGGCATATCGATGAGCTAATTACGCCAGTTATTGAAAAAATAAAGCAAGAGAAAATTGATCAGCTGATAGCCGTTGCGGGAACTCCTACAGAGCTCGCAAAAATGGAAATCGGGAAGTTTGATGCACTTAAAATTAATGGATTTAAACTCAAGATGGCTCACTTGGATCGATATGAAGATGTGTTCGCAAGCACTTCAATCGAAGAAAAAGTGGAGAAGCTCAAGGTATCTCCAGGCCGCGCAGATATCATTTTTGCGGGGACGACTCTTCTGAGAGCCATCGTTCAAAAGTGTGGATTTGAGCAAGTCATAGTTTCCACAAGAGGCGTGCGTTATGGCATCGCTCTAGAAATGGAAAAGGCATGAAGAATTTTTTGATTGTCTTGATGATGCTCTTTAGTTCCCCCTCCGTCTGGTCACAGGGGGCTCAGCCGACTCTTCCTCAGAAATGGATTTCTATTAATGGGCACAAACTTCACGTTGAGATCGCGGATTCACCAGAAGAGTTACAAAAGGGCCTGATGTTCCGGGAGCGCCTTGAAGAAGGTCAAGGCATGCTTTTCATATTTCCTGACGAAGATCTTCGTGCATTTTGGATGAAGAACACCTTTATACCCTTGAGCATCGCTTACATCAGCTCCAAGAAGGTCATCGTCGATATTCAAGACATGGCTCCGGCAAAGAGCATGATGCAAAGTGATTTCCCGAGCTATCCTAGTTCTAAGCCAGCTCAGTATGCACTTGAAGTCCCACAAAATTGGTTCAAAAAAAACGGCATCAAAGTGGGTGCTCAGATAAAAGGTCTTTGAAGCTGTTGCCAATACTGGACTTCAGTCGAGTCCAATAATGGTTTGCATCACAATTGAACTGTGGTTAAATCGAATCTGGAGCAAGACGTTCCAGAAAATTTTATCAAGGAAGAAGCTGTATGAAAAAACTTCTCTTACTTCTCGTACTATCAACTTGTGCTTGGCACCTTTCAGGTTGCACTTCAAAAGATGCGCAAGATGACACCGAAATTGCTGTGGAAGATTCAGCAGCGATTGATGGTGAGCTTGAAAAAATTGATAGTGGTGACGTCGCCGCTGATTCGACCAGTGAAGGTTTCTTGGATGAGCAACTTCCAGCGGACGCACTTGGTGAAACAACTACACCCCCGGCTGAAGTGACAGCTGAAGCCCCGACAGATCCTGCTGCAGATTCAGGTCTTGAGCCTGTTCCTGAAATTTCTGCAGAGCCTTCTACTGAAGTTGCTGCAGTTGATCCAGGGCAAGCCAGCTCACTTGAAGTGGCTCCGCCATTGGACGCCCCTGTGGAAGCAACACCTATCGAAGAGGCGCCAGTGATGGACACTCCAGTGGCAGCAACAACAGAGGCCAAGCCAGCCTCAGCCCCTCTGAGAAAAATTGATACAACTCCGAGAGCGGGAGTGAATGGGGAAATGTTGAATGCTGTTTACATCGCCCGCCCCGGCGACAACTACCGGAAAATTGCATCTTTGATCTATGGAGATAGAACGAAGTGGAAGACTCTCAGAGATAATAATCCTAGTATTTCTTCAGTGAAGCCGGGAAACAAAATTTATTACAACTCACCGGTGAGGCCTCAAGATGATACTAAGGTTCTTACTTATTACGAAGATCAGGGAATGGTGCCTGAAATTTATATGGCTCAAGAAGGTGATGAATTAAAGAAAGTCGCAAAAAATCTTCTGGGTTATGATCGCGCATGGCAGGAGATCTGGTCGACAAATCCTGTTGAATCAAAAGGTACACTCACAGCTGGGACTGAGCTCCGATATTGGAAGGCGGCTCCGGCGGCACCACCTGCAATGCCAACAGAAGTTGCTGGAAATGCAGCTCCCAACATGGACCTGGCGCAAGCGCCTCCGGCGATGGATTTACCTCCGCCACCACCACAACCCATGGACATGGCGCAAGCGCCTCCGGCGATGGATTTACCTCCGCCACCACCAGCAGAAGCCTTAAATCCTCCGCCACCCCCTCCTGTAGCTAAAAAAATTCCCAAGGAGTCGCCCGCGGCTGACGAGGATATGATGACTGCTCTGGGTGCAGGTGCTGTGATAGCTGGCGGACTGGCGCTGATTTTAATTTTAAGAAAAAGACGCCAAAAGAAAGAAATGGAAAACGCATTTAACGACACTCAAGTGGGGACTTAGCACTTACCCCACTTTTTTGAGAATCGTATCAAAAATTGATTTTGAGTCTGAGCGTTTAGCTTCGACGAAGTAAATGAGATCATCGACGATTTGTACATCCCGGTTATTCATGGGAAGAAACTTAATTCCAGCTCCTCTTTGATTCGACCAAACAACCTGCGCCTGCACAGTTCTTTCGCGACCAGAAACCGTGAACTTGAGTGCCAATCTTTCACCTACAGTAAGGCTGGCATCTTGGTGTTGCAAAAAGGCGCCTGTAATACTAATATTCTTAAGTACGCCGCCACCCTCTTCTCGCGCGTAATTTCTACGGTAAGCCACTTGAATATTGAGTGGTGTCCTGGGTGCTGGATTTTTCACTGCTTCCACAGAAATCTCCTGTTCTAAAGCTAAAACGTACAAAAACAGGTGGCGTCCCTTAGTTTTTCGGCAAGTTCCGGAAAGGACTTAACTCAAACACACACTCTGATTAAACTGAGCTTTCCCACTTTCCTTATTTTGTGGCGTAGTTATCATCTTCTCCATAAAAAACAAGCATTTAGATCATTTCGAGACAATCTCAGTATGGGTCAATGTGGAGTCCAGAAAATTTCGAAATTGACAAAAGTCCAGCTGATTCGCCATATTGAGGACGCAGAGACGGATAAACCAACGACTCATAAGATCTAAATAGGCCGCTCTCTTTTCAAATACCTCAGTTTCAATTCAAGAAAAGACACCAAGGAGACACTCTTGTCAGACAACGAAAACAAAACCGATGGCGAAGTGAACAAAAAAAGAGGTCGCTCGAAAGCAGCTTCTTCCCAAGAAGAAAAAGTAACTTCATCCGAGCCAGCAGCTTCACCAGCTCCCGCTCCTTTAGACCCTCCCGCTCCAGAAAGCCGAGCAGCGGCTCTCGCAGAATCAGGAGCTCCTTCGGCAGCCCCTCAAACTCAGCAACACAGCGGCGGGCAGCAGCAACAACGTGAAGGCGGCGGCGGTGGGCATGGACATCGCCAAAGGTATTTCGACAAAAGAAATAACAATTATCGAAATAATAATCAGAGACGTGAGTTTAGGAATGATCGACACAATAATGATCGCAACAATTATAACCGAAATCAAAATCAAGAGGAGGGGTATCCTCAGGACATGGACTCTCAACAGCCTCCGATTTCAGAAGTGGATTTGGCTGATATCAATCTGACCGACGAAGAGAAGTCATGGCTCTCATCAAAAGATTTGAAATCTAAAAACATCCAACAGCTCACAGAGCTTGCGACAAAATTGAAAATCGAAAATGCAGCAGGCTTGAGAAGACAAGATCTTGTCTTCGAAATTTTGAAACGCGCTGCTCGTCTTGGCGATATTTACGGATCCGGAGTTCTCGAGATTTTACCTGACGGATATGGATTCTTGAGATCGCCTGATTACAACTATCTCCCAGGTCCTGATGATATCTATGTATCTCCTTCTCAAATTCGCCGCTTTGGACTTCGCACTGGGGACACCATCACGGGGACAGTGCGAGTACCGAAAGAAGGCGAGAGATACTTTGCTTTACTCAAGGTTGATTCACTCAACTTTGAAGCCACCGAGCAAGGTAAAGATAAGATCCTTTTTGATAACTTAACGCCTCTGTACCCAAATCAGAGATTGAAACTTGAGCACAACCCCGGTGACTACACAACTCGTGTTGTCGATTTGATGGCCCCCATCGGGAAAGGCCAGCGCGCATTGATCGTTGCTCCGCCGCGGACGGGTAAGACCGTACTCATGCAAAATATTGCGAATGCCATTTCTCACAATCATCCCGAAGTAAAACTGATCGTCTTGTTGATTGATGAGCGTCCTGAGGAAGTAACGGATATGTTGCGCTCTGTGAAAGGGGAAGTGATTTCCTCCACCTTTGACGAGCCGCCCACTCGCCACGTTCAAGTGGCCGAGATGGTCATTGAAAAAGCAAAGCGTTTGGTCGAGCACAAGCATGATGTGGTCATTTTGTTAGATTCAATCACACGTTTGGCTCGCGCTTACAATACTGTTGTTCCTCCATCTGGAAAAATTCTCTCAGGTGGTGTGGACTCAAATGCCCTTCATAAACCGAAAAGATTCTTCGGTGCTGCAAGAAATATTGAGCAAGGTGGGTCTTTGACGATCATCGCAACCGCATTGATCGATACGGGATCTCGTATGGACGAAGTCATCTTTGAAGAGTTCAAAGGGACAGGTAACGCCGAGATTCACTTGGATCGCAAGCTGATGGAAAAACGTATTTTCCCATGTATGGACATCAACAAATCAGGAACTCGCAAAGAGGACTTACTCGTTGAAAAGAATGATTTGAATCGTCTGTGGATTTTGAGGAAGGTTCTTGCCCCCATGAATGTGGTGGATGCCATGGAGTTCCTGTTGGACAAAATGCAATCCTCAAAGACGAACCAGTCTTTCCTAACAGGGATGAGCGGCGGCTAACTTATTGAAATTACAACAAAAAAAATAACTAGACGGGGTTTAGAGCCTATGCTAAACCCTGCATCTTAATTGAACAAGGATTCAGAGATGAAAAAAGATCTTCACCCAAAGCTTCACGATGTTGTTTTCAAAGACGTATCTTGCGATTTCTCTTTTCTGGGAAAGTCGACTCAGACCTCTAAAGAAATGGTGAAATGGGAGGATGGCAAAGAGTACCCACTCCTCAAAGTGGAAATTTCTTCGGCTTCTCACCCTTTCTTCACAGGAAAACAAAGGGTCTTGGACACTGAAGGGCGTATTGACCGCTTCAAACGCAAATACGGCAAAAAGTAGTCAATTAAATTTCATTATATTTGGTGCGGTCTTCTGTTGAAGGCCGCATTTTTTTTGTCCAGAATAAGAAGTCATGTTTTCAAAGCTCGAAGAAGTTGAATCTAGATACGAACAAGTGAATTTGCTGCTGCAAAGGCCGGATCTTGCTTCTAATCAATCACAATACCGCCAGTTGATGAAAGAACTTTCGGATCTTGAAAAAGTAGTTTCACTTTATCGAGAGTTCAAAAAGAAAAAATCAGCTCATCAGAGCAATATTGAACTTTTAGGACAGGAACAAGATGCTGAACTTCGGGAAATGGCCAAAGAAGAAAATAGAGAACTCGAAGGTGAGCTTGAGAGCTTAGAGCAGAAGTTAAAAATTGCTCTGATTCCGAAAGATCCCAATGATGATAAAAATATCATTCTCGAGATTCGCGCCGGCGCTGGTGGTGATGAAGCTTCTTTATTCGCGGAAGAGCTCTTTAGTGGCTACGTGAAGTACGCAGCCAAGCAGGGCTGGCGAGTTGAGATCAACTCAATCTCTGAAGGAAACGTTGGCGGATTCAAAGAGGTCGTCGCTTCTGTCTCTGGTGAGTCTGTCTATTCAAAGTTGAAATTCGAATCTGGGGTTCATCGTGTCCAGCGTGTTCCTAAAACAGAAGCTGCAGGTCGAGTTCATACTTCGACCGTGACAGTGGCAGTCATTCCAGAAGTAGAGATTTCTGAAGTCAAAATTGATGCGAAAGATTTGATTACCGAAACAATGCGGGCGTCAGGGGCTGGTGGTCAGTCTGTAAATAGAACTGAATCTGCCGTGAGGATTCATCATATTCCTTCAGGGTTGATTGTTCACTGTCAGGAGGGAAAAGCTCAAAGCGCAAATAAAGAGCGCGCGATGCAGATTCTTTTCGCAAAACTCCAACAGATCGAGGACGATAAACGAAGAAAAGCTGATTCGGACGCTCGCCTTGAGCAAATTGGAACAGGTGATCGATCAGAGAGAATTCGGACCTATAATTTTCCACAAACTCGCGTTACCGACCATCGAATTGGTCTAACGATTCACTCGTTGCCACAAATTATGTCCGGTGACTTCGAAGATGTGATTGATCCATTGATCGCTCATTTCCAAGCAGAAGCCCTTAAAAATCAAAGCCCAAGAGCATGAAGTTAAAAGAAGTCCTTGACCGCACGACTCAGTTTTTCAAAGAAAAGAAAATTGAATCGGCTCGTCTTGATGCAGAACTTCTTATTGCTGATGCCTTAAAGATGAAGAATCGAGTGGAGCTATATTTGAAGTTTGATCAACCGCTTAAGGAAAGTGAGCTTCAACTTTGCAGAGATTTTGTTCGTCGAAGGTCCCAGGGCGAGCCTGTGGCTTATATATTAGGCTACAAAGATTTCTATCGCTCCAGATTCCAAGTGGATTCTCGGGTTTTGATTCCAAGACCTGAAACGGAAATTCTTGTGGAAGAGGCTTGCGGCTGGGCACTTGCAAGTAAAGATAAATCTCAGGAGCTTTTGTTGGTAGATCTCGGTTGTGGTTCTGGATGTATTGGCATCAGTGTTGCGCTGGAGCTACAAAAAATGGGCTTCACTCAGTTACATCTTGTACTTTTGGATCAGTCGTCGGAAGCCTTAATGGTGGCAAAGACTAATGCACAGACATTGCTCAAAGAACTGAGTTTTGAAATGGTATTAGCCGATGCCAGAACTTACGAGTTTGGGCGCGAGTTCGATATCGCTCTTGGGAATCCTCCCTACATTGATCCTAGTGACTCCAGAGTTGAGACACACGTGAAAGCTTTCGAGCCAGCGCAGGCTTTGTACTCTTCCGATAATGGTCTTCAAGATTTAAAAGCCTGGTCTTCTCAAGTCATTCCTTTTTTGAAGCCCAGAAGTTTTTTAGGATTAGAGATGGGATTTGAGCAAGGTCCTGAAATGGAGAGACACTTGCAGCAAATCGAAGTTTTTTCTCAAGTGAAGATTCTGAAGGATTTAGCAAAACTCCCAAGACATGTGATCGGGATAAAATCCTCACAGTAAGGAAGCCTATGGATAGAATGGTCGTTGTCGGTGGACACCAACTGAATGGAACAGTATCAACCAGCGGAGCGAAAAATGCCGCTCTTCCCATCTTGTTTGCCACGCTTCTTGCTGAGGGCGAACATGTATTCAAAAATGTTCCACGCCTCAAAGACATTGATTCGACGGCCGAATTACTGGAAAGCCTTGGTTGTAAAACACAATGGGACAGTGATTACTTTCGAGTGAAAGTGGGTAAAGCGCCATCATTAGAAGCGCACTACGACATTGTTCGTAAGATGCGGGCAAGCATTTTATGCTTGGGCCCACTTCTTGCGAAATACGGTGAAGCCGTCGTTTCGATGCCTGGAGGCTGCGCTATTGGGACACGCCCCATTGATCTTCATCTTGATGGAATGAGGGCGCTGGGTGCTGAGATTGAACTTCAAGAGGGTTACGTTAAAGCCAAAGCTAAAAAGCTTAAAGGAGCTACCTTTGTCTTTGAAACTACTACAGTCGGTGGAACTGAAAATCTTTTGATGGCGGCTTGTCTTGCAGAAGGAACAACAATTCTTGAGAATGCAGCAAAAGAGCCTGAAATCGTTGATCTTGCCAATTACCTGATCGCCATGGGCGCGAAGATTTCTGGACATGGTACCAGTGTGATCCGCATTGAAGGTGTGGAAAGACTTTTCCCTTCTGAATACAAAATCATGCCAGATCGAATTGAGGCAGGTACTTTGGTGATTGCTGGTGCAATCACCGGTGGTGAAGTCACCGTCAATCAGATGGTTCCAGAACATATAGAATCTTTGACTCACAAAATGATGGATGCCGGTTTCAAATTTCAAATTGGCAAAGACTCAGTGACGGTTTTTAAGAATCAAGGATGGAAAGCGGTGGATATGACAACCAATCCGTACCCGCTGTTTCCAACTGACTTGCAAGCTCAGTACATGGCTTTAATGGCAGTTTCTCAAGGTACAAGTGTGATTACGGAAACTGTTTTCGAAAATCGCTTTATGCACGTTCAAGAGCTGATGCGACTAGGTGCTGATATCACACCTAAAACCAGAGTGGCTGTGGTGCGGGGAAGACCCGGAATGCTCAAAGGCGCACCTGTCATGGCTACAGACCTTCGAGCGAGTGCATCTCTTGTGCTTGCGGGTTTGGTAGCAAGTGGGGAAACACTAGTGAGCCGTATTTATCACCTCGATAGAGGCTATGAAAAACTTGAAAATAAATTATCTGCTTTGGGTGCTCACGTTAGAAGAGTGAGTGAGTAAAAAAAAGTCACAGCCCGGAGGGGGTTGGGCTGTGACTTCCTCAGAATATCTGCTTATTGGGCAATTTCCTGAATTTGAAAAACAATCAGCACAGGAGTGACACCATTTTCAGCTTTGAATCCGGGGAGGGGGTCCACAGACGCAACCTCAAAAACGGGTCCCACTTTGTGCTTTAGTTCAAAAGCTTCAATCTCAACAGCAAGTCCATTGAACTCTTTCAAGTCAATGTTGCTCTCTAAGCGATAGTACTCAGTTTCAGACACGACCAAGTAAGTATCCCCGTCTACTGTCACGGCGATTTCACCTGCATAAACTTGAGTCTTTACTTGTTCGTGATCAACGAAGATAGGCATGATGGTGTTTGCACGAGCTGTTGCTGAGAAACCAAGAACCATCAAGATGTAAAACGTGATCAAAGCATTTCGGATCATTGTTTTTTTCTCCATTAAGCTTTCAACTACTTTGTTCATTCTTAGAACCCCAACTGGAACTACCGTCATTGATAACCTCGATAACAGCAAGCCACGTGCCAGACGCTGTACGGGGATTGCTGCAAATATATGAAGCTCCAGGCAAATAGCGCATTGCACCATGGTTCCAGTCTGGTTTTTTGGTTCCAATCTAGTACCAAAGTCTTGAGACTAAAGTGGGTGTTCTTAAGGAGCTGGTGCCCAGGTAGATAAAACTCAATATAATCAAGGGTCTATGCCCACCAATGACGGAAAAACACAATGGCTTATTCGCACAGAATCAGGGCAGCAAATTGGTCCTTACAATACCCAAACAGTTCTCAAGTTAATCAGTGATGGAAGCCTTAAGGGCTTGGAACAAATTCGAAAGTATCCTGATGGCAAGTGGCTCTCGATCTCTCGAGAGCCTGAATTTTATGACTTGTTGTTAGAAGTTCTAGAAAAACCAAAGTCCAAATCAAAAAGTGTTTTGAGAACTTCAATAACACCAATTAAGAATGAGGATGAGCCAACGAATGAAGAAACGGTCATTCGACCGCTAGCACCTGCAAAATTAGATGAAGACCGTTTTGAAGCCACTGTGGTTCTGCCAGGGACTCACCATCAAATAGAGAAGCAAAGTTATCAGCCATCGACACCTCCCAATTTTCGCCCGGTGACTTTAGATCTTGAAAGAGAAGAAAAAGTGATGGCCTCAAAATGGAAAAGGGGGCTTCTTGTACCTGTGATTTTGTTGGTGGTGGGTTTAAGCGGAGTGCTGTGGTTGATCACTCAGCCGAAATTTTCTCGCACCAATAGCTTAAAAGATGCAAAGCTCAACCTGATCGATCCCACGGTTCCGCAGGAGCGAATTCCTAATCCAGAGAAATTGAAAACGACTTTGGCTCAAGCCATAGAGCTTTTTACCAAAGATACACCTGAGTCCTATTGGGAAGCTCAAGAGAAGTTGATTCGAGTGATGCAGAGTCAGCCACAGAATGCTGAGGCCAGAGGGCTTCTTTGTTTAGTCTACAAAGAGCTATGGCCTCATGTGAAACAAGACTCAAAAGATTTAGATGCAATTCATTTTGTCAGCAAGTCAGTAAGATCGATTGACCCAATTGGTGTGAACTCGATTTACTGCGAAGTCACTAAACTTCTGACTCTTGGAAAATTCAATGAAGCTCGAGGCCTCATCGATCACTCATTGAATCAGGCACAGTTTTCGACAGCTCCTGTTTTGTATCTCATGAAATCTGAAATTCTGTCTGAAGAAGGCGATTTCAAATCGGCGGCTCTGTACGCAGAAAAGGCCAATCAACTATGGCCAGAGTGGAATAAAACACTTTATGAACACGGGAAGAATCTCGAACTTGCGAAAGATTTCAATGAGGCCGTAAAAAAATATATGGAATTAGCAGAGCGGCTTCCAAAGCATAAAGGCGCTCAGCTTTCACTTGGGAATATTCTCTTTGAGTCATTCAATAGAAATGCCGAAGCTTTGCAAATTCTGACTGCAACTCTGGCCTCGCCCGGAAAAGTAGAAAGTCTGCTAGAAAGTCATTCTTTATTTAATGTTGCAAAGCTCTATGTGGCTGAATCTCAAAAAGAGAAAGCTATCCAGTTTGTTAGAAAAGCAAATCAACTCAATCCGACCAACAAAGCGATTCAAGATTTAGCACATAGCTTGGGTGCTGATTTGAAAGCACAAGAAGGTGGTCGAGATTCAGAAGCTCTGTTCCTGGGCGATCAGTATTATCGACAGGGCAACTATTTGTCTGCACAAGCTGAGTATAAAGCAGCTTTTGAACAAGATCCTAAAAACGCGATGGCAGCTTACAGAGCTGCTCTGAGCTTATGGAAGATCAATCAAGGTTTAGAGTCAATCTCTTGGCTTGATCGAGCCATCGCGGCTGATAACAAACTGACCATCGCTCATGTGACAAAAGCAGACTATCTTTCACAAAGGTATTCCTTTGCCGAAGCAATGGTCGCTTTGAATCAAGCAGCAGCCCTTTTTCCGAATAACTACCAAGTTC
>JAJTIC010000063.1 GCA_021300175.1 Pseudomonadota bacterium
ATTTTTGTTCGTATGTCGGTATCGGAATCTGAAATTGTAAGGTTCCTTTTTTATTCCACATCTATTTTACATTCGGCTTGAAGCAAAGGCTTCATGGTTCCTTCCTCGAAACCAGTTTGGACAGTGGCGGTTAGGTTTAATTCGGTTCAATTCGTGATTTTTTGAAAAATATATCTGTTTAAAATCATTACATCTATTTTTTAAATTAAAATATCATATAATTTGGTTTTTCTATATTAACAAAATCAAAGGAGATTTTATGAAAAAAGCAATTTTAGTAAAACCAGTTAAAAAAGGAAATTCTATGAATCGTCGATATCTCTTGGCAATTGTGTCAGTCATTACCCTCGGTGCTTCGATCTGTAACGCTTCAGAAACCGATACTGCTCTTATTAAAGCGATGTTATCTAACAACAGTGTCTCAATGCGAGAACCGAAGAACGACGAGTCCTTTCAAGTAGGGGATTTCAAAGTAGCCTCAAGAATCAGAATTGTAAGTTACGTTGGCGAGAGACAAGGAAGACCCATTGTCGAGGCCAGTATCAGTTATGTCTATAAATGTGGTGAGCGGAGAAATTGTCCAAGAGAGCATGGGTCAATCGAAACCCTCCCTATACAATTGATTGTTAAGAACATTGAAGTAGATTCTTCTTTATGTTCAATTAAATCAATTACTTTTGTTGGAGATGGTGCAAAACCTGGCTTTAGCATTCTTAAAGTGGAGTTTACAAACGAATACAAGGGATTCATTTCTGGATACTTCTTCTCTTCCGACTACCCAACTCCTGAAGCAATTAGAGGTGTGTCTCAACGGTTCTATTACGATAACTATTCCTACAACGACAATGATGAGACTGCTGAAGTGGGAACTGGAATAGGTAACCGAGCAGCCATTCAAGAGGTTCTTGGTTGTAAGTAAACTGTAGGAAGTTCAATTATAGATTCATGATGTTGCAAGGTATTCTAGGAACCTGTTCAGCCTCTTGATCTTAAGAACGAAGAAAATCAATCAAACCAGTGCCAGCCCCCGGTTTGATTTATCTGGCCCCGATTTGGTGGACACGAAAATATGTGGTATAAGGCCTAGAAGTTTGGCAAAGGATACCAAAGAATGGAAAAACGTAAGTACACCAAAGAATTCCAAATAGAAGCATTAAATTTAGCAAAAGAGCTCGGTAACTATTCAGCAGCAGCAAAGCAGTTGGGTATATCAGATAGCGTGTTATACGTCTGGCGAGATAAGTTTATATTTTCAATTGATAAAGCCAACATTAAGACAGCAGCGGAATAAATAAACGAAGCCGAAGAGATCAAGCGACTTCGTAAAGAAAATGAAGAGTTAAAAAAGGTAAATTATATATTAAAACGAGCTGCTGCTTTTTTCTCGCAGGACCATTTGAAGTAAAATTTCAGATGGTCGAAGAGTTATCGTTTGAGCTGATTGATGTTCAGTTGCTATGTCATACACTTGAAGTGAGTTGTAGCGGTTTTTATGCATGTCACAATCGAGTGTCACGTATTATGAAGCAAAACAATATACAGGGTGTAGGTCGTAAAAAATTTAAACCACAAACCACAACATCGAATCATGATTTACCGATAGCGAAACTTATTACCTGCTAACATTTGGATCAGGCTTGCAAGCTCTAGTCCACGCTTACCGTATTTCTGAGCGATCTTGTGAATGGTGACAGGTTCATACTTATGGTTAGCTAAATAATTATGAACGACTTCTGATGTAAGCTGACCAGGTTTCTGTTCAAAATGAAGAACTTCAAACAAGGCTCGCTCGACAGAGTAACCTTTAAGTTTCACTGAGTTGATTTCCAAAGATGTCGTGCTGAATATTTTATTGGTGCGGTAAACGCTGATCAGATCGGTGCTGTTGCGAAGCTTTGAATCCGTGTCGACATCGATATCAATTACAGATGGTTGATCTGTAGTGAGCTTATAATGATAAAGCAGAGTCCGCTTTGAAATCACAGCACCAGCATAGAACTTCTTGATCACCGAATAAAAAGCCTGATTGGATGGAACATCAGGAGTGGCGTAAAAAGCTCTCGAAATTTTCTCGATCTTGCCAGCCTCCACAGCACGCTTAACAGCCATTTTTGAGCCAAAGATTTTCTCTAGCTCTGCGTGCTTGTAGATCCCTGACATTAACTTTATATTTTTGGCTTTATTCTTCATGTTACTATTTTAGCTAAAAATATACTATTTAGCAAGTTTAGTAACATTAGATAGGTAATCATTAGTAGTATCAATAAGTTGGGATATGTCTTTGGGTAGATCTGAGGCATCTTTATAGACCTTCTTCTGAGTGTATTCAGCCCAGGCCTCCTTCATCTGCTTATTGGTCCAGTTAGGATCAAGCGAAAGCTCAATGTCTCGCTCATGAGCAAGTTTATGGATCAATTGAGCATCAACCTTTTGATTGGCTTTTGCAATTCTGTAGAGATCGTCAAAATCCTTCATTCGCGTATTACCGCCAGCAAAGCGATGGCAGGCTGCGACCTTATCAACGATGATATTTTCAAGGCTAGCTGCTGTTACCTGCGTATTGGCAAGCTTGATTCTCTTGCTGTGGGTTTTAACTGCAAATACAACATCGATCCCGAAAGGATTTGTTGATCCCTCTTCAGTCATGAATTCCATTTGAACCGCAAGCCCAGATTTTTCATTGGATTCAACCACATTATGATTTTTAACTATGAACTTACAGCCATCCGTTTGAACGCTTGCAAAGTCTTTTAAGACTTGTTCGATCTCAAGCTCAACATCTGTTGCAAAATCGACATCAACTGTTGATCTTGGGGTCTTGATTTAGTGCCAAAGCAAATTTCCACCTTTGAAGATGTATCTGTCAGGGGCTACAGCTTGAAGCCCCTCCACAAATTGCATAATCACGAAACGAGTCATGGCTCTCGGGCCATGCTCGCCAGTTTCCGTTTTCCATTTTGCAAAGTTCTTTTTAAAATTTCCCATTTTTTGATCCTTTAATATTAGCTAATTTCCAACCTCTAATCACGCTGTTTTTATTGTGGACTCACATCCACCAAATATGCTCTGGATTGCGGATACTTCTTAATGCAGACACATTTTCCAACTCGCAAAGACTTCACCGGATTGGGGTGAATATTAAACTCTTCGACCTCACGAAGTGATTTGCCACCAGTGGCGACATCAACCCCGAAGAACTTTTCAGATTGAACTGTTTCTTTCCAAGCTTTGCGAGTTCCGGCCATTCCGCAGATCATCTCTGCACTTTCGGGACGCTTCTGTAAGAAGGCGTACAAAGTTGAAGTGTTCCCCATAAGTCTGCCAGCAAATTCAGGACTGATGCGTTCAAGGTCGCAGATTTCTTGATGAGCTACCACTATCGACATCGATGCACTTCTGGCTCTGTCGAGAAAGCTAATAAAGTCTTCTTGGGCTAAATCTGCGAACACATCAATGATCACACTAAAGTGTCTGCGGTCTGCCTTTGAAATCTCAGCGTCAACTCGGGCGCTGACTGATTTTAAATCTTGCAGAATCAAGCGCCCAATAACCTTGGCGGTTTCAGAATACCTTCTGGTATCAAGAAAGATAAAGATGATTTTCCCATTGGTAGCTGCCTCAAACAGATTGATGCCTGGGTTATTGGTGGCCACTAAATCACCAAAATCTGAAAGCACAATGCTTTCAAGCTGAGTCCGTAACCCTTGAAGTGATTTAAAGTTGTCTGCGGAGTTCAAAAATGAATAGCAGTGTTCTAATACGGATTTAATCTTGAGTTGATTCTCAGGCACAGTGTCAGCTAACTCTTCGATCCGTTCCGGTGAATTCACGCAGTCTAAAATTGTGCCTATGTGAAATTCATAATTTTGATTGTCACGAAGCCAGCAAAGCCCAATCAAGAGTTTCAAAAGAAAACTAGCCGATTGATTTTTGTAAAACTCTTCAGACCATTCGAGGGACATCATGATTCGGTCCCGTAGCTGCGTGGCTGTCCCATCAAGCACTAAATTATAAGGCAATGACATATTTTTTTCTGTCAGAGAAAAGATCATTAAATCATGAAGCCGATCAGCCTCTGCCACATGCTTTGAGAAATTGAACAGAGTTTCCTTATCAGCCTTTAGATCTATAAAAAGTAACCCCTTACCTTGCTGAATACGCTGTTTGATGATGTGAGAAAGTAAAACTGTCTTTCCATAGCCAGATGCCCCAACAACGTGGACATGGTGATTCAGTTGGCCTTCAGATAATTCTTCTTTTCTCCAAAGCGATCCTGAGACTTTTCCTAAAGTTACATATTCTTGTTTTTTATTTTGATTAAACATTGCGATCTCCTTGCGCACCTGCGGTGCGACCCCCAGCCAGCTCGGCAATAAATTGATTCATTATTTGAATTTTAAAAAGTGACCCGTAGATTTTTGTTTCTTTAACTAACAGATCAAAAACCGATTCCTGAGTGCAGACGATCTGAACCACGTCGAATTTCTTTTTGTTCGCATCAAGGGTTCTCACGACTTGAACATATTTTTTAATCTTGTCTGCATATCTAGTTTTGCTCTTTCGAGCGATTTCAAGCTCAAAGGCAACTCTTTGTCCTGACGGAGTTAAATAGATCGCATCGGGAATGTGAATTGATGAAAGTCCGCCAGATAGCTCTGGCGAGGATTTCAGTTTTCGATCTGAAATCCAGTTGGTGACTTTCAGTCTTTCTTCAAGATCAAAACGGCATTTTAGAACAAGCTTGTCGTGAGCAAATGTTCTAACGTCGAATCCGCCCACAGGTTTTGTAAAAGCTTTCTCAGGGTAAACATTCGTCAGAGCGTAGTAACCTTTGAAAGTTGCCGTGTAGTATGTGAGCTTTCCAGTTTGCACCTTATGGGCTTTTAAAAACTTACCCTGTTCAAGTTGCAAAAGTCTTTTTCTAGCCCACAAATCACTCTTCGCATTTTCAGCGCTCAAGGTAACTTTAAAAAATTTCTGAAACACATCTTCAATCGACACGGCGGTTCTCCCAAGATTCTGTGAGTCAGAGATCCTGAGTCAGGTGGCGTTAGCTTGCTAACATGGTTTCTCTTTCTTTTGCAAATACTAATGGTGCTTTCATTCCTAGAGCCGAATGTGGATTGACGTTGTTGTATCTC
>JAJTIC010000119.1 GCA_021300175.1 Pseudomonadota bacterium
AATTCCGCTCCTCAAAGCCACCCGGTGGAGAATCAACCCACCCGAATATCCGGATTTAGCCCAGAATCAAAGAACTTAGCCCTCAACCAATCTCCCTTCGAGGACCTTCAAGAGGATCAGTTTCTACCAAGTAAGCTCAGCAATCCAAAATGGCTTTTCTGGTTGGTCATTGACCAAACTGCGTGTCAGGTCATGAATGGTCTTTTCCGCTGAAAAAAAAGAGGAAGTAATTCCAGAACGACTCAGAAGAAATATTTTATCCTGCCTTTGGGCTTTGAATTGTCCCGTTTGAATTCGCACAGAAGCTTCGACTCCAATCACTTCCGCGGGAAGAGGAGAACTTTGTTGCCAGGCAAAGCTTGTGTCCACTGTGTAGCTGAGAGGATGCAAAACATTCTGACCATAATAGAAAAGATGTGGAGCCCCCACTCTCGCAAAGCTGAGATTCATCTGCTGATCCCACGATAATGCCAAAACTTCAACGGCGGCCTGATATTCTTCCTTATTTCTTGAGATAAAGAGTTGCTCGTGGGCACTCAAGAGACTCGATCTCAATCTCTGACTCAAAGGATCTAGTGATGTTGAACTACTAAAGTGCTGAGTCGCATCCTTATCACCCGTCACCAAGAAAAGATCACGAATCGCATCGATAACTGCACGCGCATCCGACCTGTCAGCCCAACTTGTAGCCACAACTATCAACTGCTCTGAAACACTTAAAAATACTTCGGGCGCAGGGTAAAATGAGTCCGCAGAGTAAGATCTAGATTCAATCTTCATTACAAGGACCCATAGCGCTTGAGCTTGATGGTAGATTTTTTGTAATACTCTTCTTCAGGAACCGAAAGCTCTCGAATTTTTTTCCATTTAGCTTTTGCGGACTCGACTTCACCAACGGACTCCTCAAGGATACCTTCTTGGTAGTAGCCCTGCATTTGCTTGCGAAGCTCGATCATGATGTTTTTCATGCGACCTTTAATGACCTCATTGTCAGCATTGATCTTCAAGGCTCTTTGTAAAGTCTGATAAGCAGTCTTGAGATCGCCCTTTCGATAAGCATCTTCAGCCGCTCTCTGAAATCCACTCTGTGACTCTGCGAGAGCTTGTTGAATTTGGTTGATCTGTCGTCGCGCAAGAGCTTTTAAATTCTCAGGGTCGGGGAGGTTCGATTTGATGACTGATTCAAAGGCAGGGATCGCTCCCAACTGGTCGCCAGAGTTTAAGACACTCAGCGCTTTTTCATAGATTGCTTTTCGACGGCGTACTTGGCTTTGATACTCGGCACTTCTTTGTGCAGCAATGGATCGTTGAGTGAGCACTGCATCCATTTTCATTTTTAAATTCACAATTTCTGGGTGATCTGGATTGAGTACCACCACAGAACCTAAACAATCATCTAAAGCTTCCATGGACGCTTTTCGACTCAACAGAGGCCGGCACTCAACCACTTTAACAGCAATTTTTTCTTCCATCTCACGGGCTTGACGTTCTTTTTCTTCGGCTTTTTGCTGATCAATTTGAGTTTGAATTGCGACATCGGCAAGTTGTTCTAGATTTTTAGATTCCTGGAAGAATGGAACCAGCTCATGGATCTTGGCGATTTCTTGTCGCGCCAATTCGTACCGACCTTGCTTGAACAAGCTGTCGGCCAATCGATACGTGTCTTTCACGTACTGCTGCTTTTCAGGTGAAAGCTTATCAAAGGGATTTGCACTCCCCTTCTGTTGCGCCACTTTCTCGCTCTGGGCAGCAGGTTGAGTGAAATAGAAGATCGCTCCACCAATCACAAGAACCATGATGATCAATCGAACAGGATTCAGACCTGCTTTCTTGGGAGATACCGGTGGCTGTCCATAGCATGGGTTTGGACCATAGGCCACATTCGGACCGTGCTGATAGTTCAGATATTGAGGCGCATTCATAGGAGCTGGATCATTTTCTGAATTGCTCGATTCAAAAACAACAGGGGCCCTCTGAAGATCACGAACACCAGCCCACCTCTGCTCGAAGGACTCATCTCGAACTTCAAAAGACACCACCCAGTCGCTCACCTGAATTTGATCTCCACTCTGCAGTGTTGTCCACTCTTGAGGAAGTGCTTGGCCGTTGAGGAGAGTTCCATTTGATGATCCGAGATCTCGAATCATATAGGCCCCCTCTTCTTGGCGCATTTCGAACTGTTTTCGTGAAAATTTTTGGTAATCGATAAATATGTTACAGCTTGTATCTCGGCCCGCAATCCAACTATGACCTTCTAGCTTGAAGATGTGAACGTTATCACCCAATTCATTGAAGACCTTTAAATAAACAGCGATCTGTGGAGCTCCCACAAACGTTTTGTCACTGAAGTCTGATTCCGATGAAGCTTCCATTGGCACTAGAGGCTGATCTGCCGTCACATCCATAAACTCAAAATCATAGGGAGGCACAGAAAATTTCTGCCCTAATGCTAAATCGATAGAAGAAACTTTACGCCCATCGGTGTAGAGCTCTCCATATCTGGACAGAACCTCCACCCGCCAAATTTGATTCCAAGAAAGCTTGAGGTGCTGCCGAGAGATTCCAGGTTCAGGATTTAAGATGAGGTCGCAACTGTCTGCTCGACCAATGATGTACTCTCTCCCTTGATCGACTTCAAGGGTTTGAATAAGCTCACCTTTTAAATAACATCTCACCTGAGCCATTAAAATTTTCCTTCAAGTCTTGTCTGACATTCATCATAAAACTGTTTAGCTTCTCGGTAAACTTGATCATTAGGATCTTTCAACATAATCATGACATTGGCAAAAGAGCTTCGACAAAGTCTAAAATTATGCTTCTCCAAGTATCTTCGTCCCTGAATCATATTGAACTGCACTAGTTCATCGAATTTTCTCTTGGAAAGAGCCCAATACTTTCGAGCCAGTTCATGACTGGGATGAAAAGAGAGTGCCGCCTGAAAAGACTGCATTGCTCTGGCATATTGCCCCTGTCTATAGTCTCGAAAGCCTTTGATGTAATGCTGTTGTGCTGTTTTATACTGGAGCGAATCTTCACCCTTTTTTTCTTGCTGTCGCTGCAGTTCTTGAACGCTGGTCGCAGATTCCTCGATCGCTCTTTGCACCTCTGAATCACTTCGAATTTGAACTTCTACTTTCTTTTTTCCACTGTCATTCAGGACAAAGAAGTAAAGCAGAGCACCGATCCCAGCTACGATGAGATAAAATCTCAATCGCCCCTGATCAGGATTCTTCGCCGTTGGAGGTTCGGCATATCCAAATCCAGACTCCATGGATGGCTTCTTGGCCCCCATCTGTGGCGGAGGTTTTGGCTGCGCTAGAGGTTTACTCGGGGCCTGACTCAGGGAAGTCGGTCCTAGTTGTAAGGGTTGCAAGAGATTTGATTTCGGAGGCTCTTGAAGGGCCAAAGAATCAGCTTCGATGTTCAACTGTGTTTCACCCATCTCAGCCACCAACCGACCTTGAATCAAAATTTCTTCTATGGGCTGATGATTCACCAACACATAATTTTTTTGAGAGACATTTCGGAGGTACAAAGATCCTTTGTCGAAGTAGATCTCTGCATGAAATCGGCTAACCCTCGAGTCCTTTGTGAGTGCAATATCGTTTTCGGGATCTCGGCCAATTCTCACCAATGGTTTATCAAAAGTCAAAGTCTGCCCGTTAACTTGGACAGTGTACTTTATCGATTTGATAATCACAGGTGCAGCACTCACGCAGCTCCTCCCTGTGCACTTTCAACTGGAGAAATTGTAATCACCCAATATTCACCACTCACCATCTGGCAGCTAAGCTTAAAGTTGTGTCCACTGATATCCAACTGATCAGAAACTGTAGCTGCTGGCTGAGCTTGTGCTGACTGAATCAAAGCTTGCATATTCTTGTACAAAGCTTGATCCGGAATAAACTGCAAACTTCGATTCAATATTGAGGAAGGTCCAACTCCGGTTAGCACTTCGAAAGCCGCATTCACCGAAAGAATTGTTTGATCTTTATTGACTAACAGTGCTGGGAAACCAATCATCTGAACTAAATTCTGTAGCTCTGGTTCACGGTGAACCTGACTTGCCGCTTCCCCCACTCCACCTGCAGAAACTTGGCTCGAACGACTGAGCAAACTATTGGTCGTTACCACCACTTTTTGCAAAGCCGGGAAGTTGATGGGCACATCGGCATGATCTCGCCCTTCGGTGATGGCAGAGTCAATCTCTTGACTCAGTCTCAAGAAAGGATATTCGATCAGCTTGTACATCAAGAAGAACAGCACACCACCGATCAAACTCGCCAGCACAAGCATTTGAAAGAATAAACTCAAAGCTCGGCCATCATCAAACTTAAGAGACCCTGGATTGTAAATGACGACAACATGGGCTTTAGCAGTATTCGCTTGCAAATCAGCGTCGAAAGCTAAAATCGCAGTGCTGGCAGCAATTAAACCACCACTGAGCTTGTCAGTGATATCTTTGGTCTGACCTTTGATGGCCTTTGCAAAACCAGCTTGTTTCGGCGTCGAGCCTGCTCTTTCTGGCGGAGCTAAGATGGAGCCATCCTTTGACAATATATAGACATCTTCGATTCCATCTTCTCGCAAGATCAAATCTGTACTGAAAGAGGAGATGTCATTACTTCTTAAAACCCTCTGATTGGCATTGGCCAAAGCTCTTGCAACAGTGAGGGCCCGCCTGCGGCTCTCTGTCTCAATCGATTCGGAAGTGATCTGATTCATGGGCAGCATCGACAGCAAAGTCACCATCAGTACGAAAGCCACAGCAAATCCCAAAATCACTTTTTGAAATTCAAAAACTTCCACCAGCCGATGCAAAGAGGGCATGACTACTTCGTTCACATACTTCTGAATACGCCGTATCAACAGATCTCTCGACGGGATTGACTCTTCAATTCGTCCGAGATGTTGAGCCATCTCAGGATGCGGAAAGGGGCCTTGAGACAAAGTTGGAAATGGCTGAGAATAAGTCGGCATGTTTTGCTGATAGGCCGGAGTTCTTGTCGCGACAGGCAGTGCCGTCGCTTGAGTTTTCCGCTCAGGAGCCAGAATGATCTCAAACAAGGTATCATGAGCGGCAAGCTTGTCACCCAACCGAATCACCGAGTGATGGACTCTTAATCCATTCAAGAAAGTTCCATTACTTGATTTTAAATCGGTAAGAATCACCTTGTCAGGAAAAACCGTGACATCAAAATGATTCTTAGAAATTCCATTTCCACTCAACTGAAAATCGCTCTCTGCAGAACGCCCCATCCGATTCTTGCCATTTTTTAGAAGGTAAACTTGGCCCGCTTGAGGGCCACTTAATATTCTAAGTGCCCACATAGAGTATTTCTCCTAAGGTCAAATTCCATCTCTGAATATTTCCCGCTTTGGTTTCAATCACGGACCTAGCCCCCCAGACGGGAAACAGAATTTGCGCAGGCTGTAGGTCGGAGCGAAGTTGCTGAATTCGCAAATCACCATCCAGAAAAATACAATCAATCGGGTACTTCATGAAAAACGTATGAATGGAATTGCAACGATGAATCCACAGTCCTTGGTCCTCGTTCAATGAATCTGTAAAAAGCAGACCTTTTAATCGCGCCCCGAAAGACTGGGCGATTTTAAGGTCTGAAAGGAGCTGAGTTTGATCCTGCTGTCTCTTCAAAAAGGACATTACTTTCCCCCCGAAAAGAAACTGACGATAATCGGTCCAAACACCACAATGAAAACTGCGGGCATAATAAAAAGCATCATAGGTAACAGCATCACTTGTGAAGCTCTAGCTCCGGCCTTTTCGGCCCGAACAAATCGCTCGAGACGAATCTGAACGCTTTGATCCTTGAGCACTCTTGAAATGCTGGCCCCTGTGGCGTCTGCATCCACAAGAACAGCCACGAAGCTTGTGATTTCTGAAGTATCGATCCGCGAAG